>DASUEK010000223.1:0-8548 GCA_036275115.1 Permianibacter sp. | reverse complement strand
CCTTGCTCACGCAGCAGCAACCACAATTTCAGCGCGCGGGCGCGCCGACCGAGCGGAATGCCCCAGTCACGGTAATTCTTCGCGCTGCCATCGGCGGCGGTTTGCAGGTAACTCGGGTTCGATGACATCACCCGGATCAGGTGCTGCGGATCGCGCACGTAATAGGTCGAGCAATCAAACGCGACACCGAGCCATTTGTGCGGGTTGAGCACCAGCGAATCGGCGCGCTCGATGCCGCGGAACAGCGGCCGGCATTCCGGCAGGATCATCGCTGAACCGGCGAGCGCCGCATCGACGTGCAGCCACAGGCCGTATTGCTCGGCCAGCGCGGCGATGGGCTCGAGCGGATCGATCGCGGTGGTGCCGGTAGTCCCGACGCTGGCGATGATCGCACAGGGCTGCAAACCGGCGTCGAGGTCGGCTTGTATCTGCCGCTGCAACGCGTCGGGCTTCATCGCATAGGCAGCATCGGTGTCGATCAGTCGCATGAACTGTTTGCCGAAGCCGGCGAGCAGCACCGCCTTGTGCACCGAACTGTGCGCCTGCGCCGAGGTGTAAATCACCAGCGGTTTGTGCACTTGTTGCAGACCACAGCGCGTGGCGGCGTAATCACTGGTGCGTTCGCGCGCTGACAGCAAGGCCACCAGCGTCGAGGTCGACGCGGTGTCCTGAATGACGCCCTGCCAAGCGGTGGAAAGGCCGAGCATTTGTCGTAGCCAGTCGGTGGTCACTTCTTCGATTTCGGTGAGCGCCGGACTCGATTGCCAGTTCAGACCCAACTGACCCAAACCGGTAGACACCAGATCGCCCAGCACGCTGCTGAGTTCGCCGTTGGACGGGAAGTAGCCGAAGAACGACGGATGCAAAAAATGCGAGCAATGCGGTGGCAGCAAGCGCTGCAGATCGGCCAGCACGACATCGAACGATTCGGCTTGCACGGGTGGCGTGGTCGGCAACTGCTGGCGCAGCGCGCCGGGCGTGACTGGCGCCATCACGGGTGGCTCGCCTTGCTGAATGCGGGCGCGCTGATCGGCGAGCCAGTCGATCAGTTGATGGCCATAGTGACGAAACTGTTCCGGCGTCATGGTGCGCTCATATGTGACCCGCGATGTCCGGAGCTTACGGCCTTTGTCCGACGCTGCCAACGGCCGCGATGAATGCTTATGCAGTGGGGTAAATGGTGAGTGCAAGCGCCGCGGACTAAAATGCGCACGCCAACCCGGCAACGGCAGGAGAATGCGCATGCAAATGCCAGCAGCAGCCTCGGGGGTGCGCGCGCGTGACAGCAGCGACACGCGACCGCACGTGGTCATCATCGGTGCCGGTTTTGCCGGCCTCGCTGCCGCGAAAGCGTTGGCCGATGCGCCGGTCCGGATCAGCCTGATCGATCGGCGCAATCATCATTTGTTTCAACCGCTGCTCTATCAGGTGGCAATGGCCGCGCTGAACCCGAGCGACATCGCCTACCCCATCCGCGCCATCCTGCGCGATCAGAAAAATGTCCAAGTCCTGTTGGCGGAAGCCCGACACATTGCGCTGGCGGAACGGCGCGTCGAACTCGACAACGGCACACTGAGCTTTGATTACCTGATCATTGCGACCGGTGCCAGCCACTCCTATTTCGGCAACGATCAATGGGCGCCGTTCGCACCCGGCCTCAAATCGATTGAAGATGCGCTCGACATCCGCCGGCGGGTGTTTCTCGCCTACGAAGCGGCGGAACGCGAGAGCGACGCGGCCGCGCAGCAAGCCTGGCAGACCTTTGTTGTTGTCGGTGGCGGACCCACCGGCGTCGAACTCGCCGGCGCGCTGGCGGAAATTGGCCGGCACACCTTGAAAGATGATTTTCGCCACACCGACCCGCGCGCGGTGCGGGTGGTGCTGGTGGAAGGTCGCGACCGGCTGCTGGGAAGTTTTGATCCGAGACTGTCGGCGGATGCGGAAGCCTCGCTGCAGAAACTCGGCGTCGAGGTGCGCACCAACCAGCGCGTCACGGCGGTCAGCGAAACGGCGGTGACGCTCGGCACCGGCGAGCAACTCGCGGCACGCACGGTGCTGTGGGCCGCTGGCGTGCAGGCATCAAAGCTGGTGCAGACCTTGCCGGTCAGCCGCGATCGAGCCGGCCGGGTCGAAGTGCAAGCGGATTTGAGTTTGCCGACCCAGCCGAATGTGTTCGTCATTGGCGATACCGCGCGCATGCTGAGCCACGGCCAGGAAGTGCCGGGCATGGCGCAAGGCGCGGCTCAGGCCGGCCGGCATGTCGGCCGCCAGATCGCCGCCGAGGTGCGCGGCGAAAAGAACGCGCGGCAAGCATTCCGCTACCGCCATCTTGGCGCAATGGCGACCATCGGGCGCGCCTCGGCGATAGCCGAAATCGGTCGCTGGAAACAGAGCGGTTTCTTTGCCTGGTGGTTCTGGTGGGTGTTGCACATCTACGGTCTGGTCGGCTTTCGCAACCGGCTCAGCGCCTTTCTGAACTGGGGCTGGCACTGGCTGACCTTTCAGCGTGGCGCCCGGCTCATCACCGGCGAGGCGCCGCCGTTGCCGCGCATCGACGACTCACAGACGCCGCGCGCTCGCGTCGACACCGGTACCGGCACTGACACCGGCATCGACAAAGACAACAACGCCGACACCGACTCACCGCCATGAAAAACCGGCGCCCTGTCGTCGCGCTGTCCTGACCTGACGGCGACAGCGATTGTCGCGATCGGCCGCTGCGCGGGCCTGCAGCGGCACCGGCAACGATGGGAGCGCCAACCACCAGCCGTAAATCGATCGGCGGCGTAGATGCCAAAGCGGACGTGGTGGGGAGAGATCTGCCATGCAATGGGGAGCCGGACATTCCCTCTGTCGTGGCCCCTATTATGTCGAGCACGGCATGAGGGTTCAGGGCGGCATGGTGAGCCGATTGCCGGCCCAGATCTGGGCCTGGTTTCCGGGTCAGTTAGCAGCCGGTACGGACTGAGCAATCAAGTAGTCCATTGCCGCGCGCAGTTCGTCATCGCTGCAGTCGTGGCAATTGCCGCGCGGCGGCATCGCCTTTTCGCCTTGCAGCACGACCTGCCACAAGTGCTCGCGCCCTTCGGCCAGCTTGCCTTGCCAGGCTTCGGCATCGCCGATGCGCGGCGCGTTGTAGAGGCCACGGCCGTGGCAGGTAAGGCAATACTGGTTGACGATGTCGGCGCCACTGCGGGTCTTGTCCACCTCGGCCGCGGCCGGTGCGGTCACCGGGCCGGCCTCGGAACAGGCAGTCAGGCCGAGCAGCGCGGCTACCAGCGCGAAACGCAAGCCTTGCATTGATTTGTCTCCACCCCAACCATTGCTGTCGCTGATACGACACCGGCAATGAAAAAGGGCTGCAGCGCAGCCCTTTTTTTGGCTCGACGCGGGCGCCGAGCGTGAGTACTTGCTTACTTGGCAGCGTCGACCACGTAGGCCAAAACAGCCTTCAGCTCGTCTTCCGAGCAGTCCATGCACATGCCTTTCGGCGGCATCGCGTTCTTGCCGTTCATCAGGCTGTTCCAGAGCGCGTCGTCACCGGTCTTGATGCGCGGCGCCCAAGCAGCCTTGTCACCCAGCTTTGGGGCACCGGCAACGCCGGCGGCGTGGCAACCGGCGCAGGCGCCGTTGTAGACCTGCTCGCCGCTGCGCGGGCCGCTGCTGGCGACCACGGCCGGGGCCGGATTCGGAATGTCATCACCTTCGACATAGACCTTGCCGACCGGCGCGGTCCGTTCCCGCTGGGACGCTTCCGAGCGCCAGCTCTTGCTGTCCTGACCGGCCACGGCGGCCTGCAATGACACCCCAATCAGCATTGCGGCTGCTGCGGCAACCGCCATCTGGCGCAAATTCATGCCCAACCTCTTTATTACGGTGAGCCCCAAACCGGCTGGGGCGACGGCCGCGAAGTATAGCGGAAGGCCCTGCCCGGATGAAGGTTTTGCCGCGCCAAAGCCGCCGCTCGCCGGTGCTGACTTTCGGCACTGTTGCCGGCCGCTGCCAGCGCCGACACTGCTCGGCATCGGATTGACCCGGATTGGAACTGACCCGAATCCGTCAGCGGCCGGTCGGGTGATTTCCGGCTACGGTTATTGCAGCAGAGTTCCCGGCATTAACAATCAGATACGTTTGCCGCGAACGTCGCAATGGCTCGGTCAGGACAATGGCCCCATCCGAAATGGACCTTTTCCTTCTTTTGTTACGGGGATGCCCACCATGAAGCGTCACACCCACCTGCACCGCACCCTGCTGGCCGCCAGCGTTGTCATCGGTCTCGGCGTATTGGCCGGCTGCGGCCAGCAAGGCTCGGAAGAAGCGGCCGATGCCGTCGCCCAACCGCTGCTGCTGGCGAGCGCCGATCTGGTCGCGCTCGGCACCGGCGAACTCGGTACCGGTCCGGTGATTTCCGGCTCGCTGCAGCCGGAGAAACAAGCCGACTTGCGCGCCGAGGTGTCGGCAGTGGTACTGCAAGTGTTCAAGCACAATGGCGACAAGGTGCAGAAAGGCGACTTGCTGGTCCGGCTCGATGATACCTATCTGCGCGAAAACCTCGCCTCGGCCGAAGAAGCCGAACGCGCCTCGCAACAGGCCTTTGATCAGGCCCAGCGCCAGTTCGAACGCTTGAAGACGCTGTCGTCGACCGGTGCCGTGTCGACCCAAAACCTGGAAGACGCCGAGATCCGCCGCAATAACGCCCAGAGCGATTTGGCGGCCGCGAAAGCCCGCGTGGTGCAGTCGCGTCAGCAAATGGAAAAAACCGAAGTGCGGGCGCCGTTCGCCGGCATCATCAGCGAGCGCGCGGTCTCCAACGGCGACACCGCGCAAGTGGGCAAAGCCCTGCTGAAAGTGATCGACCCGAGCAGCATCCGCTTCGACGGTTTGATCGCCGCCGAACAGGTCACCCAAGTCAAAGTCGGCAACCCGGTGCGCTTCCGCATCAACGGTTACGAAAACCAGCAATTCGACGGCGTCATCGAGCGGGTCAGTCCGATGGCAAACAGCGTGACCCGTCAGGTCGAAGTCGCGGTGCGCATTCAGGGTACCGGCGCACCACTGGTCGCCGGCTTGTTTGCCGAAGGCCGCGTCCAGACCGACAGCCGGGCGGCGCTGATGCTGCCGGAATCGGCACTGGTGCGGCAGGGCGACCACAACTATGTCTGGCGCGTCAAAGACGGCGTGCTCAGCAAAGTGGAAGTGATGATCGGCAACCGTGACATCCGCGAAGGCAGCTACGAGATCAAATCCGGGGTGTTGGCGGGCGAACAAGTGTTGCGTCACCCGCACAGCCAATTGAAAGACGGCGCCAGTGTCACGCTCGACACCGCTGCTGTCGCCAACAACAACTGATGCGTCGCCGCTAATCGCCCGGAGCAGACCCCATGTTTCTGTCAGATTTCAGTATCAAGCGACCGGTCGTCACCATTGTCGTGACGATTGCCCTGGTCGCGCTCGGCTGGATGGCGCTCGGCAAACTGCGCGTCAACGAACGGCCGGATGTGCAACCGCCAATGCTGCGCGTCAGCATTCCGTATCCGGGTGCATCACCGGAAACGGTTGAACGGGAAGTGCTGGACCGGATCGAGAAATCGATGCGCAGCATCCCCGGTGTCCGCGAAATGAACGCCTGGGCCAATGAAGGCAGCGGTTTCTTCAATATCCAGTTCGACTTCAACAAGAACCTGATCGAAGCCAGCGACGAAGTGCGCAACGCGATCTCGGCGGTGCGTTACAAGCTGCCGGTGGAAATGCGCGAGCCGGTGATTCAGCGCGCCGACCCGGACGCCTGGCCGATCATGTCGATATCACTGTCATCGAGCACGCAAAGCCATCTGGAATTGTCACGGCTGGCGGAAGACGAGATCGCCGATCAATTCCGCGCCATCGACGGCGTGGCGGTAGTCAACGTTTCCGGCGCCTTGCGGCGCGAACTGTCTGTGTTGCTGCGCAGCGCCAAACTGCGCGAACACAATATCTCGGTAGCCGAAGTCCAGCGCGCGCTGTCAAACCAGAACCTGACCGCACCGGCCGGCCGCCTGAAAGGCGAACTCGGTGAAACCGGCATTCGTTTGATCGGCCGGCTGGAGTCGCCGGAAGAATTCGAGCGCATCGTCATCAAGCGCAGCGGTGATGAAGTGGTCCGGCTCGGTGATGTCGCAGAAGTGCGCGATGGCACTGCCGAGAACAACAACATCTCGCTGTACAACGGCAAACCGTCGGTCGCGATCAGCATCGTCCGTACCCGCGATGCCAGCACCGTTTCAGTCTCGCATGCCGTTCGCGCGGAGCTGGACACCATCCGCAAGCAATTGCCGGAAGGCACCGAGCTGGAGCTGGCGTTTGACGGCGGTGAATGGGCCGAGCAAAGCCTGAACAACGTCATCGAGGCGCTGGTGCTGGGTGCCGGTTTGACCATTTTCGTCGTCTACGTATTCCTGAATTCCTGGCGCTCGACGCTGATCACCGCACTGGCCCTGCCCACTTCGGTGTTGGCAGCGTTCATCGCAGTCTGGCTGTGCGGTTTCACGCTCAACTTCATGACCCTGCTCGGTCTGTCGCTCGCCATCGGCGTTTTGATCGACGATGCGATCGTGGTCCGGGAAAACATCGTCCGGCACATGGAAAACGGTTCCGACCGGATGACAGCGGCCCGCGAAGGCACCCGCGAAATCGGTCTGGCCGTTGCCGCGACAACGTTTTCGATTATCGCCGTGTTCATTCCGGTCGCCTTCATGGGCGGCATGACCGGCCAGTGGTTCAAGCCGTTCGGTCTGACCGTGGCAGCCTCGGTGCTGGTTTCGCTGTTCATTTCGTTCTCGCTCGACCCGATGATGTCGGCCTACTGGGGCGACCCGGTCGGCTATCAGCACCGCGAGAAGAAAGGTTTCTCGAAACTGCTGGAGCGCTTCAACAACTGGTTTGATCATCAGGCCGATCGCTATGGCTATGTGATCAGCTGGGCGTTGAAACACCGCAAATGGATGGCGATATTCGCCGTGCTGAGTCTGGTGGTTGCGATTGCCCTGCAAGGCAAATTTGGTGGCACCAGCTTCCTGCCAGCATCCGACAACGGTCAGCTCAGTGTGGAAATCCGGATGCCGTCCGGGGTCAGCCTTGACTATGCCCGGATCAAGACCGAGCAGGCCGCGACCTTGTTCCGCGAAATTCCGGAAGTGAAATCGACCTACAGCGATATTCGCACCGGCAATAGCCGCATCGATGTCGATATCGGCAAGTCGTCTGATCGTGATCGGCCGGCGTCGGAGATTGCTGCCGACATGCGGGCTCGTCTGGCGCGCTTGGTCGGTGCCGAATACACCGTACAGGAAGACACCAACAACGGTGGCGGCAAACCGGTCCGGATCAGCTTCTACGGTGAAGATTCGCGCCGGCTGATGGAAATCACCAACGCCTACATGGAAGATCTGCGCAAGATCGAAGGCGCGGTTGACGTTGGTCTGGCCGAGCAGGATCCGATGCCGGAATTGCAGGTCGAGCTTGATCGCAGTCTGGCCAGCACGCTCGGCATCTCGACCGGTGACGCGGCGCAAGCCTTGCGTGTCGCGTTCGCTGGTATCGAAGTCGGTGACTGGGTCGACCCGAACAGCGAAACCCGCGACGTCGCGCTGCGCCTGCACCCGGATGACCGCCGTGATATCGCCGCGCTGGAGCGCTTGCCGCTGGTGCCCGGTGGCAGCAATACCGTGGTGCCGCTTGAGCAAATCGCCAAAGTGCGCATGGATAAGGCACCGGCCCGTATCTCGCACATCGACGGCAAGCGTGCGGTAACGGTGACGGCCAACGTGCAGGGCCGTGCTTCGGGTGATGTGATCAACGACGCGATGAAGCTGGCCCGCTCGATCGATTTCCCGACCGGTTATGGCATCGAACTGCGTGGCGCCGGCCGCGATCAGCAGGAAGTGTTCAGCGCCATGCTGACTGCGCTGGTCATGGGTGTCGTGCTGATGTACTTCATCCTGGTGATTCAGTTCGGTTCCTTCCTGGCGCCGATTCCGGTGATGCTGAGCTTGCCGCTGAGCTTGATCGGTGTCGTGGTCGCGCTGGTCAGCACCGGCCACACGCTGAACCTGATGAGCTTTATCGGCATCATCATGCTGATGGGCCTGGTCGCCAAGAACGCCATTCTGTTGCTCGACTGCGCCCGCAAGAAAGAGGCGGAAGGCATGGATCGGGAGGAAGCGCTGATGGAAGCCGGTCGCGCCCGTCTGCGGCCCATCCTGATGACCACGTTCGCGCTGATCGCTGGCATGCTGCCGGTCGCGATTGGTGTCGGCGAGGGCGGTGAATTCTACCAGCCGCTGGCGGTAGCGATTATCGGCGGCACGATCACCTCGACCATCCTGACGCTGCTGATGATCCCGAGCTTCTATGACAGCATCGAGATCGCCGCCGAGCGGGCGCGCGCCAAGTTCCAACGCCGCAGCGAACGGTTTGGCAGCGCCATCAGCGCGGTGTTGATTGTGCTGGAGTCGATTCTGACCCTGGTGTTCATCCGGGCGATTTACCGGTTGCTGATGCTGCCGTTCCG
>DASUEK010000222.1:0-11907 GCA_036275115.1 Permianibacter sp. | reverse complement strand
GCACGTTGTCACCCATTTTGCAGACCGTCACATCGGCGTGTGCGGCGCCGGCCATGACCAATGCACTGATAAGCCACATTGCTTTCATTTTATTGCCTCCTCCCTGAACACGGGGCCGGCAAAGTGTGAGCGCAGGCGCCGGCGCTGGCAAGTCACCACGCGCAGATTTCCGGGCCCGGTCACGGCGCCTCAACGACTGGCTTGCAGCAGCGGCGGCATCGGGCAGTTCAGGCGCTCGGCAATCACCCGCAGCAGCTCGCGCTCGCGCGCGGTGACTTCGCGATCAGCCAGCACCAGTTCGGCCAGTGTGCTCAGGAGCGGCTTTTTCAGCAGCGGTGTCAGCCGGTCCAGCGTCGATAACGCCTGATCCAGTCTGACCGCATCGAATTCACGCGGCAGCGCGACCACGGGCACACCAAAACTGGCGACCGCGCGCTGGTAGTGAGCACTGATGTCGTCATGCTGGTTGCCAGAGGCCTGCGCCACCAGCCCGACCACCAGCGCCAGCTCGGCCGCGACCTGGTTGAACTTGCCGAGCCGGGCCGCGGCCGTGTCGGGTGCAGGCGTCAGCCAGTGCCGCAGCAACGCGGTCAGCACGTATTCGAACGGCGTGATGGTTTGGTCGAGCCGCGCCACTGCGAGCAAGGTGGTCAGCAAGGGCTTGCGCGCGTCGGCCGACAACATGTCCAAGGCCGGGCGGGCACTGGTGATCAGTGCCAGGCGGGCGTCGGCCGGCAACGCCGCAGTCGCCGGCAACAACCAGACCACGCGGTTGCGTTCGCTCTGACCCAGATGCGTTTGCACCAGCTGCAGGGCCGGCGCGTGCTGACTGCCACTTTCGGTCAACAGCAGCGCCAGCATCAGCGCGCTGACCTGGCTGCGATCGTGGGCGGCTTCGCGCAATGCCGGCGGCAACTGGCCGAGCAGCTGATGGGCGTAATCCAGATGCGCCGGCGTGACGGTGCCGACCGACGCGACCGCCGCCTGGCCGGCGTTGCCGGCCGGCGCGCTGAATCCGGCGATCGGCAATTCTGCTGCGTCCGGCATTCCGGTAGTGGGCACCGGTTCGCTCCCTTGCCGTTGCAGCTGACGCTGCAACACCGACGGCGTGAAGCCGAGCGCACTGATCCGATCATCGAGCGGCGGATGGGTCGACAAGATGCCGGACATCGCCACTTTCACCGACTCGCCAAAGCACATGTGACTCATTTCTTCGGCGTGCACGTTTTGCAGCAGCGACTGCTGGCTCGCCAATTTGATTTTGGTCAGCGCGCCGGCAATACCGCTGTTGTCGCGGGTGTATTGCACCGCACTGGCATCGGCCAGAAACTCGCGCTGGCGGGAAATCGCCGCCTTGATCAAGCGGCCGAAGAACAGACCGACATAGCCGATCACCAGCAAGGCAAGCGCCAGCAGCATTACTGCCAGCACAATGTTGCCGCTGTCTTTCTTCGAGCCGCCGCTGCGAACATGGCGCAAGCTGCGCAGCAGAAATTCACCGAACTGGCCCAGCAGCAAAATGCCGGCGAGCACCCCGATCAGTTTGACGTTAAGCCGCATGTCGGCGTGCATGATATGGCTGTATTCGTGACCGATGACGCCCTGCAATTCCTGCCGGCTCAGTTGCTGCAGGCAGCCGCGCGTCACCACCAAAACCGTCTCTTCGACTTTCAGGCCGGCGACAAAGGCATTGATGCCCTGTTCATCGTCCATGACATACAGGCGCGGCATCGGCGTGCCGGAGGCGATCGCCATTTCCTCGACCACGTTGATCAGGCGGCGCTCGAGCGGGTCACTGGTTTCCGGCAACACCCGACGGGCACCGACCATGTCGGCAACGGCTTTGCCACCACTGGCGAGTTGCGCCATTTTCAGCACGCTGCCCAGCACGATCACCGCGACCGTGATCAGCGACAGCCAGCCAAATTGGGCCGAGCGCAACCATTCCGCCAGCGGCAACTGGGTGACCCCGGACAGCCGGAAAGCAAAATAGGCAGCGGCATTGACCGCCAGCACGATCAACACCACCGCCAGCACGAAATACAGCACCAGCCACTTCGTGCGGCGCCGCGCCCAATCTTGCCGACCGAAAAAATCCATGCGTTATGCACTCACCCAAAAAGGAAAAGGATGTGGCACGTCATCCGAACCACATCCCCGGCACCGTTGACGGATCTGCACCGTCAGTTGAACGACACCCGCACCGCCTGACGGACTTCGGCGTTTTCCACTTCGAACAACGCCGCTTCCTTAAAGCCAAAATTGTTGGCGACGATGTTCTTCGGGAACTGCTCGCGGTAGGTGTTGTAGGCCATCACCGCATCGTTGAACGCCTGACGGGCGAACGCGACCTTGTTCTCGGTGCTGCTCAACTCTTCCATGACCTGATTCATCGAGGTGTTGGCTTTCAGATCCGGATACGCTTCGGCCACGGCAAACAGCCGACCGAGCGCACCGGTCAACGCGCCTTCGGCATGCGTGACGCCCTGCACCGCCAGCGCATCTTCCGGATGGGCCGCCGCCACCTTGCTGGCCGCGACCGCGCTGTTGCGGGCCGCCACCACGGCTTCGAGCGTCTCGCGCTCATGCTTCAGATAGGCCTTGGCGGTCTCGACCAGATTCGGGATCAGGTCGTAGCGGCGGTTCAGCTGCACGTCGATCTGGGCGTAGCTGTTCTTGAACCGGTTTCTCAGCGCCACCAGACTGTTGTAGATGCTGATGGCCCACACCACCACGATGGCGATAATGCCAAGCACAATCCAGGTCGTCATGAAGCAGTCTCCTTCGGCGGTCGGCACGACCGCGCTCAACCACGTCCTCGCGGGACGAATGCCGGCATTAAAGGGAAAGACCGGCGCCGGTGCAAGCGCTGCTATCATCCGGTTTGTATCTTTCTGTCGCGCAGACCCCCACCATGACGCCCGGTCACTTCAGCCCCAGCCTCGACGACAGTCTGCAAGCCCGCGGTGAAGCGCGCTGGCAGGCCCTGTGCCAGCAGATCGAGCCGCCGTTCGACAGCCTGCTGCGGACACAGGCCGTTACGGTTTTGGCGCTGAGCGATTTCGTCGCCGAGCAGCTACAACGGCGACCGCTCTGGCTGCTCGACCTGCACAGCAGTGGCGTGCTGCGGCAGAGCGAGCGGGTCGCCGACATCCAGCAGCGCTTTGCCAGCGCCGCTGCCGGCAACGACGAAGCGGCTTTCATGGCAGAGCTGCGGCTGCTGCGCACCGAAACCATGCTCGCCATCGCCTGGCGCGATCTCTGCGGCCTCGCCGATGTCGAGGAAACCCTGCGCCACCTGAGCGCCGTCGCCGACGCCGCCGTCAGCGCCGCGATGCAATTCCTCGAAGCCGATTTCGACCGCCGCTTTGGCACGCCGCGCTATCACGATGCCGGCCCGGCCGGCACGCCGCAGCAACTGCTGATCCTTGGCATGGGCAAACTCGGTGGCGGCGAGCTCAATTTTTCTTCCGACATCGATCTCATCTTCGGTTACGGCGAAGACGGCAACGGCCAGCACGAGACCAGCGGTCCGCGCCGGCTCGAATACGTCGAGTATTTCACCCGCATTGGTCAGCGGCTGATTCACCTGTTGTCAGCGCCAACTGAACACGGGTTTGTCTTTCGCACCGACATGCGGCTGCGGCCCTATGGCGACAGCGGACCACTGGTGCTGTCGCTCGATGCCATGGAGGACTATTACCAGGATCAGGGCCGCGAATGGGAACGCTTTGCGATGGTCAAGGCGCGCGTGCTGCACGGCGATGCCACGGCCCGGCAACGCATCGATGCGTTGATCAAACCGTTCGTGTTCCGCCGCTACATCGATTACGGCGTGCTGGAAGCGATTCGCCGGCTGAAAGCGCTGATCAATCAGGATCAACGGCGCAAACAACAAAGCGACAACATCAAGCTTGGCGCTGGCGGCATCCGCGAGATTGAATTCATCGTCCAGGCGTTCCAGCTGATCCGCGGCGGCCGCGAAGCAGCGTTGCGTGGCCGCAGCCTCCTGCAAACCCTGGCCGAGTTGCCGGCGCTCGGCCTGCTCAGCGCCACCGAAGCCCAGCAGCTGCGCGACAGTTATTTTTTTCTGCGCAAGACCGAGAACATTCTGCAGGCCCAGCGCGATGAACAAACCCAGCTGCTGCCGGCCGAACCCGACCGCCGCGCCCAGCTTGCCGCCGCGCTCGGCTTCACCGACTGGCACGCGTTCAAGGCCAAGCTCGATGACCACCGCGATGGCGTGCATGCGCTGTTCCGCTCGGTGTTTGGCGAACCGACCCCGCTCAGTGAAGCGGCACCACCGCCGTCGCCATTCCGCGGCCTCTGGCTCAAGCAACTCAGCGAAGACGAAAGCCTCGGCCTGCTGCAGCAACGCGGTTTCACCGACGCCACCGGCACGCTGGCGTTTTTGCTGCAATTTCGCGACGCCAGCACCGTGAAGTCTCTGAGCGAGCGTGGCCGGTTGCGGCTCGACACCCTGATGCCGTCCTTGCTCGAACGCTGCAGTGAATCGGCCCAGCCGGATGAAACCCTCCGCCGGGTGTTGCAACTCTTGCGCGCGGTGTGCAAACGCACCGCCTATCTGGAGTTGCTGGCGGAAAATCCGGGCGCGCTCGGCCAGCTAACCAAGCTCATGGCCGACAGCCGGTTCATCACCGAGCAACTTTGCCAGTACCCGATTCTGCTCGACGATCTGCTCGACGCCAAAACGCTGTACACCCCACCGCCACCGGACAGCCTGCGCGGCGAGTTGCAACAAGCGCTGCTGCGCATCGAACGCAGCGATCAGGAGCAATTGCTCGACAGCCTGCGCGAATTCCGCCACAGCCACATGCTGCGTATCGCCGCCGCCACACTGGCCGGCGCACTCGATGTCGGCAAGGTCAGCCGACACCTGACCGCGCTCGCCGAAGCCATCCTGAATGAAGTGCTGGAACTGGCCTGGGAACAGCTGGTGCAAAAGCATGGCCAGCCACCGGACACGCTGACCGACAAGCGCTTCCTGATCGTCGGCTATGGCAAGTTCGGCGGCAGCGAACTCAGCTTCAGTTCCGATCTCGATCTGGTGTTCATTTACACCGGCGATTTGCACAGCCAGACCGATGGCGACAAAAGCATCGGCATCGATCAGTTCTACAGCCGGCTCGCCCAGCGCATTGTGCACATGCTGAGCACGCGCACCGGCAGCGGCGTGCTGTATGAAGTCGACACCCGGTTGCGGCCATCCGGCAATTCCGGCCTGCTGGTCTGCACACTCGACGCGTATCAGCAGTATCAGGACGGCGAGGCCTGGGTCTGGGAGCACCAAGCGCTGGTGCGTGCACGCGCCGTCGCCGGTTCGGCAGCGCTGACGCAGGTGTTCAATGAACTGCGCGAAAGCGTCCTGCAACGGCCGCGCGACGCGGCGCTGCTGGCAGCGGAAGTCGCCAAAATGCGGCAACGAATGCGACCGGTGCTCGACAAGAGCAGCGCCAGCGAATGGGATATCAAGCACGGCGCCGGCGGCATCGTCGACATCGAGTTTCTGGTCCAGTACTGGGTGCTGCGCGCCGGCAGTCGGCTGAGGCGCGATCTGCGCCACAGCCACAGCAGCGACCTGCTCGAAGCGCTGGCCAACCGCGGCGAAATCGACGAGGCCGAATCACAGCAACTGCGGCAGATTTACCGACGCTACCGGGAAGACGTCAACCGCCTCGCCCTGCAGGACCGGCCGGCCCGCCTGGCGCAGACGAGCTATCCGAGCGAGCGAGCGCAGGTCACCGCCCTCTGGCAGCGAACCTTTGCCAGTGCCGTCCCCGATGGCAATCCGGCCTGAAGCGCGCCCGGACCGGCCCGGCGCTGATATAATTCCGGCCGTTTTCCTTGCCGTCCGACGAGGCCCACCGTGTCGCAAGCTACCGCCAGCAAAGTTTACGAAGTCACCAAGAAAGATCTGCCGCTGTCCTGCCCGGGCAAGTTCATGACCCTGTGGAACATGCACCCGAAGGTCTACCTGCCGATCGAAAAGACCGGCCACGCTGCCTGCCCCTACTGCGGCGCGCAGTACAAGCTCGTCGGCTGAGCCGGACGCCCTCCAATTGCCAAAACAGATACTGATCGTCGGCCCGTCCTGGGTCGGCGACATGGTGATGGCGCAGGTGCTGTTCAAACTGCTGCGCCAGCAACAGCCGGATTGCGCCATCGACGTGCTGGCGCCTGCCTGGAGCCGACCGCTGCTTGTCCGCATGCCGGAAGTGCGCGCCGCCATTGATTTGCCGTTCGGTCACGGCGAGTTTGCGTTCGGCAAGCGCAAGGCGCTCGGTCGCGCCCTTGCCGCAGCAAAATACGATCAAGCCATCGTATTGCCGAACTCGTGGAAGTCGGGGCTCGTTGGCTATTTCGCCAACATCCCGCAGCGCACTGGCTGGCGCGGCGAAATGCGCTACGGTCTGCTGAACGACATTCGCCCGCTCGACAAAACCCGCTATCCGCTGATGATTGAGCGTTTTGCTGCGCTCGCCTTTGCGCGCGATGCCGCACTGCCGGCAAAACTGCCGTGGCCGGCCTTCAACGTCCGCGCAGACGATATCGCCAGCGCACTCGCGGCAATGGCGATCGACAAACCGAGCACGCCGGTGCTGGCGCTGTGCCCCGGCGCGGAATTCGGCCCGGCCAAGCGCTGGCCGGATCGCCATTACGCCGCGGTGGCCAATCATTTTCTCGCCCAGGGCTGGCAGGTCTGGCTGTTCGGCTCGGCGAAAGATCGCGAAGTCACCCAGCTCATCAACAATGCCTGCGACAACCGCTGCGTCGACTTGGCGGGTCGCACATCACTGGCACAGGCGATTGATCTGATGTCGCTGGCCTCGCAAGTCGTGTCGAACGACTCCGGTCTGATGCACGTCGCGGCGGCGCTGAATCGGCCGTTGGTCGTTCCGTACGGATCGTCGTCGCCGAAATTCACCCCGCCGCTCAGCGAGCAGGTGCGCGTATTGCAACTGGATCTGGATTGCAGCCCCTGCTTCAAACGCGAATGCCCGCTCGGCCATTTGAATTGCCTGAACCAACTCGAACCGAGCCAAGTGCTGAACGCCATCCGCGCGCTGCAACCACGGCTGCTGTGAACAGCACGATGAGCGAGTTCTACCTGCGCGACGATCTGCAAACCGCCTTGGCACCCGCCAACCGCTTTGACGACATTCTCGCGCTGCAAGGCAAGATCTTTCGCGAACTGGATGGCCGCCGAACGCTGCAGTTCGAGCGCGCCGGCAAATCCTATTTCGCCAAACTGCATTTCGGTATTGGCTGGCCGGAAGTCCTCAAAAACCTGATCAGTGGCCGGCTCCCGATCACCAGCGCCCGCAACGAGTGGCTGGCCATACGTCATCTGGAACAGCACGACATCGGCACCATGACCCTGGCCGGTTATGGCGAACGTGGCTGGAACCCGGCGAAAATCGAATCGTTCGTGCTAACCGATGAACTGACGGACACCGTGTCGCTGGAAACCCTGGCAATCGAATGGGCCACGACGCCACCGTCACCGCATTTCCGGCGCGCCATCCTGCATGAACTTGCCCGTGTCGCCCGCGTCATGCACGGCAGCGGCATGAACCACCGCGACTTCTACCTCTGCCATTTTCTGCTGCCGAACGCCCAGCGCGAGCAATCCCGGGTGCGCCTGCACCTGATCGATTTGCACCGCGCCCAGATCCGGCACAAGACGCCATACCGCTGGCAACTGAAAGACATGGCCGGTCTGTATTTTTCGGCGATGGATGCGGGCTTCAATCGCCGTCATCTGCTGCGCTTTGCCCGGCTCTATTTGGGCAAGCCGTTAAAATCACTCACCCGTTCCGAACAGCGATTTCTCGAACACGTCACACAAAAAGCTGAACGCTTATACCGCAAACATCACAGCCACGACGCGGTCTGAGCAATCAGCCCTACCATATTTGCCACCACGGTTTCATCCGGGGAGGTGGCGTTCGCAGCGGCAGCTGCAGAAAATCGTTCAAACGTGCAGACAGCACACCAAAATCAAGTTGCGAACGAACCAATTGGTGACCGGCGTGGCGTATCGCGTCGCATGAATCAGGGTTGGCTGACAGCCAATCCAATTTGCGCAATAACTCATTCTCGTCGCGATATAGCAACACGTTGACGCCGTCTTGCAGGCCCATCGCAGCGTCTTCCTCTTTGCCTTGACTATACGCCAGCAGCAAACAACCACAGGCCATTGCCTCAGCGTTCTTGAACATGTATTCGGAAAAACCAATATCGGCAGAAACAAAGACGCGGATCCGGTTCAGCGTCCGGCGATACTCCGCCGCCCCCGTTGTCCGTAAACACTGCAAGCCGCGTGTCTCGACCAGGGAGGCCAAAAGCCGTTGCCGATCACGATAGACGCGGTCGTTCACGACGCCTATGAACCCGAGTCCGATGTCCCTCGACAAACCATCGTCATCCAGCTGACTACAATCAGCACCTTTTGGCAGAAAGTACGCATCCACACCCTGCGCGCGAAAATGCTGGGCCAACCCATACCCGGTGCAGATGACTCGCAAAGTCGGCAGTGACTTGTAGAATCGACTGAACCGGCCATGCCAACGCGAATGAGGCAGTCTGTCCTGACAGGCATCCTCCTCGAAAACGACCAGATTATTCAGCTTGGCCAATGCCTTTCTTTGTTTGACCAATCGACGAAACTGCAGGGCCAACAGCACCCGATCAAAACCTGCCGCATTGTATTGCTGCAAACTCTCTTCCAAACGCTCCGATGCCAGTTTCGGCAGCGCTGCGATGGTCACATCCGCATACTGTTGCAGGCCGGAGAACAACGGGCGAATGTCGGGACGACGTATCTCATCGTGAAGAATCAGTACCCTCACGCTCAGCTTCTCCCTCTTAGCTTCATCAGCAGGAATTTTCGCAGGTAGCTCAGTTTGAGGATGTGCGCGGGATACACGGCAATCGCCCTGCGAAAGAGCTCATCAGCCTCTGCCCATGCTTTGCCGAGATAGGCGGAACGAAATTGCGACAAAAGCCGATTACTCAGGAATCGGGGGCGATAGCGCATGATTTCGTCCGGAAGCAGCTCTGAGCGAAAAATTGCGTCGACCAGCGCATCACCAGCTTGAAGGGAGTAACCCAAATGCGAGCGCAGACTGTCCGCATGCCGATGTACGCGCAACACCGGCGTATTGAGATGAAAACAGGAATGCATCGCCAGTGCGTAGGCGAATACGGGCACGTCTTCCGTGTTGCGAAGCCCCTCCGGGAATTTCATCTTGCTGAAAATGGCTTTGTGCATGACACAGGCACCGTTTGCCAGCACCAACTTTTTATCGAGAAAGTCGAGAAACCGCAGCTTGCCAGCATGGCGAACCCGGCCGACTGAGCGGTACCTCTCGGAGCCATCAGCATGGCGAGTGAGGTAATCCGCCACAATCATTTCGGCACGGTCCGCTACCGCACGCAGCTTGTCCAGTGCATCTGGAAGCAGCTCATCATCCGCATCCAGAAAGATCAGGCTATCGTTCGAAGCCAATTCAATACCCCGATTTCGCGTTGCCGCCACACCAGCATTCGGCTGATTGATGTGACGAACGCGTGGATAGCGCAGCTGCAGGCGCTCAAGCTGGACAGCGGTATCATCTGTTGAGCCGTCGTTAATCACGATCAGTTCGTCGCCACCCGCCATTTGCTCATGCACGGATCGGATCGCACGCTCGACCAGGTACCCGTAGTTATAGCAGGGGATAATGACGCTAAAGCGCGGCAGGTTCATATCGACGTACCGGTAAAGAAAGAATCAGATCAGCCGCACGGCTTGGCATATCGTAGATGTCTGCCATCGCAGCATATGCCAACCCCTCTTGCTGCATGCGTGCGCGCATTTCTGGCTGCTCTGCCAGCACAAGGAGAGCCTGGACATACTGTTTGGAGGAAAACGGTTCTGGCAAGACAATACCCGCCTGAGCCTGCTGCAGATACGGCGCATAACCACAGCGCTGTGAGCAAATCACTGGCAAGCCGGCAACCAGCGCCTCCAGCAAAACAGTTCCCGTATTTTCATGATACGCAGGGTGCAACAGACAATCGGCAGCGAGCATAAGCTCAGGGATGTCACTACGACCGCCGGTGAAAAGCACCTGTGATGAAACCGCCAATTCGTTAGCCAGTTTCGCATAGGGCCGAGCATCATCCTGGCCAACCACCCAGAATCGAACACGTCTACGTAGCGACTCGGGCAAGGCCGCCAAGGCGTACAGGCTTCGGTCAATGCCTTTAATGCGGAACCCAGAACCAACCGAAAGCAAAACCAATTCACTCTCGTCAACACCGAACGCCGCTCGCACCCGCTGCCGAATAAGCGCGGCATCGGCTGGCCGACACCGGTCTCTGGCGATCCCCGGTGGCAGCATATGCATCCGTTCAATCGGTGTGTGGTAGTGACTGAGAAATTTGGCCTGCTCCATTTCCGAGATTTGCAGGATGTGCGTGGCGGATTGCTGCGAAAAGACAGCCGCTTCCGCGCGCAGAAAATGACGGTAGCGGCCACTTAACCGGTACAAAAATGAAAAAGGCTTCGCTGCCAATTTGGCGGCAAAACAAGGGTCTGCCGCATAGTGAAAGTCAAGGCCTGACATCCGATTGAACCCCAACACCCGATCTACAGGATCGGATGCTAAATCGGCCAATACCGCGGCAATGAATGCTTCATTGCGCCGCCAGTTCTGCCAGCTCTTGACCGGTAGCTGCCTGACCTCCATGCCGGTCGGACGAGATCCCTCCCATTCAAGAACATAGAACCTGACCGAGCAACCTCGGTCACGTAATTCGGTTGCAATGCGCAGCGCATCACGTTGCAAACCACCGAAGGGAAAATAGTTGTACAACGTGACGGCAATTCGGGTCATGACGACATTCCAGGCCGATACGCCGAAGATTTGGCGTTCAGTTCGGCGCGAAGTGGCTCAGGCAGTGCAGCATGCGCGGTATAGTTGGTAATCAAGACATCCCAGATTACGCTCAGTTCGGCTTGGCAAAACTCAGCGCACTGCTGCGCGATCACCGCCAGCTCTCGAAGGCGACTGTCTGCGGTATCGCGCTTGTCCAATCGCGTGCCGAATGGCAGCCAGGCGAGCTCGTGTCGCGAGGTTGTTACCAACAAACCGATATCCGGTGATGCCAGCCTCATTTGGGCCGCATGCAGGACAGCAAACTGGTGTGCCAGAGCAACAAGCCACTGCCTGCGCTGTTGTGCCTGCCCGAGACTTTCGGTCAGGGGCCGCAGGAGCGGGTCAAACAGATGAACTGAAGCGGCGTTGGCACTGCAATGCCAACGCTCAGCGGGAGACACAACGGTCACCGGCAACAGGGAATTGTTTCCGTTCTGCCATTCCGTTGCGGCGAGTTTCTGTCGCAGGCGCCACCAAAGCGAGGTGCTGCAAATTTGCACCAAGCGGTTACCGGACGTTAACCAAACCGGGGCAGGAGCATCTGACCGCAGCGAGACACGTCGAGCGCTTTTCAGCAACTTGGCGAGCCGTTTGGCGCTGACCTCATTGCCATGATAGCGAGCCCGTTTTGCCGCATACAAAGACGCTTGCTCATCCGGCCGGGTTTTGAACCGCCGATGCAACCACAGATAGTCCGCCGGGTGTTCGCGCAGCCATTGCTCCAGGAAAGCGTTGGCGGTGGCGGCATCGGTGGCTTCATCGCCGCTTGGAATGGTGTTGAGCGGCGGATGCAGAATCAGTTTGATGCCGCGGGCGGTTCGGACATGGGTGAAAGGCACCACAGCAGCGCCAGACAGTTTGGCAAACCGCGATGTCGCGGTGATGGTCGCGGTTGGGATACCGAAGAACGGCGCGAATACGCTGTGCTGGGCGCCGTAATCCTGATCGGCCGCGTACCAGA
>DASUEK010000221.1:0-6541 GCA_036275115.1 Permianibacter sp. | reverse complement strand
CCGCACCATCGATGCTTACATGAAGCAGCATGGCGGCTTCTTGTCATACGATGATCTCGCCAGCCACAAAAGCGAATGGGTCGAGCCGGTTTCGGTGAATTATCGCGGCTACGATGTCTGGGAACTGCCACCGAACACGCAGGGCATCGCGGCTTTGCAAATGCTGAACGTGCTCGAAGGTTATGACTTCAGTAAGATTCCGTTTGGCTCCGCTGAACATGTGCACCTGTTTGTCGAAGCGAAGAAACTGGCGTTTGCCGACCGCGCCAAGTTCTACGCGGATCCGGCTTTTGTCAAAACGCCCATCATGCACTTGCTGAGCGACAGCTACGCCGATGAGCGCCGCAAACTGATCGATCTGAACAAGGCGATGAAAGCGGTCGATGCCGGCCACGCGCCACTCAATGACGGCGACACCATATATCTCACCACCGCCGACAAGGACGGCAACATGGTGAGCCTCATTCAAAGCAATTACCGCGGCATGGGCTCGGGCATGACCCCGGACGGGCTTGGTTTTGTGCTGCAGGACCGCGGAGAAATGTTTGTGCTGACTGAAGGCCATGCCAACAGCTTTGCACCGGGCAAGCGGCCGTTTCAAACCATCATTCCGGCCTTCATCAGCAAGGAAGGCAAACCCTGGGTTTCCTTTGGTCTGATGGGGGGCGCCATGCAGCCACAAGGTCATGTGCAAATCGTCATGAACCTGATCGATTTTGGCATGAACCTGCAGGAAGCGGGCGACGCACCACGCATTTACCACGAAGCCAGCACCGACGAACCGAACGCGCCGGCGATGACCGATGGCGGCATCACGTATCTTGAAACCGGTTTTGCCTACGACACCATTCGTGCGCTGATGCGCAAAGGCCATCAGGTGCAGTTCAACAATGGCGGTTATGGCGGGTATCAGGCAATTTTGCGCGACGCACAAAACGGCGTGTACGTCGGCGCCTCGGAAGGCCGCAAGGACGGACAAGCCGCCGGCTACTGACCGATACAAACAACAGATAAAAATGCAGGCGACCGGTCGATTTCTGGCGCCTGCTTCACAATCTTCTGGAACTGATTTGCCAGTGCGGGCGGCGGTGATATAGTCGCCCGGTCACTTGCGGACAAGTTGCGTTGTCTGCTCTGCCAGTGCCGCAGAGCGCCGACTTGCCAACACCGTTCGTGTGCTCTGCGTATAACCATTACAAGGAGCACCGCCATGACATCCCCTGCATTGCATCCTCGCACACTCAGCCTGCTGACTCTCGCGGTACTGAGCAGCCTCAGCTTCACCACCTACGCCGACGAAGAAGCCAGCGACGAACCGGAAGAGCGCATCGTCACCATCGGCACCCGCGTCAGCGGCCGCACCACCACCGAAACCGCGGCGCCGGTCGACATCATCTCGAATGAATCGATCCGCAATGCCGGCATCACCGATACCGCGGAACTGCTGCGCGCGCTGGCGCCGTCTTTCAACATGAACAACACCACAACCTCTGATGGTCAGGATCTGATGCGCCCGGCCAGCTTGCGTAGCATGGGCCCGGATCAGGTGCTGGTGCTGGTCAATGGCAAACGCCGGCATCAACAAGCCGTGGTCGCGGTGCAACAGAACGTCGGCCGCGGCAATGCCGGCACTGACATGAACGCGATCCCGATTACTGCCATTGATCGCGTTGAAGTGTTGCGCGACGGCGCTGCCGCCCAGTACGGATCTGATGCCATCGCCGGCGTGATCAACATCATCCTGAAAGACGACACCGGCACCCGCGCTTGGGCGCACTATGGCCGCACCGAAGAAGGCGAGGCGAACAAGCAGGTCGGCATCAACACTGGGTTTGCACTGGGCGAGAGCGGTACCTTCAATCTCAGTCTGGAATGGCAAGACAAGGACGAAATCAACCGCGCACCAAAAACCGATTGGTTCGGCTCAATTGCGACGCCTCGGCAACTGCTGTTGGTTGGCGAAGCGGCGATGGAGGCCCAACAAGTCTGGTTCAACGCCGAGCTGCCATTCGGTGAGAGCGCTCTGTATGCGTTCGGTGGGGTAGGTGAACGCGAAGCCGAATCGCTTGGCTTTTTCCGCGGCCCTGGCGATGGCCGGGTCTGGCCGCAGCTGTACCCGGACGGCATCACGCCGAAACTCGGCACCCAGTCGGAAGACGAAGCGGTCACCGTCGGTTTCCGGACACCCATTGGCGATCGCTGGGAGTTTGATGCCAGCTATGGCATCGGCGAGAACCGGATGGAGTTTCGCAACCTCGAATCGCTGAACACCAGTTACGGCCCGACCAGCCCGACCACTGCCTATGATGGCGCGTTGATCAACACGCTCGGCGTGTTCAATGTCGATTTTCGCGGCACGGTCGATTGGGGTATCGGAAAAGACGAGCTGTCGTTGGCGGTCGGTGCCGAACGCCGCGAAGACGGTTACGAAATCGAAGCCGGCGATGAGGTGTCGTATGCGCGCGGCAACGTGTTCTGCAACCAAACCGTCAACCCGACCGGCTTGCCCGGCCCGATCTGCACGGAAGAAAACTTCACAACACCGGGCATGCAGGGCTTTGCCGGTTTCCGACCGGAAATGGAGATCGATGAAACCCGTGACAGCACCGGCGTCTACGTCGATGCGGAAGCGTTTCTGACTGACAACTTCACGCTGGGAGCAGCGCTTCGCTTCGAGGATTATTCCGACTTTGGCAACACCACCACCGGCAAACTGTCCGGTCGCCTGGAGCTGACGCCGGAACTCGCGCTACGTGCGACCTATTCGACCGGTTTCCGCGCCCCCGGCGTGCAACAACAGTATTTCACCCAGCGTTCAATTTCACTGAATGATCAGGGTCAGTTGTCCGATCTGGTGACCTTGCGACCGGGTTCGGCTTTGGCAGAGGAACTCGGCTTTTCTGAGCTGAAAGAAGAAACCTCGGACAGCTTCAGTATTGGACTGGTCTATCGTGGTGAGGTTTGGACCACAACAATCGACATCTATCAGATCAACATTGACGATCGCATCGTGTATTCACAAGCGATTGCCGATGGCACCGTCGCCGAAGGCCCTAATCCCGATGCCATCAATGACTTCTTCGATGCGCACGGTCCGGTCGCGGCCGGTGGCGATGGTCAACTTGATGGCGTTTCGCGCGTCGAAACCTTCACCAACGCCGCCGACACCGAAACCCGTGGCCTCGACTGGGTCAACTTGTGGCGGTTCGAAAGCGGTGCGGTGGAGTGGTTGATTGAAGCCACCGGCCACTTGAACGACACCGAAATCACTGCGGTCAACACCTCGTCGACGATTGTGCCGGACGACGTAGTTGTCGATGCCGGCATCCGCAACCTCATCGAAAATGCCCAGCCGGGCGAGCGGGCGACGGTGGCGGGCACCATCAAGGTGGCCGGTTTCTCGGGTACGCTGCGCGCGAGCTATTACGGCAGCTATTCCGATCACCCTGCTGCTTACGGCCTCGGCAAGCACACCTGGGGCGCGAAGACCCTGTTCGATGCCACTGCGTTCTACGATTTCAATGAGTCATTCCGGCTCTCTGGCGGCATCCTGAACGTGTTCGATACCTACCCGGACAAGTGGGGTAGCGATGGTTCGCCGTTCAGCGACGAAATCGGTTTTACCTATGGCTGGAACACCGTTCCATTCAGCCTGGCGGGCCGGCAGTACTTCTTGCGCGGGGAAGTAACGTTCTGATTGCATCAGATCAAAACAAACGGGGCCGATGGCCCCGTTTGTTTTTTCGCCAACGCATTAAAAAAATCGCTCAGCGGATATCGGCCAGATTGCGACCGAACGGCGTCACCGCCAGCCGCATCAGCTTCAGGTGTTGCAAGCCAAACGGGATGCCGATAATGGTGACGCACAAAATCAGACCAAACACCGCATGGAACAGTACCGCCCACAATCCGCCGAACAACAACCAGATGATGTTCAGAAAGATGTAGAGGATGCCGCCCGGTGTCGAGGTCTCCCGGCTGACCGACGTCGAGCCAAACGGAAACAGTGCAAACAACGCCAGCTTCAGATTCTGAAAACCCCACGGCAGGCCAATGATGGTGGCGCACAGCGCCAAGCCACCGGTCAGGTAGCACAGAAACACCAGCCAGCCACCGAACAGCAGCCACAACAGATTCAAGAACAGACTCATCGCGAATACCTCCTGCCAGTAGCCCAGCAACCGGCGGGCCAATCGTTAACCATATGATTTATATAGAATTGTTCGGCGCATCATGAACGCATTGCGGTGTAAACCGCTGTTTTATGGTGAATTTGACCAGCCGGCAAACGAGCGCGGCCTTACGTGACTTGTCACAATACGGATCACTGGCTACCCTAGCCGACTTTTTGAACAACCCCTCCCAGGAAATTCGCGCCGTGAAACGGGTTTTGGCCGTGTGGTACAGCCAATCGGGTCAGCTCGACCGGGTCATGGACCGGCTGTTGGCACCGCTGCGTCAGGCCGACGGCGTCACCTTGCAGGCCGTGAAACTGGCGCCCGTCACACCCTATCCGTTCCCGTGGCCGTTCTGGCAGTTCATGGACAGCTTTCCCGAATGTGTGCACCGCGATCCGGCGCCGATTGCCCAGCTGCCACTGCCAGCGGATGCCGCGTTCGATCTGATCATCATCGGCTATCCGGTCTGGTTCCTGTCCCCGGCCGCACCGGTCACCGCGTTTCTGCAAAGCGAACAGGGGCGACGTTTGGTACGCGGTAAACCGGTGGTCACCGTAACCGCCTGCCGCAACATGTGGTTGATGGCGCAGGAAGCGGTAAAGGAAATGCTGACCGATGCCGGCGCCCGGCACTGCGATCACATTGCCCTAACTGATCGCGCGTCAGCGCTGGCGACGTTTGTGACAACACCGCGCTGGGTGTTGACTGGTCGCCGTGAAGCGTTCTGGGGTTTCCCACGCGCCGGCGTGTCCGATGCCGATATCAACGGCTGCGATCGATTTGGTCGCGCCATCGTCGCGGGTCTGCGCAGCAACGCGGAACAAAATGCGACGCCATTGCTGCGTGGCCTGCGCGCTTGTGAAGTGGACGACCGCTTGATCGCCAGCGAACGGGTCGGTATCCGCAGCTTCCGTATCTGGGGCAAATTTTTGCGTGCGCTGGGCAAGCCGGGCGCACTGCCGCGCCGGTTGGCGCTGGTGTTTTATATCGTGTTTTTGTTGACCCTGATCATCACCGTGGTACCGGTGACCATGCTGCTGAAAGCGTTGTTGCGGCCGTTGCTGCGCACGCGTTTACAAGCGTTGAAAGATCACTATGAATTGCCGTCTGGCTCGGATGCCGGTCGCCTTAACGAGTTTGTATGAACGCTGTCTATATCAACCGCATCAGCGCCTACTTGCCGAATGACCCGGTCGGCAATGACGAAATGGAAGCCGTGCTCGGCATGGTCGGTGAACGACCGTCACGCTCACGCCGCCTGATCCTGCGCAACAACGGCATCCGCAAGCGCCATTACGTGCTCGACCCCAAAACCGGCGAACCACGTTACAACAACGCCCAGCTGACCGCGCAAGCCATCCGCAAACTCGCCGACAGCGAATTTGCCCTGAATCAGATCGATTGCCTCGCCACCGGCACCTCCAATCCAGACCAACTGCTGCCCAATCATGCGGTAATGGTGCACGGCGAACTTGGCATTCCACCGTGCGAAGCCGTTGCTACCGCCGGCATCTGTCTGGCCGGCACCACGGCACTGAAATACGCGTGGCTGAACGTGCTCAGTGGTCAGGCGAACAACGCAGTAGCCACCGGTTCGGAAATGGCCTCGATCAGTCTGCGGGCGCAACAATATGCCGCCGAGACCGAACAGCAGTTGCAGGCACTCGAAGAGCGCCCGGAGTTAGCCTTCGAGAAAGATTTTCTGCGCTGGATGCTGTCAGATGGTGCCGGCGCGATGCTGCTGCAAAACCAGCCCAATCGCGAAGGGCGCAGCTTGCGCATCGACTGGATCGATGTCTTCTCCTATGCCAACGAATTGCCGGCTTGCATGTATGCCGGCGCCGATCGGGATGAACACGGCAAACTGATCGGCTGGAGCCGGTTCAGCCACGACGAGATCGGTCAGCGCTCCGTTTTCGCCCTGAAGCAGGATGTGAAACTGCTGAATGCCAACGTGGTGGAATACTGCCTGGCCAAACCGCTGCGCGAACTGAGGCAGAAACGCCAGCTGCGCGCGGATAATGTTGACTGGTTCCTGCCGCATATGTCGTCGCAGTACTTCAAGCAACCGATTCACGATGCGTTGCAGGCCATCGACTTTGCCATTCCCTATGAACGTTGGTTCACCAATCTGGTGGAGCGCGGCAACACTGGCTCGGCATCGATTTATCTGATGCTGGAAGAGTTGTTCAATCAGGACCGGTTGGTACAGGGCCAGACTTTGCTCTGTTTTGTGCCGGAAAGCGGTCGCTTCTCCAGTGCGTTCATTCACTTGACGGTGGTCTGAGATGCGCGCTGACGAAGTACCGCAGGAAACCAACCCGGTGTTCCAGCACGAGCGCAAAGCCGTTTACGCCGTCAAT
>DASUEK010000220.1:0-8663 GCA_036275115.1 Permianibacter sp. | reverse complement strand
GCCGCCAACACCGGCGCTTGACCACACAGGCCCGCGCATAACACTCCGCCGAGCAGAGCTTTCATAAGCAGTTCTCCCGCAAGACAGGCCGCACCGGTGCGGGCGGCACTCTACCCTTCACGCGCCTGGGCTGCCAGCGTTGACCGACGCCGGAAAATTTTTTTGCCGGCGGTCAACCTCAGTCGCGCGGCAGCGTTGAAGCAGCTAACCGGCAAGCCCGGCCGTTCGGTCGCGTGACAAGCGCGTTGGCCGAGTTGGCCCGGATTGCCGTAAGCTCAGGGCGCGCAGGGGCGCGAACCACGGAGAACGCATGAACGCGTGGCGATTGGCAGCCGTGCTGCTGACGGCGACGGCATCGGTGCTGGCGGCCGAACCGGCTGGCGGCGTCGAGGCTGAATTGAGTCTGGAACTGCTGGAGTTTCTCGGCGAATACGGCACCGGCGATGGCGAGCTGGCGCTACCAGACGATTTCGACGCCGCCTTGGCGGAGTCGGCATCCGACGATGACGTCAAGCCGCCGGTGCCGCCAGCGGTCACGCAAGAACGCGCTACGGTTGCAGTGGAGGTCAAACAATGAACCGGGTTCTCGTTATCGCGCTGCTGCTCAGCCTGTCTCTGCTGGGCGTGGCCGCTGCTGCGGAAAACCCGCCGGTGCCAGCGGCGTTTGAGCAACTGACGCCGGCCCAGCAGGCGCAGCTACAAAAATTTGCCGGCCAATGGCCGGCGCTGACTGACGAACAGCGCTCCCGCATCGTGCAGGGCCTCGAGCGCTGGAACCAGATGAGTCCGGAGCAGAAGCAGCGCGCCGCCGGCCAGTTCAAGCGCTGGCGCGAGCTGACGCCGGAGCAGCGGCAAAAACTGCGTCAGGCCCACAAGCGCTGGCAGGAACTGAGCCCGGAACAGCGCCAGCGTCTGCGCGAACAGGTGCGCCGGTTCCGCGAGCTGACGCCGGAGCAGCGCCAGTTGCTGCGCCAGCGCTTCGAGCTGCGCAAGCTGCGCCGCAACGGTTGACGCTGCCTCGCTAACCCAACATCTGGAACCATCCGCAACAGGCCAGCAAGCACCTGCAACCCGTGCCGAGTGTGTGCACCACTTGGCGGGGTCCGGTCGGTCCGGTCGCCTATAATGCGCCGGACAACCCGTCAGAGGTGCACACAGATGAAACGACTCCTTGTTGCCAGCGCACTGCTGGTTTCCCTCGGCGCTTGCGTGCCGGTTCTGCATGAGCATGGCCATCACCGCAGCGGACCACCCGATCACGCGCCGGCCCATGGCTACCGCAAAAAAATGCACGGCCGCGATCTCAGTTTCGATACCGGACTCGGCGTTTATGTCGTGGTCGGCTCGCCCGGCCTGTATTTCTGGGATGATTTTTATTGGCGCCTGCGCGACGGTATTTGGATCCGCGCCAGTGCTTTCGATGGCCCGTGGCTGATGGTGCCGGACACTCACCGACACTTGCCGCCGGGACTGGCCAAAAAGCACGGCTATGGCAAAAATGCCGGCAAGAGCGCCGGCAAAGCCAATGACAAGAGCGACAAAGGCAAAGGAAAGGGCAAGGACAAAAATAAGTAAACCGCGCCTGCATGCAATTCCGCCAAAAAAAAAGGGAGCGCTTGAACGCTCCCTTTTTGTTGGTTTTGCTTTGTTGGTTCTGCCTTGTTGATGCGGCGCACCGCCGATGCTGACGAAGCACTCAGCGGCACGCAATCGGTTGCGGCAGCAACGCCGGCTCAGAACGCCTGCATGCGACGGTCAAGAAACAGCGGCGCTTCCACTTTCAGCGTTTCCGGCGCAAACGCCGTTGCGGTCGGTGCGTGGCTGCCTTTCAGCTCAATGCGCAGCAGGTAGGTGCCAACATCCAGTGCCTCGCCCGACAACGCTGTCAGGTCCAGCTCGCCACCGAAATAATGACGGCCACCGGCTTTGATCACGACCTCGTGCTCGGCCTGAATGAAGCGCTTGTTGGCGCCCCAGCTGTTGAGCACTTCACCCGACAGGTTCAGCAAGCTGATGTCGAATTCCTGACCCGAGCCAAAACGCAGCGTCATGTCGCTGGCGCTGTTGTTGACCACGGTCAGGCCGGCGTTGATGCTGCCACCCTGGCTCAGCACCTGATGGGCGCGCGGCAGATCAGCAATAAGCTGCAAGGCCGGCACCGGGTACTGCTTGCCGGCAACCGCACCGCGGGCAAACACGTGCACGACCGGGCCCATGATGCTCTGCTCTTCCCACTGCACCACACCCACTTCCGGCGCAAACCAAGCTTGCTTGACGCCCGCATCGGCGCAGTTGCCGCTGAACTCCATCCGCACCACATTACGGAACGCACCGGCAGTGGTAGCGAGGCTCAGATTTTTCTCCGCCAGGGTAGCGCCGGTGGTGCAGGTGTCCAGCGTCACGCTGTAACGCTTGCCAACCGGATCGGCAAAGCTCACCAGCTTCTCATTGGCGCGACGTTCGTTGTTGTAAACGTAAATGACTTCGCTGTCGGCACGGGTCCAGACCCAGCGTTCGCCCTGACCGAGGAAGCGGGAAAACTTCTGCCAGCCATCGCCATAGCTGTCGATCACCTGCACGTCATGCTCACCGCCACGGCTGCTGGTGAAAACGCCGTGGTCCTGACTCGACCACGCCAGATAGGAGTTGGCGGAACACACGGCAGACGCCAACCCGGCCGCAACCGCGGCAACGATACGCAAACCTTTCATCGGAAAACTCCCTTTAAAAATATAGCCAATAGAAAAATTGCGATGCGCATCGCGGAACGGATGCTAGGGAGCGGATTAGCGAGAAACAAACGAAATTTTTTTGGCAGATTTATTAGCGTTTCTTATCAATGACCGTGCAAGGCACGCGGGCGCTGCGTCCGACGACTGTTGTCTAGACAGAATATTTTTCAGCGTTGTAAAGGGCGCAGACAGCAAAGCTACAGAGCGCTACGTTAACGCGACATGACACTACAAGAATTGCTGATTTTCTCGCCACCGAGCGCTGCATTTCTGCACAACAAAAAAGGCGCCGTTCGGCGCCTTTTTCTTTTCACGAGATCGTCACACGGCTCAAGCGTTGTTTTTTGCTTCGTCAGCCTGCGCCGCTTTCACGGCCGGACGTGCGGCGACGCGCTGGACAAATGCCTGCAACACCGGGAACGGTGACAGATCGAATTTCACCCAGTTGGCCCAGTTCAGCACGACAAACAGATAGGCGTCCGCGAGCGTGAAACTGTCGCCGGTCAAGTAGTCATGCTTGCTCAGCTTGTTGACCAGATAATTCAACCGGCGCGACAGCAATTGCTCAGTGGCAGCGCGCGTTTCCGGGTGCAATTTCGGATTGAAGAGCGCCCCCATCGACTTGTGCACTTCACTGGTAATGAAGTTCAGCAGCTCCAGCATCTTGAAATGTTCAAAGCCATTGCCGCTCGGCATCAGGCCATTGCCCGGCTTCAGGCTGGTCAGATACTGGCCGATCACGTGGGCCTCGGTCAGCACGCGGCCGTTGTCGAGTTCCAGCGCCGGCACGTAGCCGTTCGGGTTGATGTCGAGAAAGTTGCGGCCATCGGCGGTTTGTTTCTTGGCCAGATCGACCGCAACCAGCTGCACCGACAAACCGAGTTCATGGGCAACGATGAGCGGAACCTGCGAGCAGGAACCGGGGTAGAAAAACAGTTTCATGGCGAGAGTCCCGTATCCAAGGCTGACCCTGACGGTACAGCCACCGGCCGTCAGCTTAGCGATTGATACGTACGGCCATGGCGAAAGGATTTGACGGCCAGATTCAGTTTTTCTGAACGAGCGCCTCAGCGAAAACCGCCGCCCCAATAGGCATAACTGAACGCCAGTGTCTGCTGCAGGACACTGGCCACTATCGCCACCAGCAGCATGGCCGCCGCCAGCCGCAACAGCGTCCACAGACCGCCGCGCAGCCAGGCGCGGCCGACGTACAGGAAACAGAGCAGGATCAGGATGCCGGCGGAGCTCTGCCGGATCCGGAACTCGGTATCGAGCGCCAGCAGCGTCAGCGCAACGCTGAGCGCGGCATCAAGCAACAGCGCCACGCCGACGGCGTACAGATGCAGCACCCAGAATTCCGCCACGGTATGGCCACGGCGCGGGAAGAACCAGCGGCTCAGCCAGGCACTCGGCAGGGTTTGCAGCATCATCCAGTAAGGCAACAGCGCCATCATGCTGCTGTAGACCGCGATGAAGCGCTGCGCATGTTCCGCATCAAAGCTGGTGCGCCCGGCCGCCTGCATCCGGGCGCGGACGTCGTCAGCGAACAATCGCCAGAACGCATCGTCGTACAGCTGGATACTGAGCAGCGATACCGTGGCGCAGATCAGCAGAAAGGTCAGCGGATGGTTGTAGCCCTGGCGCTGGCCACTCAGCACGCGCTCAAGCACGGTTCGCGGTTGTCGCAGCAGATGCCAGCAGGTGCGGAAAAAACCGCGTTCCCATTCGAGCAGGCGATTGCGCGCGTCAGCGCCGAGCTGACGCATGCTGAGCTGGCCCTGCTGATGGCGCAGGCCACATTGCTGGCAGAACGGCCCGTGCACGGCAGCCGCGCAGTTGGCGCAGTGACCTGAGGTTTGCGATGACGAGTCCATGTCCTTGGGTGCCTTGGCTGCGGCTTGACCGCGCCTTGATAACAGGCTGATGGTAAATACAGCCGGCGCAGGTGTCGGCCTCGATTTATACCGATTCGCGGATCGCAATCAAAGCAAAAAAAAACGGCGCGGGAACCGCGCCGTTTTTTCCTGGCAGGACCCGGTGCCGGGTCCGACCGATCACGCCTGATAGTCTTCCATCGGCGGGCAGACGCAGAACAAGTTGCGATCGCCGTAGACGTTGTCGATGCGGTTGACCGCCGGCCAGAACTTGTTGTGCTTCTGACCCGGCAACGGGAACACCGCTTCTTCACGGCTGTATGGCCGGTTCCACTCACCTTCGGTGATGTCAGCGAGCGTGTGCGGCGCGTTGACCAGCGGGTTGTTGTCCAGCGGCCAGACACCGTTCTGCACTTTGTCGATTTCCTTGCGGATCGCAATCATCGCGTCGATGAAACGATCGAGCTCTTCTTTCGACTCCGACTCGGTCGGCTCGACCATCAGCGTACCGGCGACCGGGAAGCTCATGGTCGGTGCGTGGAAACCGTAGTCCATCAAACGCTTGGCAATGTCTTCTTCGCTGATACCGCTGGCTTCTTTCAGCGGGCGAATGTCGAGAATGCATTCGTGCGCAACACGACCGTTGCGGCCGGTGTACAACACCGGATAGTGCTCACCCAAACGCTTGGCAATGTAGTTGCCGTTCAGGATCGCATACTCGGTGGCCTGCTTCAGACCTTGCGGCCCCATCATCGTGATGTAGGCCCACGAAATGGTCAGGATCGAGGCGCTGCCCCATGGCGCAGCACTGACCGAACCGTTACCCGGATTCGGGCCTTCCAGATGCACCACCGCGTGGTTCGGCAGGAACGGCGCCAGGTGCGCACGCACGCCGATCGGACCCATGCCGGGGCCACCACCGCCGTGCGGAATGCAGAAGGTCTTGTGCAGGTTCATGTGCGAGACGTCGGCACCGATACGGGCCGGCGCGGTCAGGCCGACCTGCGCGTTCAGGTTGGCGCCGTCCATGTAGACCTGACCACCATACGAGTGGATCAGATCGCAGATTTGCTTGGCGCTTTCTTCGTACACACCGTGGGTCGACGGGTAGGTCATCATCAGGCAGGCGAGATTGTCAGCGTGCTCTTTCGCTTTCGCTTCCATGTCGGCCAGATCAATGTTGCCGTCCTTGTCGCAGGCGGTGACGACGACGCGGAAATTCGCCATCTGCGCCGAGGCAGGGTTGGTGCCGTGCGCCGATTGCGGGATCAAACAGACGTTGCGGTGACCTTCGCCGCGCGACTCGTGGTACTTGCGAATGGTCAGCAGGCCGGCGTATTCGCCCTGCGCGCCCGAGTTCGGCTGGATCGAGATCGCGTCGAAACCGGTGATCGCTTTCAGGTAGCTCTCGAGCTCATGAATCATGTCGAGATAACCCTGCGCCTGCACCAGCGGCACGAACGGATGCACGTTGCCAAATTCCGGCCAGGTCACCGGCATCATCTCACTGGTGGCGTTCAGCTTCATGGTGCAGGAGCCGAGCGGAATCATGCCGTGGGTCAGCGAAAAGTCCTTGTTCTCCAGCTGCTTCAAGTAACGCAGCATGTCGGTTTCGCTGTGGTATTTGCTGAACACCGGATGGGTCAGGTAGGCGCTGGTGCGCTGCAGCTGTTCCGGAATATCGTGCGAACCGGTTTGCGCAAACAGCGCATCCAGTTGTGCAACATCGAGGCCCTGGGCCTGATCCTGCAGGAACACGTCCCACAACGCGATGACGTCGTCACGGGTGGTTTTTTCGTCGAACGACACGCCAAGCTTGCTGTCGCCAACCAGACGCAGGTTCATCTTGTGCGCCAGTGCGCGCATGTAGACCTGCTCGCGCACCGAACCGACATCGACGGTGACGGTGTCAAAGAACGCCTTGGTTTCAACATTGGCGCCCTTGGCGCGCATGCCAGCCACAAAAATGCTCATCAGGCGGTGGGTGCGCTCGGCAATGTCTTTCAGCCCTTTCGGACCGTGGTACATCGCGTACAGCACCGCCATGTTCGACAGCAGCACCTGCGCGGTGCAGATGTTCGAGGTGGCCTTCTCGCGACGAATGTGTTGCTCGCGGGTTTGCATGGCCATGCGCAGCGCGCGGTTGCCGCGCTTGTCGATCGACACGCCAATGATGCGGCCCGGCAGGTTGCGCTTGTGCTCATCCTTGCCGGCCATGAACGCGGCGTGCGGACCACCGAATCCGAACGGCACACCAAAGCGCTGGGCCGAACCGATGGCGATGTCGGCACCGAGTTCGCCCGGCGACTTCAGCAGGCACAACGCCAGCAGATCGCTGGCGAGAATCACCACCGACTTGCGATCTTTCAGTGCCGCGATCAGGCTGGAGAAATCATTGACCTGACCGCTTGAGCCCGGGTACGACAACAGCACGCCGAAATAGTCGTGCTTGAGCGCTTCGCTGGCAGCGCCAACCACGGTTTCGAAACCGAAGGCTTCGGCGCGGGTGCGCACGACATCGATGGTTTGCGGATGGGTGTCGCTGTCGATGAAGAATTGATTGCTCTTGCTCTTCGAGCTGCGCCGGGCCAGCGCCATCGCTTCAGCCGCGGCGGTGCCTTCGTCAAGCAGCGAGGCGTTGGCGATATCCAGACCGGTCAGATCAACAATCATCTGCTGGAAATTCAGCAGCGTTTCCAGACGGCCCTGGGCAATCTCCGGTTGGTATGGCGTGTAGGCGGTGTACCAGCCCGGGTTTTCCAGCACGTTGCGCAGCACTACCGGCGGCGTCACGGTGTCGTAATAGCCCATGCCGATGAAGCTCTTGTACAGCTTGTTCTTGCTGGCAATTTTCTTCAGGTAAGCGAGGGCCTCGTGTTCGGCTTTCGCCGCCGGCAGCGCCAGTGGCGCGTTCAGGCGGATTTGCTCCGGCACGATTTGCTGCATCAGCTCGTCCAACGACTTCACGCCGAGTGTGCTGAGCATTTCGGCAGTCTGATCCGCATTCGGACCGATGTGACGGGCAATGAAACCGTCGTGTTTTTCAAGCTGGGACAGCGTGGCACTCATGATTCACCTGACTGTAAGTGGGCGGTGGTACCCGCCGATGCCGAAGCATCGACGCGCCTCACGATCCGTGTGGGGCAAAAAGAATGGCCCCCGGGGTAAGCGGGGGCTGGGTTCAGACGCGATCCGGCGCGAGCGCGCCAGCATTTGTGATCAATGCTCTTCCGATTCGACGTGCTCGGCGTAGCCGTCGGCATCCATCAGTTCGTCGAGCTCGGCTTCGTCCGAAGCCTTGACTCGGAACAACCAGCCGGCGCCGTACGGATCTTTGTTCACTTTTTCCGGCGCATCGGCCAGCTTTTCGTTGATGGCGATCACTTCACCCGAGATCGGGCTGTAAATGTCCGACGCGGCCTTGACCGACTCGACCACGCCGCACTCGTCGCCGGCGGTGACGTCATCACCGACTTCCGGCAGCTCGACGTAAACCAGATCGCCCAGCAGTTCTTGCGCGTGCTCGGTGATGCCGACGGTGTAGCTGCCGTCTTCTTCGCGACGCGCCCATTCGTGCGATTTGGCGTAGTGAAGCTCGTTCGGGTAATGCGCCATGGTCTGTATCCTCAGCGTAGGTAAGTTGTAAGTGCGATCTTAAAAAACAAAGCTGCAAACTGCAGCCGCAGCCCGGCAACGCAAGCCGCGGCAAAACCCATCGAATTAAAGCACCGATTTGCCGTTGCGAACGAAGCCCACTTTCACAACTTTGGCCGGCATCAGCTTGCCGCGAATTTCCACGTGTACGGTATCGGTCACTGACGCCGGCACCCGTGCCATCGCGATGCCGAGTTGCAGCGTCGGCGAAAAGGTGCCGGAGGTCACTTCACCGGTGCTGCCGTCTGCCAGCACCACTTTTTGGTGACCGCGCGGAATGCCGCCTTTCTCGCTGATGACCAGACCGACCAACTTGCGTTTGATGCCAGCGGCTTTCTCGGCTTCGAGCGCCTTGCGGCCGACGAAATTGCGGCTCGCCGGCTCCCAGGCAATGGTCCAGCCC
>DASUEK010000219.1:0-6681 GCA_036275115.1 Permianibacter sp. | reverse complement strand
CAGTTGTCGCGGCCAAACGGCTGTGATTCCGGCACTGCGGTGGCAGTTGGTCGCGTCCGCCTCAGGGCTTGGGTGTTACGCAGCCGACGTACTGCTCGCTGAGGGTTTGCAGCGGGGCGCGCTCCGCGAACGTTTCCGGGGTTTGCTCGGCAATCAAGGCGAGGCAGCGGCTGTGCTGTTGCTCAACATGCTGCAGGCAGGCGGCTTGCTCGTGTTTGATGATGCGCAGGAACTTGTTGTCTTTGCACAAGCCGACGGCGTAAAGCCGGACTCCATCCAGAAAAACCTGCTTCGGCAACGGCTTGCTGGCCAGTTCATCCAGCCGGTAGGGCGCGAACGGGCGGGTTTCGCTGGGCTGCTCACCTTTCTGATACAAGTAATAGAAAAAGCCGATCACGAGCGCGAGCAGCAACAGGCGCAATACAATTTTGATCATGAAAAATATCCGTTCAGATGAGGGAGGCGTGTCATGGTGGTGGCGCTTATCGCGCGCCTCATTCCGCTGGCGGCCGCCAGCTGTGCCGCAGCAGAAAGGCGGTGCAAGCCAGCACCAACAGGCTGGCGAAAAAATGCAGTACGCCACCGAGCCGTTCAGCAGCGTTGAGCCAGCCGAGTTGGCCGAACATCCAGCCCCAGTCATGGATGCCGCCGCCTACCAATGGCAATTGCTGGAGTTTGGCGTCGGCCATGTAATGGGCGATGTTCATCAGGTTCTCGCCGGTCCAGAACAGGCAAATCGCGGTTTCAAACGGCTTTTGTTCGCGCCAGAAATACCAGCTGGTGCCGAGCGGAAATGCCAGTTGGCCGATGCTGCCGCCGAGAAACTGCAGCCAATCACCGAACGGCCGCAAGAATAGGTGGCCTGCCTCGTGAAACAGCAGGTTGGCACCATCAATGAAATGGTAGTCGTAGCCAAAGCAGAGCCACAGCGCGTACGGAACCAGCAAGGCCGACAGCAGTTTTTTCATAGCGCGTAACCGGCTTGCCACCAGTGCCGCAGCAAGGCTTCGGCAAACAAGGCGACCGTGATGGCATCGATCAGCAATTCCAGAATGAAGGTGACGGTTGGTTGCAGCGTGCCTTCGATGCGATGACGCTGTTCGTAGCGACGCACCAGCCACAGCGCCAGCCCCCAGAGGATTTGCATCAGCAAGCCGATGGCAACGCCAAACTGGCTGTTGCCCGCATCCGGTTGCAGCCAGCCGAGCAGCAGTAGGCCGACAGTGATCAGGGCGCCGCGCAGCACGCGAACGGAGCGGGGTTCAATGGAGGAAACGGCCATGCCTGGACTTCCGGCGACAATCAGTCGCCATGATACGGCATGGCCGGCTAGGGCAGATACCGGTCAGCGCATCGCACGCCAGAGGGATTCGGTGTCGGCATACATCCGGAATTCGCTGATCAAGCCGTCGCGCAACCGGTACACGTGCGCGGCCGCGGTGCGCATCGCCTTGCCAGTGACCCGGTGGGTGCCGTGGTAGTGGCCGAGCACGACGACGTGATCGCCAGCGTCGAGCATGCGCTCAATGGCATAGCCGAAGCCCAGCCATTCCATCAGATTGCCATCGAACACGTGGCGGATGACCTCGTCCGGGCCGTGGCAGACACGGCCGTTCGGAAAGCCCTCGTTCTGCTGCCAGATCAGATCCGGCTGGCACAGCCGACGAAAGCCGTCATCATCACGTTGGCGAAAACAGTCGTACATCGCTTGCACGGTGGCAACGGCGCTACGGTGAGACATCATTTGGCTCCTGTGGCCACGGCAAGCGTTGCTGTGGCGTGGTCAGATGGCTGAAAGGTTACCGGATCAGCGTTGGCGCAGCGGCAGCGCAATCGGCCGCAGCGGCGCGGCACTGGCGCCGCGGAATTTCAGCGAGCCGCCGATGAAGGCAAATTCGTAAACCCGATCTTTGGCGAGCGTTTCAAGGTAAGCCAGCTCGATAATCGGAATGCCATTTTCGGCCAGCAAGTAGGTGTGCACCGGCACGTAATTGCCCGGCTCTTCCGGCGGGAAGGTTTCCAGGCTCAAATTGTCGGCGCCGATGATCATCGCGCCGGCCTGCACCAGAAAGCGCGCTGCGTCCATGCCAAGGCCGGGCGGGTCCTGCATGAACTGTTCGGCGTTTTCGTAATTCTGCATGCGGCCGGTGCGCAGCAACACGACATCACCTTGTTGCAGGCTGACACGCTGCTGTTTCAGGGCCTGTTCGATGTGGCTGCGCATGACCCGGAAATGCGCCGGCAATTGGTTCATGCCAAGCGCCGTGGGCAAATCAATCAACACGCCGCGCGCGATGATCGGCGGAATGGTTTCGGCGCCGGTTTTCTGCCAGCCTTTGTCGCCGAGGTAGCGGTCGGCCGCAAAACCGTTCCAGATTTTGCCGTGCAGACCAAAGTGATTCAGCGCATCGATGTGAGTGCCCATGTGGGTGTACATCGACACCGCATCGCCGGTGTAGCTGACCAGCGCGTTCTGGCTGTCGCCGACCTGCAGCGGATCGTCGACCACGGTGCCGCGCGGCGTATGCGTCAGCCAGAACTGGTAACGCGGATCACCAATGCCATGCCAGCTCGGCATGCCAACAAAATACTCCACCGACAGATCGTACGCGTCACCGCCGTTGATACGGCTCAGCACCGCCGCGCGGCTGGCATCTGTCATCAGATTCAGCCGACCGAGTTCGTCGTCCTTGCCCCACGGGCTGATGCCGACCTGACGGCTCAGCACATCGGTGCGGCCAGCGGCGTCGGCGGCCGGACTGGCGATCGCGAGGCTGGCGGCGGCAAGGCCGGCACCGATGGCCAACATGCTCACGCCGAATAGGCTGGCGCGAAGCCGGTTGCCGGCAAGAATCGGTTTCCCGGAACACATTGGCGCCGATCTGGAGGCCGGACGGGCAGGGAAGTGATGGAAACTGAGGGTGTTCATGATGGCTCTCCGAGCAGGGGGACTGTGACGGTGCCAGCCTATTCCTGTTCATTTCGGAGAAATATGCTGTAATCAAGCATGGTCTATTTACATATCGTGAATAATGAATCCGTTAACGGCGATGCAGGCATTCCGGCGGGTGGTCGAGCTCGGCAGCTTTGCCGCGGCGGCCCGTGAAGCCGAGCTGTCCTACGCGGTGGTCAGCAAATACGTCGCGCAGCTCGAGCAGCAGCTCGGCACCCGCTTGCTGCAGCGGACCACCCGCCAGCTGAGCCTGACCGAAGCCGGCCAGCGCTATTACCAGACCGTGGTGCATGTACTGGATGAGCTCGCCGCCGCCGAGCGCCAGATCCACGACGCCAGTTCGCGGCCCAAAGGCACACTGCGCTTGAACGCGCCGATGAGTTTTGGCTTGCTGCACGTGGCGCCGCTGTTGCCGGCGTTTGCCGAGCACTACCCGGAGATCGACATCGACCTCAGCCTCGGTGATCAGGTGCAGGATCTGGTCGAAGAAGGTTTCGACATGGCGCTGCGCATTCGCGAACGTCTGGATGACTCAAGCCTGGTTGCCAAACCGCTGGCGACCGTGCAGCGGGTGTTGTGTGCGGCGCCGTCGTATCTGGCCAAAGCCGGCGCGCCGTGCCATCCGCATGATCTGCGCGCACACAATTGCTTGCGTTACAGCCTTGCCACCGATAGCCAGCGCTGGCATTTCGATCGTGATGGCGAACGGTTCGAGGTTGCCGTGCGCGGCAGCCTGAATGCCAACAACAGCATGGCGCTGTTGGCCAGCGCGCAGGCCGGTTGCGGCATCGCCTTGTTGCCGCGTTTTCTGGCCGGGCCGGCGCTGCAGCGAGGTGCGTTGGTCGCCTTGTTGCCGGACTATCAGCTGGCCGCGCGCACGCTTTACGCCGTCGTTCCCAGCCGGCGTGGCGTCACCCAGAAAGTGCAGCGCCTGCTGGCGTTCTTCGAGCTGCAGTATCCGGCCGCCGCGGCACGCGACTGGTGCCCGTGAGCGCTTGCCTCTCCTCCCTACAAAACTGAACTACGCTTGCACGACAGCAGGTGCCGCCCTGATGCGGCCGAACGATGAGCGTTGTGCATGTGGAACGTAGCCGAGCGGATTCGGGTACTGGTGCTGTTGGCGGTGGTGGTCTGTGCCGGTTCGGCCGGCACCTCGGTGATCAGCTATATCGCGTCGCGGTCGCAGATCGAACACAGCCTGAGCGCTCAGGCCTTGCCGCTGACCGGCGACAATATCTACTCCGAAATCCAGAAAGATCTGTTGCGACCGGTATTCATTTCCTCGTTGATGGCGCAGGACACGTTTGTCCGGGATTGGTTGCTGGCTGGTGAGCAGCAGGACGAGCCCATCATCCGTTACCTGCGCGAAGTCAAAAACCGTTACGGCACCGTCACCGCCTTTCTGGTGTCCGACCGCAGCACCCGCTATTACCATGCCGAGGGTCAGCGCCGACCGGTCAGCGCCGACAACGCCGCCGATGTCTGGTTTTTTCGGGTCAAAGGCAAGCCCGAGCCGTATGAAATCAACGTCGATTACGACGAGGTCAACCGCAACACGCTGACCGTGTTCATCAACCACAAAGTGGAAGATTTTTCCGGCAACTTCATTGCAGTAACCGGCGTCGGTTTGACGCTCGATGCGGTTGCGACCCTGCTCGACAGTTACCAGCAGCGGTTCAACCGGCAGGTCTATTTTGTCGACCCGGCCGGCCATATCGTGCTCACTGGCAGCCGCAATACCCGCGGGTTTCGCACGCTTTACGAGCTGCCCGGCATTGGCGCGCTGGCCGATCAAATCCTGAAAGTGTCAAGTGAGCCGGCCAACCTGCGTTATCACAGCGACAATGGCGATGTCCTGCTCAACACCCGCTACATTCCCGAGCTGGGTTGGTACCTCATTGTCGAGCAGCAACCGGGCGACGAACTGCGCCCGCTGCAGCGCGTGCTCTGGCTCAATTTGCTGATCGGTGCCGCCAGCGCTGCACTGGTGCTCACCATCGCGCTGCTCGCCGTCAATCGCTACCAGCGCAAGCTGGAGAAGCTCGCCAGCAGCGACAGCTTGACCGGGCTGCCGAACCGGCAGGCGTTCAACATGTTGCTGGCGCAGGCGCTGCGCGAAGAAGCGCGCTTGCAGCAGCCGTTGTCGGCGCTGCTGATTGACGTCGACCATTTCAAACTCGCCAATGACCGCTTCGGCCATCTTGCCGGCGATCAGATCCTGTCCGGCATTGCTGCACTGTTGCGCAACGGTTTGCGCGAGAGCGACATCGTCGCCCGTTGGGGCGGCGAAGAGTTTGTCGTGCTGCTGCGGGATTGTCCCTTGTCGCAGGCCACCCAACTGGCCGAAAACCTGCGCGGCATGGTCGCCACCCACAGTTTTGTGCTGGCGGAAAAGCAGCAGATCACCATCAGTATTGGCGTGGCACAGCATCAGAGCGGCGAAACTGCCGATGCCATGTTCGCCCGCATGGATGTCGCGCTCTATCAGGCCAAAGCCTATGGTCGCAACCGGGTGGTCACGGCGAATGCGAGTGCGGGCAATATTGAGCCGACTGAACCGGTGGCCAGCGAATGAGCAGGTCGGTTTTGCGAGCAAAAAAAAGGGCCGGTGTTATCGGCCTTTTTATTGGTTAGCGGGACCGATCAGCTCAAGTGCTACTCTTTGATGAGCTGAGCGCGACCATCGGCGTGGTCACCTCCGTTCGTTCTGAGCCTGTTGAAGCCCAAACTTTTCGGGCAAAGGGTTGCCGGTTTGCGATGGCGAACCCAAAAAACAAAACGCGGCCATTGGCCGCGTTTTGTTTTTGCTGAGCGGGATTCACGCCAGCAGCCATGTGCTCGCGTTACGGTAGCCGCGCGGCCGGTGTGACCGGTTGCATCAGCAATTGCAGCGCGCTGGCTTTTTCACGCAGCGGCGGCAGTTCGCTGCCGAGCAGCGCGTCAAGCGCGGCCAGCGCTTCACGGGTGCGGGTTTCGGCGGCACGCAAGTAAGCCGCTTGGGTCACTGTCACCGGCCGGAAGCTGGAGCCATAGAACCAGGCCGCCACGTTCAGCATCGACTGGGCATCGCGCTCGGCGATATAGCCTTTGGTGGTTTCCGGCGGTTGCCACAATTGCTTCTCGACGTCGAGCAGTTTCTCCTTGAACGCTTCGATGGCCTTGCCGAGTTGCTGGTGGCTGTCGTCATCGCCGATCTCGCGCGCCGGCTCGCGCTCCTTGCGCCGATCCACATTGGCTTTGGCGAGCGCCGCAACCCGATCCAGATCGGCACGCAGATCTTGCACCTGCCGAATGGCATCGGTGAGCGCTTCCTGCACGGTGCCAAATTCACGCCAGCTCGCCGCTTTGGCAGCGTAATCGGCGGCGCCGAGTTGCAAGCGCGGGTCCGGCAGCACGCGCACGGTTTGCTTGGCGCTTTGCTCGGCAAACTGCAGTGTCACCTCGTAATCACCGGGCACCACGGGCGCCGCGCTGCCACCCCCCCACGGGCTCGGCGGCAACGGTGAGCGGTAGGCGGTGCGGGTCAGATCCCAGTTGACGCGGTTGACGCCCTGTTTGGCATCCACCTCGAGCCGGCGCACCAGCGCGCCGCTTGAATCGCGGATTTCCAGCACGGCCTTGGTCGGTTTCGGTTTCTCGTCCTTGGCAGGCTCCGGTTGTTTACGCAGCCGCTCCACGTCGTCATCCGGGTGCGGCAGGTGTGCGGCGTTGAGCCAGAAACTGATCAG
>DASUEK010000218.1:0-2378 GCA_036275115.1 Permianibacter sp. | reverse complement strand
GATGCGGCCATTGCAAGCGAGCAGGATGGCCAGATTACTTGGGTCGCTGAACTCGGCAGCAAGCTGAAACGTGGCGAGCCGCTGGCCCGCATTGACAGCGAGAGTCTGAAGCTGCGCTTGGCCGAGCAAGAAGCGGTTTTGCAGCGACTGCGCGCCAGCGAAGACTATTTCGAAAAGCAGCTGCAGCGATTGCAGGCACTGATCGCCAACAACAGCATCGCCCGTACCGAAATGGATGCGATTGAACGCGACCGTGCCATCAATGCTGCCAGCATTCAGCAGCAACTGATGTTGATTGAGCAGAGCCGGCTGGCCATCCGTCGCAGTACCATCGCTGCGCCGTTCGACGGCGTGGTGGCGCAGCAGCACGTGCAACAGGGGGAATACGTACGGGTCGGGCAATCGTTGGCGCAGTTGATTGATTTGGCTGGGCTGGATATCCAGGTACAGGCACCCATTGCGCTGGCGGGTTTTGTTGCCTCCGGCAAGCGACTCAGTGTCGAGCTCGATGATCGCATTGTCGACTTGCCGGTCCGGGTGTTCACGCCGTCTGGCTCGGTCAGCTCGCGCACGTTTGAACTGCGATTGGATGCGCGCACCCTGGCGAACGGACCCCGTTCGTTGGCGCCGGGGCTGGCGGTGCGAGTTGCCGTCCCGAAAGCCGCAACAGAACAAGCCTTGGTGGTACCGCGCGATGCTCTGGTGATTCGTGAACAGCAGATGTATGTATTGAAAGTGACGGCCGACGGCACTGCCCAGCGCCTTGCAGTGACCGCAGGCGCCGGCAGCGGTGATCGGGTCGCGGTGACGGCCGCACTGGCGGCCGGCGATCAGGTGATAGTGCGTGGTGCCGAGTCGACCCAGCACGGTCAGAAAGTGCGAATTGCCAACACGGCAACGGCCGCCGCTGGCGGCAAATTGGCAGGAGCAGTGGCCAGCATGCGCTGATCACGCTCGGCGCGTGGTCAATCCGCTTGGTCTCGCGCCGTTTGTGATCACGCCGTGGCAATGTCGCTCAAGGCCACAGCCACATGAACGTGAGCGCGCTGATGGTCGCGTAAATCACGGCATCCAAAACGTGTTTGCCAACACTGCGCCACGGCACGCACATCCAGATGCCGTTGATGACACTGCCGGTGCCATATGCGAGCAGGCTGATCAGGCCAATGAGGTGGGCGGCGCGGTGGCTGTCGGCACTGAGGCCCACTGACTGCACCGCGGCCAGTGCCGCGATGGCGGCTACCAGCAGGGTTACCAGAAACCAGCTGCCGAGCGATTTGCCCATGTTGGGCAGGCCGGCATTACCGATCATCAGGAATCCGATCGGGCCTTCGCGGTATTTGCTCAACATTGCCTCGTCCTGCATCGCTTTCATGTCGGTGCAATAGGGCACCACATATTTGCCGGGGCCGATCTTGCCGTTCAACAACGCTTTGCGGACCTCGTCTTCATTGGGCAGCTGACGGTAATCCGGTTTGTGCCATTGCAACACCATGTGGATCAGGCTGCTGGCAATGAAAACAAAGACAGCGGTCAGCAGAATCGGCAGCCAGAGTGACAGTAGTGCGGTCATGTGTTGTTCTCCTTTATCTGTTGTTGCACCGATGAAAACGGCAATGGTGGTGCGCCTTTTGATGGCTCACATCGTGCGCAGATACGCCGACAGCCGCTCCAGGTTCTGCTGGGCCCCTTCGAGCGCGCCGAACTCGCGCACGACCCGCTCGCGCATTTCGGCGGTGGCGAGCCGCATGCACATGTCGAGTCGGGTCTTGCCGGCTTCTTCAAGGAACAGCACGGTCACTTCGAACTGGATGCTTGGCACCGGCACATCCTCGCAATGGTCGTAAACCAGTCGTTCATTGGCGACGATCTCACGAAACACCACGCGGTTCGGGTAATCGCGACCGTCCGGGCCATGCATGATGAAGCGCCAGACGCCGCCCGGCTTGAGCTGCATCTCATGGATGGTGGTGGTAAAGCCGTTGGGGCCCCACCAGTGCCGCACGTGCTCGGGGGTGGTCCAGGCCTGAAACACGAGCGCACGCGGCGCGTCGAGCAAACGGCTGATCCGGATCTCGCGGTCGCTGTAATCGGTCATCGGCGGACCTCCGCTTGGCGACCGGCAGGCATTCGCCGCCTGACCGCGAAGCCCTTGTGATTTTTATCAGCGACGCGCTTGAGCTCAGCGGCTCGGGTCAGCACTTGGCGGAGTTGCCGATGCATTTGCCAGTTCGTCCGCCAGTCGCTGCAAGGCGCCTTGCCAGCCCTCGCGGTAACCGTGTGCCAGCGCCGCTTGCTGCATCGCCACCGATTCAAAGCGGGTGTGCAGGGTCAGCTCGGTTTTGCCGTGATAATCGATCAGTGTCACGGTGACGCGT
>DASUEK010000217.1:0-4737 GCA_036275115.1 Permianibacter sp. | reverse complement strand
GGCATCGGTCGATTTGCCGTCGAACATCAGCCGCAGCATTTCGCCAAAATGGCGCAGCTGGGCAAAGCGCGAGCGAATGGAGAAATACAGCCCGACGCCAAGGCAGAGATAAATCAGTGCCGGGCTCCAGACGTAACTGTTAATGGTGTTGACCAGATCCATCATGGGAACGAACTCTCTTGTTGTCATAAACAGGCAGTCATAAACCGGCAGCCATCGCCGACGCCGCCCCGGTCGCGCCGGTTGAGCAGAACGCGGCCAGGCCAGGGCACTGCCGCGACGCCGGCTAAGATAACGGCAGACGGGCCGGCTTCACAGCAAAACCTGCCGAGCCCTCGCGGTACTTGCCGGCCGGCCAGTGGCCGTCGCATGCTGACGCGGTCACGGAAGTCCGCCGGCAGCCGGTTGCTGCCGCCGCAGGGAGTGTTGCCATGAACCGCAGCCATCGTGTTAGCTCGCCGAGGTCCGGCACCGGCCGCCGGCCGGCAGTGTCCGTCCTGTTTGCCTTGAGCCTCGCACTCGTGCTGCCGACCAGTCAGGCCGCCGAGCCGCCAGCCGTCGCCCCGGCCCAGCCGCCGTCAGTCAACAAGCCGGTGCAGCGGCCGCCGACACCGGTGCAAACCGGGCCGCAATTTGTCCGTGAGCCGGTGGTGCGGCCGCCCGGCCAGCGCTCGCCCGAACTCACTCGGCTGCAACAGCAACTGCAGCAGGTCGACAAGTCCCTGAACGATTTGCAGCAGAAGCGCGACAGCACCAGTGAGCTGTCGCAACAGCAAACCCTGCAGATGCAGCAGCTCATGGATCGCAAAACCAAGCTGGAACAGCAGATCTCGGATCTGCTCAAGCAGCAGTCGGACAGCACCCAGTCGATCATCGACAACACCAAGTGAGCCGGGCCACATTGTCGGTGATGGCGTCCGCGGATGACGTGCGCGATGGGGGCAAAAAACGGCTGAAGCCAGTCGCCGAAGAAAACAAGGAGCGCTCCGCATGATTGTGCCGACCTATTGGGCCGAAGCGCGCGTCAAGCAGCGACGCGGTAACCAGCAGATCACCATTCGCCGCTTTGGCTGGTCCGATCGCAGTCAGGACGACGCGCAGCAACACGCCGACACGCGTGCTCGCGACGCGCTCAATGAGGCTATGGCCGGCAACCCAATCCTGCGACGCGAACCCAAGGTCGCATATAACGGTGCCGACGGCGTGCCGATCCGGGAAGAAGTGATCAGCCGCCACGGCGACACCGTGATCACCCGCAATGGCTACGGTGCGCTTTGTCTGAATACCGAGAACGTGTTGTTTGCCGATGTCGATTTCGAGCAAAACGTGACGAACACCGGCGTGATGCTGACCATGCTGCTCATTGTCGCGCTGGCAGTCGCGGTGGGCCTTGCCGGGTTCGGTTGGGGCATCGCCTTTGCGGTGCTGATTGGCGGCCTGTTGCTGAGTTATGCGCTGGCGCAAATGCTGTTCAAAGGCTGGCTGGCACTTACCGGTGGCGCTGAGCAGCGCGCTTATCGCCGCGTTCAGCAATTCAGTCGCCAGCATCCGGATTGGCATTTGCGCCTGTACCGGACGCCGGCCGGTTTTCGCGTGCTCGTTGTGCATCAACTGTTCGACCCGGCCGATCCGGCCGTGCACGCCTGCTTTCTCGCGCTGCACACCGATCCGCTTTACCAGCAAATGTGCCAAAACCAGCGCTGCTTCCGCGCCCGCGTCAGCCCCAAGCCGTGGCGCATCGGCATCGACAAACACCTGCGACCGCGCCCCGGCATCTGGCCGATCGCGCCGGAGCAACTGCCGGCGCGGCAACAATGGGTCGCGGCCTACGAAGCCGCCGCCGCCCGCTTCGCCAGTTGTCGTTTTGTCGAAGCCCTCGGCAGCAAAACCACTCACCCCGATGCGCTCGCCGTGCAACAACTACACGACCAGCTCTGCCGCGCCGACCGCCAACTGGCGCTGGCCTGAGTGCGCGTTCAACCGCCGCCGGGTGATTCACGTACAATGCCTGGCGGCTGGCGTGACGCCGTACGGTTCGCGCTGATCCTCCCTGCAACCCTCGCCATCGGCCGCGCCGGCCGGAAAAGGAAAATACTGTGCTGTCGTTGTTGTTGAGCGGTGACTACCAATTGTTCGGCATCATTCTGCTGGCGATCATTTTCTCGTTGAGCCTGCACGAATTTGGTCACGCCGCCTCGGCGACCATGCTCGGTGATCGGACGCCGTCACTGGCCGGTCGCTTGACCCTGAACCCGGCCTCGCACATCGACATTCTCGGGCTCGCCATGGTGGTGCTGGTCGGCTTCGGTTACGCCAAACCGGTGCCGTTCAATCCGCGCCATATCCGTCACCAGTGGGGCTCAGCGGCCGTCGCGGCCGCCGGCCCGGCCATGAACCTGCTGCTGGCAATCCTCGCCATCAATCTCTACGTCTGGTTCGCGCGCAGCGGCAGCATTGCGCCCGACAGCAATGCCGCACTGACACTGTTGGTGATGGCGCAGATCAATCTGTTGCTGATGCTGTTCAACCTGATCCCGCTCGGCCCGCTCGACGGCCACTACATCATGTCCTGGCTGCTGCCGCCGCGGCTCGGCTACCAATATGACCAATTCAACGCCCGCTACGGCACCATGGTGTTCCTGGCGCTGATCGTGCTCAGCATCGCCGGCGTGCCGGTGTTCCGCATCCTGACTCAGTTCGCCGGCAGCATCGTGCCGTATCTGACGTTTGTCTGAGCCAACCTAGAGTCTGCACACCAGTCACTGGCGTGAACGGGCGCGCCGTGCCGCGTTACCTGCGGAGAAATTGATCAGCTCGCTTGACGCGGGCCGCGCCGAAGCCGATCATGGCAAACGCGAATCATTATCATCTCTTCCGTCATGAGCCATCTGTTGACCCCGGTCGAGTCCGCCTTGCCGTTGACGGCAGCGGTGACCGGACAAGCCTATGAAGTGGTAGCACTTACTTCGGCTGGAACCTCCTCTGAAACGGCCAACCGCCTCGCCGAGCTCGGCTTCTTGCCGGGCGAGCGGGTGGCGGTACTGGCGCGTGGCGTGCCGGGAGGGGAGCCGTTGGCGGTGCGGGTTGGGCTGTCGACTTTTGCGCTGCGCCGGGTCGAGGCGGAGTGCGTGCGGGTGATCGCCCTCGGTGAAGGGGGCGGGCACTGATGGATGCCATGACCGGAAACCTGCTGCAGCCGCGCCATATCGCGCTGGTCGGCAACCCCAATTGCGGCAAGACCGCGCTGTTCAACCTGCTGACTGGCAGCAAGCAGAAGGTCGCCAATTACGCCGGCGTCACCGTCGAGCGCAAGGAAGGCCGCTTTGTCACGCCCGGCGGCCGCCGGATGCGGGTGCTCGATTTGCCCGGTACCTACAGCTTGCAGCCGCGCTCGCCTGATGAGCAGGTCACCTGTGATGTGCTGGCCGGCAAACTCGCTGACGAACCAAAACCGGAGTTGGCGGTGTGCGTGGTCGATGCGACCAACCTGCGCCGCAATCTGCGTTTTGTGCTGGCGGTGAAACGGCTCGGCGTGCCGATGGTGGTGGCGCTGAACATGGCCGACATGGCGCGCAAGCAAGGCATCACGATTGATGCCGATGCGCTGGCGCGTGAACTCGGGGTGCCGGTGGTGCCGACCGTGGCGGTGCAGCACAGCGGTGCCGACGCACTGTGCGCAGCGCTCGATGATGTCGACAGCTGGATCGCGCCGACCGATGTGGCTGCCACCGGCACGGTTGCCGACGATCACGCCGAAGTGCAGCGCATCCTGAAAGCACTCGGTCTCGATCACACCGTGCCGAACAAGCGCAGCGATCAGATCGACAAAGTGGTGCTGCATCCGATCGCCGGCCCGCTGATTCTGCTGGCGATTCTGTTTCTGATTTTCCAGGCGGTGTTCGCCTGGGCCGAATGGCCGATGGGGCTGATTGAATCCGCCACGGCAGCAACTGGCGAATGGCTCGGCAGTACGATGCCCGACAGTCTGCTGCGCAGTTTGCTGGTCGACGGCATCATCGCCGGTCTCGGCGGTGTCGTGGTGTTTCTGCCGCAGATCGTCATCCTGTTCTTTTTCATTCTGGTGCTGGAAGAATCCGGTTATTTGCCACGCGCAGCGTTTTTGCTCGATCGCCTGATGGGCGGCGTTGGTTTGTCCGGCCGCTCGTTCATTCCGTTGCTGTCGAGCTTTGCCTGCGCGATTCCCGGCATCATGGCAACGCGCACCATCCAGAACCCGCGTGATCGCTGGGTGACGATCATGATCGCGCCGTTGATGACCTGCTCGGCGCGTTTGCCGGTGTATGCGCTATTGATCGGCGCGTTCATTCCGCAGCGTGAAGTCTGGGGCGGTTTGTCGCTGCAAGGTCTGGTGTTGTTTGCGCTGTACGCGGCCGGCATTGTCACTGCATTGCTGGTGGCGTGGGTATTGAAGCGGCTCACGGCAAACGGCGAAGTGCGCCAGCTGATGATGGAGTTGCCGACCTATCACTGGCCGGCGCTGCGCAATGTCTTGATCGGTTTGTGGCAGCGGGTGGTGATCTTTTTGTCGCGGGTCGGCGGCATCATTTTGGCGCTGACCATTCTGCTGTGGTTCCTCAGCACGTTCCCAGCACCGCCGACCGGTTACACCGGTGCCGCCATCGATTACAGCTATGCCGGACAGCTTGGCAAAATGCTGGCGGTGATTTTTGAACCGATCGGTTTCAACTGGCAGATTTCGATCGCGCTGGTGCCGGG
>DASUEK010000216.1:0-5440 GCA_036275115.1 Permianibacter sp. | reverse complement strand
GGCTGCCGCAGTTGATTCAGCAAAGTGGCATCAATGAACGGCGCGTGCTGCGCTGGCCACGGCCAAGCGAACGCCAAATGCCTCCGCCGCCCGGTGAAAGCGAACCGCCGCCGCTGCATCACCGTCTGCAGATCGTCGATGCCGACGGCCGCCTGATCGTGGGACACCCGCCACCGCCGGGCGTCACGCTTGCGCGCCAGCCGCTGGAGTGGCAGGGCCGCCCGATTGGTGAGCTGCGCTTGTTCATTCCGCCGTTTGTGCGCGATGGGCTGGAGCAGCGTTTTCTCAGCGGCCAGCAGAATACCTTGTTGGTGATTTCCGGCGTGGCGATGCTGCTTGCGCTGGCGGTCGCCTGGTGGCTTGGTCGGGGCCTGGCCCGTCCGATCCTGTCGGTGGCTGGCACCGTGCGGGAACTGGCGCAAGGCAGGCTGGACGCACGCACGGCGGTACGCAGCCAGGACGAGATCGGCGCGCTGGCGCGCGATGTTGACCGCCTCGCCGAAACGCTGACCGCCAACGAAAAACTGCGCCGCGAATCGATGGCCGCTATCTCGCACGAATTCCGCACCCCGCTGGCACTGATGCAGGGCAAGATCGAAGCGATGCAGGACGGCGTGCTGCCGTCCGATGCCGCCACCTTGCACAGCCTGCACGATGCCACCTTGCGGCTCAGTCGCATGGTCGATGATCTCTATCACGTCGCTCTGGCCGACACCGGCGCGCTGCGTCTGGAATGGCAAACGGTTGACCTGCGCGCGCTGCTGGCGCAGGCACTGCAGGACAATGCCGCGCAAATCGCGGCGGCCGGGTTGCAGGTGCAATTGATCGGCGAGGAGGCGCTGTCGCTGCGCGCGGATCGTCAGCGCTTGCGACAAGTCATCGACAATCTGCTGCACAACAGTTGCCGCTACACCAACGCCGGCGGCCAGATCCGGGTGACGCTGCGCCGGCGCAGTGATCAGCTGGAGTTGGTCGTGGAAGATTCCGCGCCCGGGGTACCGGCGGCGGCGTTGCCGCAAGTGTTTGAACGGTTTTTTCGGGTCGAAGGCTCGCGCAGCCGCGATGCCGGTGGCAGCGGGCTCGGGCTCAGTGTCGTCAAGGCGATCATTCAAGCGCACGGCGGCCGGATCAGCGCGGCGCACTCGTCACTCGGTGGCCTCGCGATTCGCATTGAGCTACCCCTGCACAACATGGCGGAGCCGACAGCATGAGCAGCGATGTCAGCGTCTGGATTGTTGAGGATGAAGTCGAGCTGGCTGAGTTGCTGGCGGGCTATTTGCGTCGCGAAGGTTATCAGGTCGAGCTCATGCACCGCGGTGATGGCGTAATCAATCGCTTGCGTCAGCAGCCGCCGTCGATTCTGCTGCTTGACGTGATGTTGCCCGGTCAGGACGGACTGAGCATTTGCCGCGATTTGCGCCAGTTTTCCCAGCTGCCGGTGTTGATGCTGACCGCGCGTGTCGAGGAAATCGATCGCTTGCTCGGTCTTGAACTCGGCGCCGACGATTACCTGTGCAAGCCCTACAGCCCGCGCGAGGTCGTCGCCCGGGTCAAGGCACTGCTGCGCCGGGTGCAACCGGCCTTTGGTCAGGGCGTGCTGCCATCGTCACGCCTGCAGTTCGACGACGCCGCGCTGGCGGCGCGGCTTGACGGTGCGCTGCTGGACTTGACCGTGGTGGAATACCGCTTGCTGCGGCAGTTGGCGAGCCATCCGGGGCGCATTTATTCCCGCCAGCAACTGCTGGATGCGGCCCACGATGAGCACCGGGTGGTGACCGAACGTACCGTCGATTCCCATATCAAGAACCTGCGCCGGAAGCTGCGCGATGCGCAAGCCAGTGACGACGAGTTGATTCACTCGGTGTACGGCGTCGGCTACAAGTTTGACGAAACCCTGGCGGCGCGCTGAGCGCCGCTGAACTGGAGCAGAAGATGTCGGAAGTGTTGTCAGGTTCACCTGTCGCGGCGGCTGTGCCGGGTGCGCTGCCGCCGCGGCGTTCGCGGTCGGGTGGGCGTTGGTGGTTGCTTGCCTTGCTGCCGCTGGCGGCCTTGTTGATGTGGTGGTTCTGGCCGACCGGCGAGGCCGCGCCGGCATACAAAACTGCGACGGTCGATCGGGGGCCGGTGATCCGGCAGGTGTCGGTGGTCGGCACGCTCAATCCGGTCGCTACCGTTGAGGTCGGCGCGCAAGTGTCGGGGCAAATTGTCGAGTTGCTTGCCGATTTCAATTCGGTGGTCAAGAAAGGCCAGATCCTCGCCAAGCTCAATCCGAAACAAATCAACGCCAAGATCCAGCAAGCAGAAGCTGATCTGGCGATTGCCCGTGCCAACCTCAGTTCAGCGAAAGCGGCGCTGCTGGAAGCGCAAGTCAGCCAGAAAGATGCTGAGCGGCAGCTGCAGCGGGCGCGTGATCTCTCTGCTCGCAAACTGCTGGCGGAAACCGATGTCGAGGCCGCGGCGCTTAAGGCGGAACAAGCGGTCGCGCAGCTTGCCAGTCGCAGCGCCAGTGTCGAAGTGGCGCAAGCAAGCATCCGTCAGCGCGAAGCGGCGCTGACCGACGCCCAGACCAATCTGGAATACACCATCATCCGGGCGCCGGTGGCAGGCATGGTCATCCAGCGCAAGGTCAATGTCGGCCAGACACTGGTTTCGAACATGCAGACACCGGTGCTGTTTGTGATTGCCGAAGCGCTCGAACACATGCAGCTCGAAGCGAGTGTCGATGAAGCCGATATCGGTGTCGTCGACGTCGGCCAGCCGGTCAGCTTTACCGTCGATGCCTTTGGCGAGCAGAAATTTGCCGGTGAAGTTGCCTCGGTGCGAATGGTCCCAACCTCGGTGCAGAACGTCGTGACCTATACCGTGATCATCCGGGTCAGCAATGCCAATCAGCGCCTGCTCCCCGGCATGACGGCGAATGCCAACATCGAAATCGCCCGGCTCGACGATACGCTGCGGGTGCCGAACGCCGCGCTGCGCTTCCAGCCGGAGGCGGCCGAAACCGCTGGCGGCAATGCTGCCCGTAACGGTGGCGGCATGATCGAACGCTTTGCCAGCCAACTCGAACTGGACGCGGCCCAGAAAGCGAGTCTGCAGAAGCGATTGCAGGCGGTGATGAGTCAGCAGAACAGCATGCCACCACCGCCGGGTGCCAGCGGTGGCAATACAACTGGCGGTGGTCGCGGTGCGTTTCGTGACGTGTTGAAGGCGTTTCGCAGCGAACTGCGGCCGGATCAGCAGGGCAAACTCGATGCGATGCTGGCGGAGTGGGGCGGTGGCAATCGCAAGCGGATTTGGCTGCTCGATGCCGAGGACCGTTTGCAACCGGTGCCGGTACGGCTCGGCGCCAGCGATGACAGCTACACCGCCATCACCGGTGGCGATCTCGGAGAAGGTGCGCGCGTGGTAATCGGTCGCGAGCGGCCGGCATCATGACCGGCATCAGTACCGGCCTCAGTGCTGGCATCAGTGCTGGGACAGCGACGCCCCTGATCCGGGTGCAGGATCTGCGCAAGGTGTATCGCAACGGCGAGCAGGAAACCGTTGCCCTGGCGGGCGTCAGCACCACGATCGACGCCGGTGAATATGTCGCGATTGTCGGCGCCTCCGGCTCCGGTAAATCGACCTTCATGACGCTGATTGGATTGCTCGATCAGGCCAGCTCCGGTCGCTACTGGTTGGACGGTCAGGATGTCACCGGACTGGATGTCAACACACTGGCGGCGCTGCGTAACCGCACGCTCGGTTTTGTCTTTCAGTCGTTTCACCTGCTGCCGCGCTTGAATGCTCTGGACAATGTGATCGTGCCGCTGCTTTACGCAGGCGTGCCGCGTGATGAGCGGCGGGAGCGCGCGTATGCCGCGTTGCAGGCCGTGGGGCTTGCTGATCGCTGGCAGCACTTGCCGAGCCAGTTGTCCGGTGGCCAGAACCAGCGTGTGGCGATTGCCCGCGCCATGGTCAATTCACCGCGCATCCTGCTCGCCGACGAGCCGACTGGTGCACTCGATTCCCGCACCGGTCGCGACATTCTGGCGCTGTTCGAGCAACTGCAGGCGCGCGGCATGACCGTGATTCTGGTGACGCACGACAAGAGCGTGGCGGAACGGGCAGCGCGGCAAATCACTTTTCTCGACGGTCAGATCATCGCCGACAGCCGGTCGGTCGCGGAGGTCGCATGAACATCAGCGATTACCTGACCAGCGCGCTCGCGGCGCTGCGCGGCAATCCGCTGCGCAGCCTGTTGACCACGCTCGGCATCGTGTTCGGGGTGGCGTCGTTGATCGCGATGATGGCGATCGGTAACGGCGCGACCGCACGCATCGACAAACTGATCCAGAGTTTTGGCAGCAACACGCTGACCATCACGCCTGGCTCGGCGCAATCGGGTGGCGCCCGCACCGGCGCCGGCAGCAAACCCAGCTTGCGTGATCGCGATGCGGCAGCGATTTTGCGCGAGGCAGATGGCGTCATCGCGGTATCGCCGCAACTCAACACGGCGGGGCAGTTGATCGCCGGCAACCTGAACTGGTCCAGTCAGGTGCAGGGTGTGACGGCGGCACATTTCGATGTGGCGAGCTGGACGCTGGCCGATGGCCGCTTGCTCGAACAGGCTGACAGCCGCAGCGCCGCCCGGGTGGCGGTGCTAGGGCAAACGGTGGCGCGTGAATTGTTTCCGGATCGCAGTCCGGTCGGTGAAAGCCTGCGCATCAATCGCAGCAATTTCACCGTGATTGGCGTGCTTGAGGCCAAGGGCCAGACCTCGTTCGGACGCGATCAGGATGACGTGGTGTTTGTGCCGCTCGAGTCGCTGCGCCGGCACCTGCTCGGTGATCCGCTGATGGCCGATGCGGTCGGCAGCTTGCTGGTCAAGGCCGCCGATGGCGTCAATCTCGATGAGTTGCAGTTGGCGCTTGGCGAAATCCTGCGCCAGAGCCACCGGCTCAGTGCCAATGAAGAAGACGATTTCCGTATCCGCAATTTCGCTCAGACCGTCGCGGCGCGCAGCGAAACCCTGCGCATCATGACCGGTTTTCTGGCGATGGTGGCCGGCATTGCCTTGCTGGTCGGCGGCATCGGCATCATGAACATCATGCTGGTCACGGTGACTGAGCGTACCAAGGAAATCGGTCTGCGCATGGCCGTTGGCGCGCCGCCGCGAGCGATCTTGATTCAGTTTGTCATCGAAGCGGCCTTGCTGGCGTTCGCCGGCGGGCTCATCGGTGTGCTGCTCGGCGTGCTCGGGGCCTGGGGCGCCGGCAAACTGACCGGCATGGACGTGGTGATTGATACCGGCAGCATCGCGCTCGGCGCGGTGTCGTCGATCGCCACCGGCCTGTTCTTCGGCTATTACCCGGCACTGCGGGCGTCGCGGCTGAGCCCGATGGAGGCGCTGCGCACCGAATGAACCGGTCAGCCGGTCGCCGCAACGGTGTTGGTGTTA
>DASUEK010000215.1:0-7170 GCA_036275115.1 Permianibacter sp. | reverse complement strand
GCTGACCGCGTATGACCGGATGCAGCTGCAACGATTCGGGCCATTGCCGGAAGACGCGCGTTTCCTGCAGAAGCCGATAACGATCGACAGCTTGCACGGGACCCTGGCCGACTGGCTGTAAACGCATGAGAGCTTCTGCTTCGATGGGTGTACTGGCTGCGCTCGCCGCCATCTTGTTGTGGTCGATGCTGGCCTCGCTCATTGCCCAATTGTCCGCGCTGCCGCCGTTTCTGCTGACCGGTTTGTCGCTACTGATCGGCGCGAGCGTGACCTTGCCGAAATGGCGGCATTGGCGTGTGCCGTGGCGCACCTTTTTGATCGCCAGCGGCGCCTTGTTCAGTTATCACCTGTTGCTGTTTTCAGCGCTGCGTCTGGCGCCGCCAGTTGCGGCCAATTTGATCAACTACCTGTGGCCGCTGCTCATTGTCTTGCTGTCGCCGCTGTTTGACCGGCAGCTGCGTTTGAGTGCGCGGCTGGTGTCGGCTGCGCTGCTCGGCTTTGCCGGTGCCGCGACCGTGATCGCCAGTCAGCCGCTGCAGGCCTTCGGCAGCCATGCCGGTCTCGGTTTTGGCTTGGCGTTTCTGGCGGCATTGATCTGGGCCTGCTATTCCCAGCAGCTGCGCCGACTGCCGCCGTTCTCGAGCTGGGCGGTCGGCGGTTTTGCCAGCGCCGCCGGTTTGGCGTCATTGCTGATTCACGGGCTGTTTGAACCGACCACCGCGATCGCCGCAACCGACTGGCCGTGGCTGCTGCTCTTGAGCCTCGGCCCGATGGGCATCGCGTTTGTCTGTTGGGATCTGGCGATGAAGCGGGCTGACCCGCGCCGGATCGGCGTGCTCGCCTACGCCACGCCGGTGCTGTCCACCGCGTGGCTGCTGCAAGTGACCGGCCAAGCCTGGTCCTGGAGTGTCGCGCTGGCGACCGGTTTGGTGGTCAGCGGCGCGCTGCTGACGCTGACGCCAGCGCCGGCACGAGAACCGATCGCAAAGCAATGACGCCTGTTAGAATCCGGCGTTCGTGCCGGCGCTGTGCCGTTGCGAAGCCAACCAAACCCGTTTCAAGGGAGCAAAACGCGCATGAATAAGTGGATTCCGGCTGCCATCGGTGCTGCCGTTGTGGTGGCGCTGTCCGCCGGAGCTTGGTATAGCGGCGTTCGTGCCGAACAAGCGTTCACCGAGGAGCTGGCCAAGGTCAACGCCGGCCCGGCCCTGAAGCTGGAAATCGGCAGTTATGACCGCGGTTGGTTCCGCTCGCACGGCACCGTCAAAGTGAGTTTCTCGGACCCGTCGTTTGCCGCGGAAACCGATGGTGCACCGGTCCTGTTCGAGCAGCCGTTCACCGTCGTGCATGGACCGATTCTCTGGGACAGCGCCTTCGCATTCCGGCCGGCCGCGTTTGGCATCAAGAGCGTGCTCGATGCCCAGCCGGAGTGGCCGCAGGATTTCAAAACCATACTCGCCGATGAGCGGGTACGGCTGACGGCCCATGTCGGGTTTGGTGGCGGCACCAGCACGCGCCTGCGCATCGCCGAGGGTGATCTGCAATTGTCGAGCGGCACGCTGAACTTGCAGCGTGGCGACATGGTGGTGGATTACGATCCGAGCGACAAGGCGATGTCGGCCAATTTCACCTGGCCGGGTTTCGTGTTCGCCAGCGAAATGGGCGAGCTCAAAGTTGAAGACATGGGCTTTGACTGGGCCGGCACCTATTACAGCCAGAACGTGCAAATTGGCGAAGGCAGCTATCACATCACCCGCATCAGCGCCAAACAGGGTGAGATGGAAGCGTTCGTGATGGACGCGATGAAAATCACCGGCAAGCAAAGCCTCGACAGCAGCGGCGAGAAAGTCAGCAGCGCCGTCGACATGTCGCTGGCCAAGGTCAATTTCCTCGGCCAGGAAATGGTCAAGGACGGCAGCCTGCACCTCGAGCTGAACAACCTGTCGATGGCAGCGCTGCAAAAGCTGGATCAGTTGAATCAGGCCGCGATGACGCCGGAGCAAATGGAAACGGTGTTTGCCGATGTCATGGCGCTGTTCCAGCACGGTGCCGAATTGCGCATCGACCCGCTGAAAGCCGACATCCAGGGCCAGCCGTTCTCGCTGCAACTGGTCGCGAAATTGCCGCAACAGGCGGCCGACGCACCGGCTGATCCGATGCAGCTGTTCGCGCAGGCCGAAGCCGACCTGAACATCAGCGCGTCACCGCAGCTGATCGCCGCTTGGGCGCCGGCCGAGTTTGCCGGCTTTGCCGATGAACAAGGCAAGGTTGTCGTGCAGCTGCGTCAGGGCCAGATCCTGGTCAACGGCCAGCCGTACACGCCGGGCAGCGAAGACAGCGCCTACTCCGAGGAAGAGACCGAGTCGCTCGACTGGGCCGATCAGGAAGTGCTGGAAGCTGAAGCCGCTGCTTACGAAGGCGACGAAGCGATCTGAGTGGTAAAGGCCCGGCCGTCGCCGGGCCTTCTTGTTGATGTTCCGGCGCCAGGGCCGAGCGGCAGGCGCCGGCTGAGCAGGATCTCGGTATGCGTGGAATCACAAGTCGTTTGCTGCCGCTGGCTGTTCGCAGCCTGATCGTTTGCTGCGCGTTTTTGGCAACGGTCGGCAACGCCGACGAACTGGCGCAACAGCTCTATGCTGCGCACAAGGATGCGGTTTACCGCATTGAAGTGATCAGCCCCGGCACCGACAAGAAATCCTCACTTGGCACCGGTTTTGTCATCGCCCGCGAAGACCTGCTCGCCAGCAACTTTCATGTGGTGGCAAACGCCGTGCACGAGCCGGAACGCTACCGACTGGAGTGGGAAAGCGTCAGCGGCGAACGCGGCCCGCTGTCCGTGGTGGCGGTCGATGTGATTCATGATTTGGCCTTGCTCAAAGCGGACAAACCGCTCGGCCGGCCGCATGTCAGCACCACGCTGCCGCAGAAAGGCACCGCGCTGTATGCCATGGGACATCCGCTCGGTCTCGATCTGGCGATCGTGCCCGGCAGTGCCAATGGCCTGCTCGAAAAAGCCCTGTACGACAAAATTCATTTCAGCGGCAACATCAATCCCGGCATGAGTGGCGGTCCGGCGCTCGATGCCCAGGGTCGGGTGGTCGGCATCAACGTCGCCACCGCCGGTGAAGCCGTTGGCTTTCTGGTGCCGGCGCATTTTCTCGATGCACTGGTGCAGCGTGCCAGCGAGCGTGAGTTCGCGGTGGCCGATGATTTGCAGAAACGCATCACCGAACAACTCACTGCCAATCAGGATCAGCTGATGGCGGATTTTTTTGCCAAGCCGTGGCCCACCCAGCAGGTTGGTCAGTTCACGGTGCCCGGTGAAATCTCGCATCGCCTCGACTGCTGGGGCGAAACCGAACCGGCGACCGAGAAAAAACCGTATCTCGAAATCGCCACCAATTGCAGCGGTCAGGATGATGTCTACCTGTCCGAGCGTCAGCGTGCCGGCAGCGTCGCCTATCAGTATTTCTGGCTGGAGAGCGATCGGCTGAGTCCACGCGCGTTCTATCGCGAATTCCAGCAGCGCCATAACAGTTTCTTCCAGTCCGATGCCGATGAAACCGATGTCGGCAATTTCGCCTGCAGCGTCAAATTTGTCGAAGTGTCTGGCCAGTCATTCAAGGCCAATGTCTGCGCCCGCCCCTACAAGCGCTACGCCGGCCTGACCGATTTCATGGTGCTGATGGCAATGACCGGCCATGACCGGCAGGCACTGTTGTTCACGCTCGATCTCTCGTCGGTGACGCTCGACAATGGCATGAAGCTGCTGCAACAGTTTCTGGAGAATTTCCAATGGCAGCCGCGCTGATTCTGGAAATCATGACCCGCGGCCGTGGTCAGCCGCAGTACCGCCGCGTGCGTCAGTTCCCGTACCGGATCGGTCGTGGTTACGACAACGATCTGATCCTGCCGGATGACACGGTTTCCGCCCATCATGTTCAATTGGAGCGCGATGTCGACGGCGCCTTGCGGGTGCGCAACCTGTCGCACGAAAACGGCACCCGGCTCGGTCATCGCAAACTTGGCTACGTGCCGGAACTGCTTGCGGCACCGGCAAGCTTGCAGCTCGGCCATACCCAAATCCGGGTGTTGACCCCGGATGTCGCGGTTGCACCGGCGCGCCGGCCGCAAGCGGTGCCGGGCTCACTCGCCCTGGTCGAGCGCTTGCCATTTGCGTTGGCGCTGTTGACGCTGCTGTTCATCATGGAAGTGATGTTTGCGCTGCTGCATCAGGTCGAGCCGCAGCCGCTGAAAACCGTGTTGCTGAACAAGGCGCCGGAGCTGCTTGCGCCGTTGTTCACGGCGGTGGTCACCGGGTTTATCAGCCGATTGCTGCTGCACCGTTGGCGCTTTGGCCTGCAACTGACCATCGCCTGCGTCAGCTTCATTTTTGGTCAGCTCACCATCGAGCTGCTGCAGCGGGTCAGTTACTACTATTCCAGCAACGAGATTGCCTCGGTGCTGAATGTGGTGCTGGCGGCAACGCTGTTCACCGGGTTGTTTGCCTGGCAGCTGCGCGCGTTCAGTACCCTGACTCGCAAACGCTCGGTGATCACGGCCATTGCCATCGCCTGGCCCCTGCTGGCGCTGTTCGGCGTGCAAAGCATCGTCCGCGAACCGGATTTCCGTTCCCAACCGCCGCTGCATTTGCAGTTACATGTTCAGGATGTCCGGCAACAACCGACCCTGACCCTGGACGCGTTTCTGGCAACCAGCCGCAGTGAACTGACGGAACAGATGGCGGCGGAACAAGCCGAATCTTCGACAAATTGATTTGATGGTTGGCCGAACCGCGGCCGGTTGTGCAACCGGCCGCGACGGCGCCGTTTTTCTGCACAGGGAGAGCGCAATGCGCCGAGGCACTTTCATCACCCGTAGTCGCTGGTTGTTGGCCATGACGCTGACGCTGGCGGGCTTGCTCGGTTGCGGTGGCAAGGATAGCGAGCCGGCCGGTAGTCAGGCACCAGTCGCGATCAAGAACGATCCGAAATGGCCGGAATATTTGGCCGAGCACAGTGCCGGTCTCATCTCGCGCAGCGATCAGATCCGCTTGCGCTTCGTCAACGATGTGGTTGGCGAAGCCGAGGTCGGCAAACCGTTTCCGGAGCTGGTGCAGATCAACCCGGCGGTCGACGCCGCGGCGGTGTTCAACAACCCGCGCGAACTGTTGCTGGTGCCGAACCAGCCGCTCGCCTCCGGCCAGCGTTACGAGATCACGCTAAAGGGCGGCAAGCTGACAGCACTGCCGCCGTCGCTCGGTGATTACCGTTTTGCTGTCGATGTGATCCCGCAAGGTGTCGATGTGCAGGTCGACAGTGTTTCGGTGGATCCGAACGACAGCCAGCAGCTGCTGGTGAAGTTCCAAATCGAAACGGCCGATTTGGCCGATGCCGATGCAGTCGAACGGATGATCACGGCGCGTTATCTCGATGACCCGGTGCAGCTGCAGTGGAGCCATGCTGCCGATGGCAAGCGTCACACGCTCAGCACCGAACCGCTGCGCCGTCAGGATGCCGAGGCGGCACTGACGCTGCGTTGGGATGCCGCCATCATCGGTGCCAGCGGCGAGGGCACCACCGGTGAAGTGCAACAGGCGATCCCGGCACGTGGTGTGTTCAGTGTCAGCCGCATCGAGCCGCAAACCGGCGACACCGCGACCATTCAAATCGATTTCTCCGATTTGCTCGATCGCCGCCAACAACTGACCGGTTTGATCCAATTGTCCAGCGGTGAGTTCAGCAGCCGGGTCGAAGGCAACCGGATCACGCTGACGCCGAATGAACCGCCATCCGGCGAGGTGACCGTTACACTCGACGCGGCGATTCGTGCTGCCGATGGCCGCACGCTTGGTCAGGAGCGCAAGCAGACCATCGCCTTTGCCACCGAACAGCCGGCGGTGCGCTTTGTCGGCAAAGGCAGCATCCTGCCCGATGCCGAGCAATTGTCGGTGCCGTTCGAAGCGATGAATGTCGCGTCGGTGCAAGTCACGGCGTTCCGCATTTACGACAACAACCTCGGCCAGTTTTTGCAGGTCAATCCGCTCGGCGGCAGCTATGAATTGAAGCGAGTCGGCCGTTACCTGTGGCGCAAGACCATCACGCTCGGTGCGGGCCCGATGAACCAGTGGCGCCGTTTCGCCATCGATGTTGATGATCTGATCAAGCAGGACCCGGGCGGCATGTACCGGCTCAGCCTCAGCATCAATCGCGGCAACAGTCTTTACGGCTGTTCCGATGCCGACAAAGCGGTCCCGGTGCCAGCGGACCCGATGCCAGACAACGGTGACGAATTCAGCGAAACCGATCCGTCCGGCTGGGATTACGCCGAGGATTATGAAGGCGGCTACTACTACGACAACTGGTGGCGCGACCGCAACAATCCGTGCAAGGACGCGTACTTCAAACACAACGAAAACGCCAAATCGGAACGCAACCTGCTTGCGGCCAATATTGGCCTGATTGCCAAGGCCGGCACCGACGGCAAGCTGGCGCTGGTGGCGACCAATCTGCGCACGGGTGAACCAATTTCGGGCGCCGAACTGACCCTGTTTAACTACCAGAACCAAGCCATTCTGCGCGAAACCACCAATGCGAATGGCATGGTCACGGTGCAGCCGGATGTGCGGCCGTTTTACATCAAAGCCGAAAAAAATCAGCAACGCGGCTATCTGAAACTGGGTGATGGCATTGCGCTGCCGGTGTCGCATTTCGATGTCGGCGGCGTCAAGGTCGATCGCGGGATCAAAGGAAGCATCTACGGTGAACGTGGTGTCTGGCGGCCGGGCGATACCCTGCACCTGACGTTTGTCCTGCAGGATCCGCTGAACGCGATTCCGGATGGCCACCCAGCGACAATTGAGCTCATCAATCCGCAAGGCCAAACCGTGCACAGTCAGACGCTGACCAAACCGGTCGGCGATTTCTATGCGTTTGCGATCAACACCCGGGAAGACGATCAAACCGGTAACTGGCGCGCCGTGGTGAAACTCGGTGGCCGCAGTTTCGAGCGCAGCGTCAAGATCGAAACCATCATGCCGAACCGGCTCAAGATCGAGCTGGATACCGGCGATACGCTGAAGAAGGACGACAGCACCGAGCTGAAACTGTTCAGCCAATGGCTGCACGGCGCCAGCGCCGCGAATCTGCAGGCCGATGTTGCGGTCAAGCT
>DASUEK010000214.1:0-5996 GCA_036275115.1 Permianibacter sp. | reverse complement strand
ACTTCTTCCGGCGAGTAAATCTTGTGGAATTCCCAGACCGGGCAGTTGTCCGGGTTGCCAGCGTCGGTGCGGCGAACGCGGGCCGGATCGGTCGGCATGCGCTTGATCTTGGTTTCGATGTCTTTCGGGTCTTCCCGCATCGCAATCGTGTTGTTGTACGACTTCGACATTTTCTGGCCGTCGAGACCCGGCATTTTCGACACCGGCGTCAGCAGCGCTTGCGGCTCCGGCAGAATGATCTTGCCGCCGCCTTCGAGATAGCCGAGCAGACGCTCGCGATCACCAAGCGAAATACCGGTTTGATCTTCGATCAGCGCCCGCGCGGTATCGAGCGCGGCAGCGTCGCCATCCTGAGTATATTTGCGGCGCAGATCGTCATACAGCTTGGCGTTTTTCTTGCCGAGCTTTTTGATCGCAGCTTCGGCCTTTTCTTCAAAGCCTTTTTCCTTGCCGTAAATGTGGTTGAACCGACGAGCGATCTCGCGGGTGATTTCCACATGCGGCACCTGATCGGCACCGACCGGCACATGCGCGGCCTTGTAAATCAGAATGTCGGCGCTTTGCAGCAAGGGGTAGCCGAGAAAGCCGTAGGTTTGCAGATCCTTGTCGGCCAGTTTTTCCTGCTGTTCCTTGAAGGTCGGCACCCGCTCCAGCCAGCCGAGCGGGGCAATCATCGACAGCAGCAGATGCAGTTCCGCATGCTCGATCACCTGCGACTGGATGAACATGGTTGCGGCGCCCGGATTGACGCCAGCGGCGAGCCAGTCGATCACCATGTCCCAGCAATTGGTTTCAATGGCCGAGGTGTCGTCGTAGCCGGTGGTCAGCGCATGCCAGTCGGCAACAAAGAAAAAGCATTCGTACTCGTGCTGCAGCTGCGCCCAGTTCTTGAGCACGCCGTGATAATGGCCCAGATGCAGGCGGCCGGTCGGCCGCATGCCGGACAGCACGCGGGAGTTGCCGGAAGTCGACAAGGTTGGCTCCTGATTGTTCTGTTTTCAGTGTTCTGGTTGTGATCGGGATGACGCAGTTGTCAGGGGGCCGCGCGGGCCCCGGCCCGGGCGGCGCACCGGCCGGGACCGGGCATTATAGCGAGCGCGTTCCCGGATAGGCGTGCAGATCAAGGCTCCGCCGTACCAAAAGCTGCTAGGCTTGACAGAATTCTCGCCCAATCAATGACTTGCTGCCGGATTTCGACTTCGGGCGGCAGTCGCTGCGGGCCAAAAAGTGAGCAAGCAGATGGAATTGGGCACCGATGGGGTACTGATCCGCGACTTTGCCATCGCACTGGCGATCGGCGCACTGGTCGGGGTCGAGCGCGAGAAGCACCGCGAACGCAGTGGCCACGGCGCCGCTGGCCTGCGCAGCTTCATGCTGATTGCCGAGCTGGGCGCCCTCGCCGCCTGGCTGGGCCAGCAGCTGGCGGCCCCTTGGCTGCTCGGGGTGGTGGTGATCGCGCTGGCGCTGATCAGCGGCCCGCTCGGGCTGCGGCCAAGCCAGCCAACCAGCATGGCCAGCGAAGGCAGCCGTGACGACGCCGCCGGCATTACCACCGCCGTCGCGGCGCTGGTGGTCTACCTGCTCGGCGCGCTGACGCTGTATGGCCATGCCGAGCACGCAGTCGCACTTGCCATTGCCACCTCGGCGATTCTGGCCTTCCGCGAACCCATGCATGGGCTGGTCCGGCAGATCGGCACCGACGATTTGTATGCGGGCCTGAAGCTCCTGATCGCGACATTCATTGTGCTGCCGCTACTTCCGAACCGCACACTGGATCCGTGGGGCGCGTTCAACCCGTTCCAGCTGTGGCTGCTGGTCATCCTGATCTCCGGGCTGTCGCTGGTCGGTTACGTTGCGATGCGCTGGCTTGGTCCGCATCGCGGCACCGCGCTGACCGCGCTCGCCGGTGGTCTGGTGTCATCGACCGCCGTCACGCTCAGTTTTGCCAAACGCAGTCGCGAACAAATCGACGCCAGCGCCATGCTGGCGACCGGCGTGCTGCTGGCGTGGACCGTGATGTACCTGCGCGTGCTGGTCGACGTGGCGATGGTGCATGTGCCGCTGCTGCAGCACGTTGCCGTGCCCATGCTGGTGCTGGCCGTGCTCTGCCTGGTGCTGACGGTGCGCGGTTGGCGCCATGCCCGCAACGGCCACAGCGGCAACGGCTTGCCAATCAAGAACCCGTTCAGTCTGGTCTCGGCAACGCAGTTCGCGCTGTTCTTCGCCGTAATTCTGGTTGTCGTGAAACTGAGCGAAATTTATTTGCCGCCAGAATCGCTGTACGGCGTTGCCGCCATCGCCGGCTTTGCCGAAGTGGATGCCATGGTGCTGTCATTGGCGAGCCTGGTGCGCGACGGCACAGATGCCGAGATCGCGACCCGCGCCATTCTGCTGACCACACTGACCAATACCTGGACCAAGACCGGTTTGATCATCGTGCTGGCAAGCCCGGCCATGCGCCGACCGTTGCTGGTCGCCTCCGGCGTGCTCAGCGCAGCGAGCTTGCTGCTGTTCCTGCTCGTTTGACAGAGAAAGGCAATCACCCATGGTCTCAGCCATTCGCGACAAAACCCGGCTCCACCATCAACCCAGTGTCCTGCCCGACAGCTACAAGCTGATCGAACAAGCCTCGACCCATCTGAGTCGCAACGTACCGATTGCGCAAACCGGGCAATCGGTTGCTGCGTGTCTGCGGCTGTTGCACAGCCAACGATTCGAAGTGGTCAGTCATTTGATTGTCTGCGACGGCGAACGCTTTCTCGGCGTGGTTCGCATCGAGGACCTGCTGATTGCCAACGCGGAACAAGACATCGACCACTTGCTGGACCGCGACGCGCCGACAGTCGGTCCGGATGTCGATCAGGAAATGGCGGCCTGGCGAGCCATTCGGCTGGCCGAATCGGCCTTGTCGGTGATCGACCGCGATGGCCGCTTCATTGGACTCATCTCCTCGCACCGTCTGCTCGCGGTGGTCCTGCAAGAGCATGATGAAGACATCGCCCGGCTCGGCGGCTTTCTGAAAAACTCGACTATGGCGAGGCTCGCCAGCGAAGAGCCCTTGCTGCGCCGGTTCCTGCACCGATTGCCATGGCTGCTGCTTGGCCTTGCCTGTGCCCTGCTCGCTGCCGATTTGGTCGGCTATTTCGAAAGCCGTCTGCAACAAACCTTGCTGCTGGCATTTTTCATCCCCGGCATCGTCTATATCGCCGACGCTGTCGGCACCCAGACGGAAACCGTGATCGTTCGAGGCCTGTCGGTGGGTGTCGACATTCGCCGCGTGGTCAAGCTGGAATTGCTGAGCGGGCTCGGCATCGGTCTGGCGTTGGCCATCGTCGCCTTGCCACTGATCTGGTGGCGCTGGCACGACCTGCCGGTTGCCATCACCGTTGCCAGCGCCATTCTTGCCAGCTGTTCGATTGCCACTGTTGTGGCACTGAGTTTGCCCTGGCTGTTCGACCGTCTGCACATTGATCCGGCGTTTGGCAGCGGCCCATTGGCAACGGTCATTCAGGACATGTTGTCGCTGTTGATTTATTTTGCGCTGGCGGTGGCAATACTGGCGGACTGAACGGCCGCTGACACCGCCACCACCTAAGAAAATCGCATCATCTTGCAAGAACAAAGGGCGCTGAGGCGCCCTTTGTTCTTGCAACCGAGTCAACGCAGATCCTTGCCTTCTGCGTCAATCACGGTCACTTCACCAAAATTGAGCTTGCGGATGCGGCAACGACCCGTGCCGCAGCAGTGCTCCGTCTTATGCATTACCCTGAGTCATTCATCCACCTCAGCCGCTTTGGCTTGCAGCAACGGAACCGCGCACGGCATACGATTGGAATATTGCAAGCGTGGTCCGAAGCAAACGCCGCACGTCCAGGAAAATTTGTCTGGGTCTGTCCCTGAAAGCAAACCCGGGACATTGCGTTGCAACGCCCCATCTACTTATGCCTGTAACGCACGTTTAGTCGACGCGTCCCAACTGGGCCAAGAGAAAGCTGTAATCCTTGGCCGTTTCCCTCAGCTTCTGGAACCGACCGGATTTGCCGCCATGACCGGCCTCCATATTGATACGAAACAGCAGCGGATTGCTGTCGGTCTTCAACGCGCGCAGTTTCGCGACCCATTTTGCTGGCTCATAATATTGCACCTGCGAGTCGTGCAGGCCGGTGCTGACCAACAGGGCCGGGTACGCCTGACGGCTGACATTGTCATACGGCGAGTACGACAGCATATAGTCGTAATACTGTTTTTCCTTGGGATTGCCCCACTCATCAAACTCGTTGGTGGTCAGCGGAATGCTCTCGTCAAGCATGGTTGTGACCACATCGACAAACGGCACCGACGCAATCATGCCGCGATAGAACTCCGGCTTCATGTTGGCGACAGCCCCCATCAGCAGGCCACCGGCGCTACCGCCTTGCGCAAATACCCTGTCTTTCGCCGCGTACTGTTGCTTGACCAAGAATTCGGTGACATCAATGAAGTCGGTGAAGGTATTTTTCTTGTTCAGCAATTTGCCATTGTCATACCAACGTCGGCCCAGTTCCTGGCCACCGCGGACATGGGCAAGGGCATAGACAAAGCCACGATCCAACAGCGACAACCGCTCTTTCGAGAAATAGGGATCCATTGAGGCGCCATAAGACCCATAGGCATATTGCAGCATTGGCGCGCTACCATCACGCTTGAAGCCTCTGCGATAGACCAGTGACACCGGCACCTTGCTGCCATCACGGACGGTTACCCACACCCGCTCGGTTTGGTAATCCGCTGGGTCAAAGCCACCCAGCACCGGGTCACGCTTCACCAACCTGCGCTCACCCGTCTTCAGGTTAAGCTCGTAAATGCTGGTTGGCGTCGTCAGTGAGGTGTAGCTGTAACGGAGCCAGTCGCTGCTCTGCATCGGGTTGGCATCAAGCACGGCGGTATAGGCAGGCTCGTCCATCTCGACGTAACGCGGCTCACCACCTTGGCCTTTGTCCCACCCAATAATGCGCAAGCGGCGTAATCCGTCACTGCGCTCACCAATGGCCAGATGGTCTTTGAACAATGCCATTTCTTCGATGAATACCTGGTCGTTGTGGGTGACCAGCTCACGCCAATTGCTGCGTTCCCCGATCTGGCCGTCAGCAACCGTCATGATGCGGAAATTCGGCGCCTGCCAATTGGTCCGGATCACCCAGCGCTGGTCAATATGATCAGCGCTGTACTCAAAATCGCGCTCACGTACGGCCAGTCTTACCGGTTTGTCATCCGGACGATTGGCGGGTATGACCCATTGCTCGCTTGACACCGTGCTGTTCAAACTGATGATGATGTACTGACGGTCACCGCTTAAGTAAACCGAGGTATAGAAACTCTTGTCCTGTTCTTCATAGACGGTGATGTCTTTGGCCGGATCCGTGCCGAGCAAATGCCGCTTGACCCGGAACGACAGCAGTGTCACCGGATCATTTTCAACATAGAAGAAACTCTTGTTATCCGCTGCCCAGGCAATACCCGGTGAAGCCCCCGTAATCGTCTCCGGAAAGTCAGTGCCGGTACTGAGGTCGCGAACGCGGATACTGTTCTGGTAACGCCCCTGACTATCGACAGAATAGGCCAACAACTGCTGATTCGGGCTCACCTCCCACGCACTGAGGCGGTAGTAGGACAGACCTTTGGCCAGCGCATTGCCGTCAAGCATCATCTGCTCGGGTGCATCCATATTGCCTTTGCGGCGCGCGACAATCGGATAATCCTTGCCCTGTTCGAATCGCATGTAATACCAGAAATCGCGATCCCGCAGCGGCGCCGACGAGTCATCCTGCTGAATGCGGCTAACCATCTCGTTGAAAAGCTTGTCTTCAAGCGGCTTGTGGGGCGCCATCACGGCATCGTAATAGCGATTTTCAGCGCGCAGATAATCCAGCACCTCCGGTTTGCTGCGGCTGTCGTCGCGTAACCAGTAATACGGATCGTGACGTTCACCGGCCGACGCTTTCACCACATGGTCATGC
>DASUEK010000213.1:0-21998 GCA_036275115.1 Permianibacter sp. | reverse complement strand
CCAGAAAACTGTAAAAAATGTTTGCCTGAGCAAAAAGCCGGTGTTATAAAACGCTCGCTAGCGACACAAAGAAGCACCGAGGACACGGTGCCCTGCAGACTGGAAAACTTCCGAAGCCCCTGTAAAGGGGCTTTTTATTTGCCCGCGATTTGAGGGCATTGCGGTCACAGTCGGCCCTTTGCTTTCAGCCGTTTTCGCCGTTGCATGCGCACCGCTTCTTCTTGGCGATGACTGAAGCGCAGGTGAAACACGATCAGGCCGGTGATGATGAGCAGCGCGCCAGGGATGAACTTGACCCCCGACTCAATCATCACCAAGGCCACCAGACCGAAGCCCACGTACATATACGGCAGGGCCTCATACAGGGGTTTTGGCAACTCCATCTTCGCCTCCGGCTGGGTTGAACAATCCGTCGTAATTCCCATCGGTAAGTTTTAGCAGCTTCAGCGGCGTTTGCATTGCCGGCGACAGCCGTTAGAGTGGCAGGCCATTCGCCCAACCCTGTGTAAGACATTCGCCATGCACGGACGTACTTTCAATCTCTTTCTCGCCTTTGTCTGCCATGAGCTGCTGGTTGCCGCTTACTACTTTCAGTACGTCGAGGGACTGAACCCGTGCCCGCTCTGCATCATCCAGCGGGTGGTGGTGTTTGCGCTCGGCGTCTGGTTCCTGCTGATGGCGGGGGTCAATGCCAAGCCGGGTGGCCTGCCGGCGAAACTGCTCAATGGCATCGGTGTCCTGATCAGCGCGACCGGCATCGTCGCGGCGGGTCGTCAGGTCTGGCTGCAGTCGCTGCCGCCGGCGGACATCCCGGCCTGCGGTCCGGATCTGGCATTCATGCTGGAGTCGTTCTCGGCCGGTGAGATCCTGACCGAGCTGTTCAAGGGCAGCGGCGACTGCGCCAAAGTCGACTGGACCTTCCTCGGCTTCTCGATGGGCGCCTGGATGCTCGCCGTGTTCAGCGTGTTCGCGCTGTTCTTCCTGCTGCGGGCGGTACGCAAATAAGGGGCCGGATGGGCCAGGCAAAGCGGGCTGCGGCCCGCTTTTTTGTTGCCCGCTGCTGACATCTCCCTGTCAGCAGGGCCGGTGATAGTGCACAGGTCGCCCGCGGCGACGGGTGTACCATATCGGCCTGTTTTCCTGCCGGACCCGCGCCATGACTCGCCGTGCCGACCGCCTGTTTGCCGTGGTGCAGCTGCTGCGCCGGGGCAAGCTCGTGACTGCCAAGCAGCTCGGGGAACGCCTCGAGGTATCCGAGCGGACCATCTACCGCGACATCGCTGATCTGCAGGCGAGCGGCGTGCCCATCGACGGCGAAGCCGGGGTCGGTTACCTGCTGCGGGCCGGGTTTGATCTGCCGCCACTGATGTTCAGCCGGGAAGAAGTCGAGGCGCTGGTGGTCGGCGCCCGGCTGGTGAAAACCTTCGTCGGCGCTGGGCTCGGTCGCGGTGCCGAGGATGCGCTGGCCAAGATCGAGCATGTGCTGCCGGACGGACTCAAGCGTGAGCTGGAAAAATCGCGGCTGTTCGTGCCGGAGTTTCTCGGCGATGTCGGGGTACAGGCGGTGCTCGATCAGCTCCGTCAGGCCATCAACCAGAAAAACGTCGTGCAGTTTGGCTACCAGCGAGAAGACGGCCTGCGCAGCGAGCGCGCGGTCGAGCCACTCGGCTTGTTCTGCTGGGGCCGGACCTGGACGCTGGCCGGCTGGTGCGAGCTGCGCAACGATTTCCGCCATTTCCGGGTCGATCGGATCAATGCGCTGGTGCTGACTGAACGCAAGTTCGAGGAAGTGGCCGGCCGCTCGCTGAGCGATTTCTTCCGCGCGGTCGAAGCGCAGGAGAACAACCGCAAAGCGGCCGAAGGTTGATCGACCGCCGATAACGCAAGCACGCAAGGTGCTGGCCGGCTAAAATGGCAGCTTGTCATTCCGCTGCCTGTCTCCCGCCATGGATCAAAACGCCCTGAAACGCCGCGCTGCCGAGGCTGCGCTCGCCTTTGTCGAAGAAAACAGCATTCTCGGGGTCGGCACCGGCTCCACCGTCAACTGCTTCATCGACTTGATTGGTGAACGCAAGCTGGCGCTGAAAGGCGCGGTCTCGAGTTCCAAGGCCACCGAAGCCAAGCTTCGCGCCATTGGTGTCGAGGTGCTGGATCTGAACAGCGCCGGCCCGATCCCGCTCTATGTCGATGGCGCCGATGAAACCGATGCCAAGCGCAACCTGATCAAGGGCGGTGGCGCGGCGTTGACCCGCGAGAAAATCGTCGCCCAGGCGGCTGAAAAGTTCATCTGCATCGTCGATCAGAGCAAGCTGGTGCCGCAGCTTGGCAAGTTTCCGCTGCCGGTCGAAGTCATCCCGATGGCCCGTTCGCTGGTGGCGCGTGAGCTGGTCAAGCTCGGTGGCGATCCGGTCTGGCGCGACGGCGTCGTCACCGACAACGGCAACGTCATCCTCGATGTCTGGCATCTCGATATCGTCGACCCGAAAGCGCTTGAGCAACGCATCAACAACATCCCCGGCGTGGTCTGCAACGGCCTGTTTGCATTGCGCCCGGCCGATGTCGTGCTGATTGCGCGCGCTGATGGCATCGAGCAGCTCTAAACATCACCTGAGGCGCTGAGCACAGCGCCTTTCGCTATACTGCCGCCATGACTGCTGCGCCCGTCCGTAACCGTTGAGGGACGCGCCGGCGCCGGTCATGGCGTTGTCGGGTGCGCTGCCATGCGGCAGTGGCCCAGGCCAGGAACGGTCATGCGCTACGGCGCTTCAACACAAGGATGCCGCAATGAACGCTCGGCGTTTCGCTCCCGCCCTTACTCCCTTCGCTTTCCTCACCCTGTTCAGCCTGCCGGTGCTGGCCGATGACGCCGGCAATGCGCTGGCCCAGCAAGTGCGCGATCGGCCGACCGGCAAGGACAGTGTCACCGCCGGCAGCATGGTGCTGCTCGAGCCGGGCCACGCCCCGCGGCTGCGCCGCATGCAAACCTATCAGCTGGAGCAATCACCGGATGAGCAATGGACGCTAATCCGCTTCTCGGAACCGGCTGACATTGCCGACACCGGTCTGCTCACGCTGGATCACGCCAGTGGTGAAACCGACCAGTGGGTCTATCTGCCGGCCGTCAAGAAAGCGCGCCGGATCCCGGCCGAGCGGCGCGGCGGCAATTTTGTCGGCTCCGATCTCATCTACGAAGATCTGCGCGATCGCAAAGTCGATCAGGACGTACACACGATCCTGCGCGAAGAAAAATACGAAGGCCAGCTGTGCAAAGTGCTGGAGAGCATTCCGGTCGACAAGAGCAATTCCGAATACAGCAAACGGGTCAGCTGGATCCATCCGCAAACGCTGGTCGCACTGAAAGTGGATTTGTATACCGGCGGTGATCAGCCCAGCAAACGCATGGAAGTGAAGAAGCTGCAGAAGATCCAGGGCTACTGGACCGTGCTCGAATTGATGATCACCGATCTGAAAACCCAGCACAGCACCCGCATGCTCGCCGACAACGTCGTGTATGACAAAGGCTTGCCAGCAACGCTGTTCACCCAGGCCGTGCTCGAAGATCCGATTCAGGAAGCGGCGCTGGTGAAATGATCGTGCGCCGACTCCATCCGGATACTGCCGTATCTTGCGTTGCGCCACGCCATCGTGCGCGGCCATTGACCGTCGCGGTCGCGCTGTCAGCGCTGTGGTTTGCTGCCACCGCGTCGGCGGCGCAAACCGTGCAGCGCGGTGAGTACGAAAGCTATGCACGCGCCCAACAAGTGGCCACGGCGCTGCGCGCCGAAGGCCGCACCATCAGCCTGCTGCGTGAGCCGGTGACCCGCAGTGGCCATGCGGTGCAACTGACGTTCTATCAAACCGGTGATGCAGCCGACTGGACTGCGCGCAATCTGAAACGCTACGGCTTCAATGCCTGGCTCATTCCGCAACGCGAAGCGCACGGCTTTGTCGTGCAAGTTGGCATCTATCCGGATCGGGATGCCGCGCAGGCCGCAGTCGAGCGTTTGCGCCAGCTGGGTCACGCCAACATCCGCATGCGGGCCTTGCAATGGCCGGGTTACCGCTATGTGGTACAGGAATCGGTGGATCCGAATCGGCCGTTGCCAGAGCCGACCATAGTGACGGGCATTGAATCGACCGGGGGCGCTTCTGCTGCGACGACCAGTGCGGCCGTTGCTGCCGCCTCTCCAGCCAATGCCGGTACCGCTGGTCGCGCCAACACGAGCACAACCGACGAACCGGACAGCTTCAGTTTCGGTGCCGACAGTGGCGACGGCGAGTTGCTGGCCTTCGGTGCGCAAACCAATTACGACGCACTGCTGGTGCAGAACCAGCACAAGACCCCGAGCCAGCGCAACACCGGTTTCCGGTTTGACGAATTGCGTCTGGAATACGGCAGCCTGAATGCCGATGAAATCGGCGGTGAAGTCAAAACCAGTCACGCCTTGCTGGCGCGATTTGGTTATGGTTTCCAGATCGGTGACAACTTCGACGGTCGGGTCGCGGTGCGTTTTGATGGCGCCCGGCAGGGCCCGGAACGCAGTGTCAAATCGGCCGAATGGGAAGCCGACGAAGTGTTCCTGCGCTATCGCAGCGGCGAGCACAAATTTACCGTGGGCGCGGTGTCGATCAACTGGGGCACACTCGACGAGCTGGCGCCGGGCAATGTCATCGCCCGGCAGGACATGACCCGTTTTGTGCTGGATGATCTGAGCCGCCGTTACCGTGCCCAAGGCGTGCTCCGTTACGAAGGCTGGTTCGATCGCTACAAGCTCGATGTCGTTGCGATCCCGGCGTTCGAGCCAGCGGCGTTACCGGATGCCGACAGCATCTGGTCCCCTTACGATCAGCGCCGTGGCTTGTTGCTGGGCGTGGAACCGAATCCGCTGCTGACCGCCTTGCTGCAACTCGGCAGCGTCGATACCGAGCCCCTCGACGATGACGACGGCGCCAGTGGCGGCGTGCGTTTGTCGCACCAAGGCCAGGGTTTCGATTGGGGTGTGTCGGTGCAGCATGTGCGCCACACGACCCCGTATTTTGTGATGAACGACGCCGTGCGTCTGGCGCTGCTGACAGGTGCCGATCCGGTGACGGCGCTCGCTACCGGTGCACCGACCTTTGCCGCCTGGCATCCGTTTACCGATGTCGCGTCGGCGGATGTGACCTTCAATTGGGGTGAGTCAACCTGGCGGGGCGAAGTCGCGTACCTGAGCGATTTTCCGGTGACGACGCCGGATCTGCGCGCGCTGACCATGCCGGCGGTGCAGTACGGTATCGGTGTCGAGTTCTTCCCCGGTGACGGCAATACCCGGCTCAGTTTGCAAGCCGGCGGTTTGCAGATTGATCCGGATGAACCCATTGCCGATCGCGAGTCGGTGGCGTTTTTGTCCGGCGAGCTGGAAATGCTGTTTGCGGCCGAAGCCTGGCGCTTCCGCACCCGCTTTCTCGCTACCGATGGGGAAGGGCGTGGCGATGTCTACGTCAATCCGGAGCTGGCTTATATCCGCGGCGAGCCGGATGAGTTTTATCTCGGTGCCCACGTCTTCAGCGGCGATGACGGCACCGCCGGTGGCTACCACGATGAGCACGACATGTTTGTGCTGGGTTGGCGCACCCAGTTCTGATCGCGCCGCTTTGGCAGGGGTTCAACTCGCATGAAATTATTGCCCTGGAAAGTGGCAGCGGCACTGCTCGCACTGATCTTGTTGCTGCCTGCCGCGTTGTTGCCGTTTCTCCTCATCAACAACTCGCCGGAAATCTACCTCAGCAAGGACGAACCGTCGGTACAGCTGCAGCAAAAACTGCGCGGCATGTTTCCGGATTACCAGACCATCGTTCTGCTGTTCACGCCTGATGATGTCTTCGCCAATGATTTTCTGCACAAGCTGGAAGCACTGGCCCAGGACGTCAAGCAACTGCCAACCGTCGATCGGGTGCACCGGGTCACCGAGTTCGAGCAGATTGCCCGGGTCGATGACGGTTTTGTCGTCCGTCCGCTGATCGACGTCGACAAACTTGGCGACACACCGCTTGATGGCAAGGCCATCACCGCCGATCCGTTTGCACCGGGCTTTGTACTGGCCAAAGACGGCAGCGCGGCAGCAATGGTGATTCGACCGACCCATTTGCCCGATTCGCCGGCCCGGCAACAATTGCTGGCCGATATTGAGGCCAAAGTTGCGGCGCACGGTTTGCAGGACGCATGGCAGGCAACCGCCGGTCAGGTCAGCGTTGATGTCGCGCAATTCGAATCGATGCTGCACGACAACATGATTTTCGTGCCGGCGACGATGGCGATCGGCTTGTTGCTGATCTGGTGGTTGTTCCGACGGCCGCTGGCGATTGTGATGGTGGCGGTGGTGATGAGCGCGGCGGCGCAAGCCGCGCTCAGTGTGCTGGTGATCGCGCGCGAACCGTTCACGCTGGTTGCCGCGATTCTGCCGCCGTTCATGTCGGCGCTGAGTCTCGCGTTCATGGTGCATTTGCTCGGCCAGTTGCAGGCGGTTGCCGGCAGCAAGCTGAGCCGCGAGGAGCGCATACGCACCGCTGCCGGTCACGTTTTCCGGCCGAGCCTGTATGCGGCGCTGACCACGGCGGTCGGTCTCGGTTCGTTGGCGGTCAGCCCGATCCGGCCTGTGGCCTGGTTTGGCATTGCCGGCGGTGTTGCCGCGTTGGTGTTGTTTGCCACGGTCAATTACCTGTTGCCGCCACTGCTGCTGCGGTTTGACAAAGGCGAATGGCCAGCGGAACCGAAGAACACCCGTGTACTGACCCGAGTCACGCTGGCCATCGCCAAGTTTTCGATGCGCCGCGCCGGTTGGATTGCGGCGCTGTTCGTGCTGGCGACGCTGCTGTGCTTGCCGGTGCTCGGTAAGCTCTACACCGAAACCGATATTTACCGGTTCTTCCGTGACGACCATCCGATCAATGTTTCGACCCGTACCGTGGAAGCCAAACTGTCCGGTGCCATGCCGCTCGACGTGGTGTTTGTCGCACCAGCGCGTGATGGCCTGACCGACCCGCAGCGCTTGCGCTACATCGAAGCGTTTCAGGCCTATGCCGACAGCCTGCCGGAAGTGACCTACAGCATCTCAATGGTCGATCTGGTCAAGGAAATGCACTGGGCGTTTCAGGATGAAGCGACCACCGCGCGGGAGTTGCCGCAGGAGGCCGCGCTGATCAGCCAGTATCTGTTCGTTTACGACGGCAAGGATTTGTACGACCTGACCGACCGGGAACTGCAAACCACCCGGGTCACGCTGGCGCTGACCACCCACAGCACGCGCGAGCTGAAAGCCGTCATGGCGAAAATGAAAGCCTGGCTGGCAGCGCAACCGGCGACCGATCTGCAAATCGATTTCGGCTCGGAAGCGCGCATCTTCACCGATCAGGAAGATTTGCTGGTGATCGGGCAAGTCGACGGTTTGTACCTGTCGTTTGCAATGATCTTCCTGTTCTTCCTGCTGATGTGGCGGTCGGCACCAATTGCCGCGATGGCGGTGTTGCCAAATGCCGCACCGATTTATTTTGTCTTTGTCTTCATGGCGGCGGTCAGCGTGCCGCTGGACATGGCGACCGCGCTGATCGCTGGCGTTGCAGTCGGTGTCGCGGTCGATGACACGATCCATTTCATGGAAAGTTATTGCCTGCACGTCCAGCAAGGGCGCAACAACCGTTATGCGCTGCTGCACACGCTGCGCCAGAGCGGCAAGGCGTGCACCATCAACACCTTGATTTTGTCATCGCAGTTTGGCTTATTGCTGAGTTCGACCTTTGTGCCGACCCAGCACTTTGGTTTGATGACGGCGCTGGGCTTGTTTGCCGCCGCCATTTTTGAACTGTTGCTGCTGCCGTCGCTGCTGACTTTGCTGGCGCGGCAGAACTGGTGGCTGCGCCATGTCCGCAACGCGCGCACACCGCAGCGGCATTGAAGCGTTTCGGGGCGGCGCTCAGGGTTGACCGGCGCCGCCTGGAATGGACCAGTGTTCGACGCGGACAACGCGTTGCTGCTCATCGAGCACGAAGCTGAGTCCGCCGACATTGATCCGGCCGGGCACCTGTTCGATCGCCGCTGCCGGCAATGCCGACTGTTTCAGTGCCTGCAACAGCTCATCGCGGGTCAGGCGGTCGGCCATCAGTTCACTGAGCAGTTGCACGTCCGCTTTGGTTCGGTCGAGCGCGACTTGTGGCCGCAAGTGGGCATCTGCTAGTAGGTACAACAGCACAATATTGACCAGCAGCAAACAGCCGGAGGCCAGAAAAAATCGCTGCCGCCAACGGGTGTGGCGACGCGAGGATTCGGTACTGCGGTGTGAGCGTGAGGCCATGGTGTCCGTCACGAGCAAGATCCCTCTCAAGCTGACTACTGTACGCAACCGGCGCGCCAGTCTCAATGGCTGGCGAAGCCGCTTTCTGGTATCTTTCACCCACGCAGGAAGCGGGCAACAACATGACGCTGAACCCGAGTCAGCCTCATCTTATCGGAGCGATGCATGGAGCATCTCGCGCAGCATTTTTTCACCTATTTCGATCTGCGACGGGCGCAACGCCCGGACGAGATCGATGTCGCCCTGCGTCTGCGCTATGCCGTCTACTGTGAAGAGCTCGGCTACGAAGACAAGCATGCCTTTCCCGATGGTCGCGAGCGCGATGGCTATGACGAGCGGGCCGCGCATTGCTATTTGCTGCACAAACAGACCGGCCGTGCTGCCGGCTGCTTTCGTCTGATCCTGAGTCCGGACGGCAAAGCGCCGCTGCCATTCGAGCAGGTCTGCCAAGGCCAATTCGCGCCGGGCCCGCTGGCACCGGACACCTTGCCGCGGCAGCGCTACGGTGAAATTTCCCGCTTGGCCGTGCATGGCGATTTCCGCCGTCGTGCCGGCGAACAGCAGTCGCCCATCGGTGTCGCGAGTGATGCCGACGGCAATCCGGATTCCCGCCATTATCCGTTGGTGGCGATGGGACTGTTTCTTGGCGCGTCGGCGCTGGCACTGAACCTCGGTCTCGAGCGGGTCTACGTGATGATGGAGCCGCGTCTGGCGCGCTTGCTGCGCAGCTGTGGCATCGTGTTCACCCAGGTTGGCGACGTCATCGATTACCACGGTCGTCGCGGCCCGTTTGTGATCACTGGCGAGGCCTTGCACCGGAATCTGGCGGCCAGCGCTCACGAGCTGCTCGACGATCTGCGTGAACGCCTGCGTTGAGCGCGGCGCGCACCGCCAGTCCCGACTACACTCAGGCCAGCACCGTTCACGGTCCGGAGCCACGGCATGGAAGCGTTTGAGTATGCGCGGGCGTTTTCCCGCAATATCGGTTGGTTGACCGAAAACGAACAGCACCGTCTGCGCGACAGCCGCATTGCCATCGCCGGCCTCGGCGGGGTCGGCGGCGGGCACCTGCTGACGCTGGCCCGGCTGGGCATCGGCGCCTTTCACATCTCGGATTTTGATCGCTTCGAACAACAGAACTTCAACCGCCAGGCCGGTGCGATGATGTCGCATCTGCATCAGGAAAAATGTCAGACGCTGGCGCGTATGGCGCGTGACATCAATCCCGAATTGGCGATCACGACGTTCCCGCAAGGCATCAACGACAGCAATCTCGATGCGTTTCTGACTGGCGTCGACCTCTATGTCGACAGTCTTGATTTTTTCGCCGTCGACATTCGTCGGAAAGTCTTCGCGGCCTGTGCCGAGCGCGGCATTCCGGCACTGACCGCGGCACCACTCGGCATGGGCACCGCCTTTTTGGCGTTTTTGCCAGGCAAGATGACGTTCGAGCAATACTTCCGCATGGAGGGCTTGCCGAAGACCGAACAACTGGCGCGTTTCATCGCCGGCTTGAGTCCGCGCATGTTGCAGCGGCCGTATTTGCAAGTACCGGAAGCGGTCAATTTCAGCAAGGAGAAAGGCCCGTCAACCGCCATGGCCTGCGATCTGTGTGCCGGCGTGATGGGGGTGGAAGTGCTGAAAATCCTGCTCAAGCGCGGCCCGATCACGGCAGCGCCATGGGGGCTGCATTTCGATGCCTACCGGCAACGCTACAAGAAAACCTGGCGGCCATTCGGCAACGCCAACCCGCTGCAAAAACTGCTGATTGCGCTGATCCGCAGCAAGCTCAACCTGAACGGCTGAAGTCGTTCATCAAGAAGCTGTAGCCACGGCCAATCGCGTTTCGCGCCACTATCGCCTTGCGATCGTGCCTCGTTGAAAGAACGAGCTTCTGATGTGAAAACCGGTTGCTCTGGCGAACCGCTTCCACAGCGGCACCACAAAAGAAAAATGGCGGGTTGCCCCGCCATTTATCTCTTTACTTACAGCTTTTTGTATAGCGCTTCGGCAGCGGCACGCTGGCCAAACGGTTGCTTGCTGTCCAGCACTTGCTTTAGCTGACTCTTGGCTTCGCCGACATTGCCGAGTCGCTCGTGGGCGAGCGCGGCGTGGTAGCGAATCTCGACATTGTCCGGGGCAATCTTCAGCGCTGCGGTGAACTGCTCCAGTGCCTTTTTGGCATCGCCCAATTTCAGATAGGCATAGCCTTGGGTGTCGATGATGTTAGCCTGATTCAGTTTCAGTGCTTCGAGGCGCGCCAGATAGGTCTTGGTCTTGCCGACATCCGAGGTTTCCGCGTACAACCAGGTCAGGTTGTTGAGCAGGACCGGATCATTCGGTGACTTTTTCTCCAACAGCTGGTATTGCTCCAGCGCTCGATCATTGCGGCTGTTCTGTTGGTACAAAGTCGCCAGTGCGAACCGGGCGGCATTGTCGTCCGGATTCTGTTTCAGCCAGTCGTTCAGCAGGTTTTCGTAGCCCGGCTTGTTGGCGCGCTGCAGCGCGATGCCGTAGCTGTTGGCGAGTGCGAAACTCGGCTGCTGCTTGTAAGCCTTCTCGTACGCTTTGGCGGCATCACTGTATTTGCCTTCCGCCGCCAGCGTGTCGGCTTCCAGTTGCTGGCCAATCGGCAGTGCCGGGAATTGCTTGATCAAATCGGCAGCGCGTTGATGGGCGGCGGCAAAGTTTTTGTTGCGCAGATCCATGCGGCCTAGCGCCAGATGGGCCTGCCAGCTGTTCGGCTGCTGCTTCAGCAGATCCTTCATCGCATCAGCAGCGCCTTTGCTGTCGCCGCTCTCTTCCAGCACGTCAGCCAGCGCAAAATAGTAATCCGGATTGCGAGCGTTGAGCTGCACGGCTTTGCGCAGCGACGAAATGGCCGAGCTGTAGTTCTTGTTGGCGCGCTGGGCGAGGCCTTGTGCCAGATGGGCATCACCGGCATCCGGATTGGCGGCGATCATCTGCTGTGCGACAACCAAGGCATCCATTGGCTTGTTCATTTGCAGCAGCCGGCGCAGATAGGTGTTGCCGGTCGCCAGTGAGCGGTGGTCGAGTTGCCAGGCTTTTTGCAGCCACTCCAGCCCTTGCGCGCGATCGCCCTTGGCGTCATACACCTGCGCGAGTTGCAGTGCGACGATGTTGAGCGTCGGGCTCTCCTTGTTCAGTGCATGCAGTTTTTTCAGTGCTGCGTCGAAATCGCGCTTGGCAACATCGACCCGCGCTTGATTCAGGCGCGCGGTCAGAAACTCCGGCCGCAGTTTCACTGCCTGTTCAAACAGCTGGGCGGCGCGCGGAAAATCGCCGGTGCTCAGCTTGATCACGCCCAGCATGTTGGCAGCCAGGGCATTCTTGCTGTGTTGCTTGTACAACTGCTCGGCCAGTTGCACCGCCTTGTCGGTCTGCTTCTGCGACATGTAAGTCGAGATCAGCATCAGATCGCTGATCTGCAACTCGGTGTTGTCCTTGCTGGCGGTTTCCAGCTGGCTCAGTGCCGCCGACGTTTGGCCTTCCTGCAACTGCAGCAGCGCGAGGCCGGTGCGGAGGTTGTCGGCATCCGGCGAGATTTCGACGGCGCGTTCCATGATCTCGCTGGCCTTGTCGAATTCCTGCAGCTGGATATGGGCGGTGGCCTGATAGGACATCAGCTGGATGTCTTCCGGGTACTTGCGCAAGCCGTCGGTGGCGAGCTTGAGCGCCTCGCGACCCTGCCGCAGACCCAGTTTGGTTTGAATCAGCAACTTGGTGGCGCCGAGGTGATCGGGTTTGTTGGCGAGCGTGCGTGACAGCATTTCTTCGGCTTGGCGCCACTGTCGTTTTTGCACATTCAGATAGCCCGCCAGCAGTTGTGCTTCGGTGAATCCCGGCGCAACGGCCAGTGCCTGATCGAGTGTCGTCAGCGCGTCATCCTGCTTCTGTTCCATCATCTGCGCTTTGGCTTTGAGGAACAGTCCCATCGCGTGTTTCGGGATGGCGGTCAGCACCAGATTGATATCGTTCCAGGCCTCTTTGGTATTGCCCATGCTGAGCAGCGCTTCACCGCGCGCCAAGCGGATGCGGGTGTCATTCGGTGACTGATCGACAGCGGCATTGATGATCTTGATGGCTTCTTCGCGCTGGTTCTTCATCACCAGTAGTTCGGTCAACAGCAGATGGCTGTTGGTGAAGGTCGGATCTTTCTTCATCGCTTGCCGAGCCAGGGTTTCGGCTTTGCCGAAGTCGCTGCGCAGCCGGGCGATTTGGGCGAGGCCGTAGACCGCTTCGACCTGATCCGGCTGCAGGCTGGTGGCTTGCAGCAGTACTTGCTCGGCATCGTCGATCTTGGCCTGTTGCAAGATGGCCAGGCCGCGCAAGGCGAGCGCTTCGGCGCGCAGGGCCGCCGGATCGCTGCTGCTTTCGTTGATGTGGTTCAGCACCTTTGCCGATTGGTACATTGACAGCCAGGTTCGGCCGAGCGGTTTCTGCCAACGGCTTTTTGGCGCCTTCAGTTCGCGCGCCTTGTCATATTCCTTTTCGGCAGCTGGCAGGTTGCCGTCCTGAAAGTACAGCTCGGCGAGCAGCAAGCGGGCTTCAATGCTGTCGGGCTTTTCCTGCAAGGCGTTGCGCAGTTCGATGATCGCCGCCGCGGTGTCGCGCTTCTGCAGCAGTTGCTGGGCTTTTTGCCAGGCGTCCTGATAATCGTCCGCAAAGGCGCCGTAGCTCAATGCGCTCAGACAGAGGGCGAGGGTGGAGCGACGAAGCAACTGACGGTTGAAATCCTTGTGCATCATGTGGCGACTCCTTGTTGCCGGTTCTTGCCAAACGGTAGGGGTCGGCGCCGACGCGGGTCGTCGCCGACAGCGGGAACTCAGTGACTGCGGGCGACCATTTGCTCGTTGTCGTTCAAGTTGTACTTGTCGACCAGGGCGTACAGCGTCGGTCGGGTGATGCCGAGCAATTCGGCGGCCCGTGACATGTTGCCTTCAGCGTGTGACAGTGCCCGCAACACCGCTTCGGTTTCGGCCTGCTCGCGCACCTGGCGCAAATTCAGCGGCAGATCGCGGTTGTTCTGCACTTTCAGCTGCAGGTCGTCGGCGCTGATGTGGTGGTCTTCGGCCATGATCACGGCGCGCTTGATCCGGTTTTCCAGTTCACGCACGTTGCCCGGCCAGTCGTGCGACTCCATCGCCGCGATGGCGTCATCGCGGAAGCCGCGAATATGCCGGTGCAACTGTTCGTTGAATTTTTGCAGGAAGGCGCGGGCCAGCAGGATCACATCACCGCTGCGGGCGGCGAGCCGCGGAATGTCGACGGTAATTTCGCTCAAGCGGTAATAAAGATCTTCGCGGAAGGTTTCTGCCTTGACCATTTCCGGCAAGCTGCGGTGGGTCGCGCAGACCACCCGGACATCGACCGGAATTTCCTCGCGGCCGCCAATCCGCTCGATCACCCGTTCCTGCAGGAAGCGCAGCAGCTTGGCCTGCAAGGCCATCGGCAGATCGCCGATTTCATCGAGGAACAGCGTGCCACCGTCGGCGTACTCGATTTTGCCTTTGGTCTGGCGGGCGGCACCGGTGAAGGCGCCTTTTTCGTAGCCGAACAATTCACTTTCGAGCAGGTTTTCCGGGATGGCGGCGCAGTTGATGGCGACCAGCCGGTTGTTGCTGCGTGGCGACAGCTCATGCACCGCGCGGGCAATGATTTCCTTGCCGGTGCCGGAGTCGCCAAGCAGCAGCACGGTCAGATCGGTGGGCGCGACTTTTTCGACCATGCGACAGACTTTGGCCATTTCCGGCGAACCGGCGATGACACCGGCAAGTGGCGCGCTGTTGGCTTTTTTCTGCAGCTGACGGTTTTCTGCTTCCAGCGCGTACAGGTGGAAGGCGCGTTGCACGATCAAACTCAGCGAGGTGGCGTCGATCGGCTTTTGGTAATAGTCGTAGGCGCCAAGGCTGACTGCCTTGAGGGCGTTTTCGCGTTCATCGTTGCCGGTGACGACGATGACTTTGGTGTGCGGCGCCAGACGCAGGATGGCTTGCAGCGTGGCCAGCCCTTCCGAGGCGTTGGCCGGGTCCGGTGGCAGACCGAGGTCGAGCGTGACCACTTGCGGTTCAAATCGCCGCAACGCCGCGATCGCTTCTTCGCGATTGCCGACAATGGTGACGTCGCACTCTTCGAAACACCAGCGCAGTTGGCTTTGCAGGCCGGGGTCGTCTTCAACCACCAATAAGCGCTTCTGACTCCTGTCCAGGCTTCCCATTACCGTCTTCCCTGTCGTTCACGCGCACGAGGCGCAGGCTGAACTCTGAGCCCTGTCCGGGGCTGCTGGTTACTGTGATATCGCCACCAAAACTGCGCACGGTTTCGCGTGCCTGCCAGGCACCGATGCCCATGCCGGCATTGCCTTTGGTGGTATCGAACGGACGGAACAACCGCTCCCTGACGAAGCTGGCGTCCATGCCGCAGCCATTGTCTCTTATTTTTACAGTGACGTCATTATCGGCTGACACCACTGTCAAAATGACCTGACCTGCCGCGTCACAGGCTTCCTGGGCGTTCTGGATCAGGTGTTGCAGCACTGACAGCAGCCGGTCGCGATCGGCACGGGCACGGCCGGCTTGCGCGCTTTCCAGCACCGGTTGCGGCTGGCGGTTGCTGCACTGCCGCACGGCCTCTCGTACCACTTCGTCGACCGCGACGGTGCCGGTGGCCGCGTTCTCGAACGAGCCCTTGCGCAGCGCCGCGAGCATACGCTGCATTTTCTGGGTGGCATTGCCGACGGTCTGGATCGCGTCGTCGATAAAAGCCGGGTTGTGCCGGTGCCGATCGGCGTTGCTGACGATGAGCTGCAGCTGGGCGGCGACGTTTTTCAGATCGTGGACGACAAACGCGCTGAGCCGGTTGAACGCCTCAAACTGGCGGGCTTCGACCAGTGCCAGCGTGGTCTGGTACAGCGCCAGATAGGACGCCACCTGACCGGCCGCTGTTTTCAGCAGATCGCGCACCTCCCAGTTGATGGCGCGCTCGGCGCGTGGCTTGGCCAGCAGCACCACGCCAGTCATGTGCTGGCCGTGCCGCAGCGGCACAATCAGCCAGGTATTCGGCAGTTGGAACCACCAGTTCGGCAGCACCAGATCGGAATAGCGCTCCGGATAGTCGCGGTATTCCGGCAGTTCGATGATCCAGCCGGTGCGGGCGAGAAAGCTGAGCAGTTCAGCGTCGGGTTTGGCGTCAAAGGCCTTGCCGGGCGGCATCGACCAGTGTTCGGCAAAATCGCAGCGCAGGCCGTCATCGCAGCGCCAGAGCATACCGGCCGGTGAGTCGACAATTTCCGCCAAGGCCCGGATCGCCCGCTCGTTGATGCTGCCGCCGCCTTCTTCGCCGGCAAGGGTGCGGTTGAGCCGCAACCACTCTTCCCGATAGTCGTATTGATAGTTGAAGAAGTGCTTGTTGATGAACACCTTGATGCGGGCGCGCACCTGACCCGACACCGCCACAACGATCAGCGCGATAACGGCGAGTGCCAGAAACACAATGCGCAGCGCATCGCCGAATTCGGCATTGGTGCTGCGGATATAAAACCCGACCACCGCCATCAGCAGCAGGTAGCCGCCCGCCGCCAGCACCGACACCGAGCGCAGCATCAAACGGCGCGAGATGAACAGATCGATCGACCAGCGCGGATTCCGTGCCACTGCGACTGCGATCAGCGGCACCGCAGCGGCATAGACAAAGCCGCGCGCCGCTTCGATGTCACTGTCGATGCTGTGAAACAGCAACGCATCCGAATACAGATAAAAATCGAAGGCGAACACCACCGCCAGGCCGAGGCAAAGAAACTTCAGGCCCCAGCGCTGTTCCGGTCGGGTCCGGCGGTACAGCTGCTCGGTCAGCACGCCACTGCCGAGCGCCAGCACCAGCATGCCGAGTTGATGCAGCGGCACCCCGAACGCCACGCTGAGCAATACATCAATGACCGGCAGGAAGGCGGCCGCTGACAGCAGCAAGGCGATCAGCGCCAGCAGCGGCACCAATCGGCGATACCAATTCACCGAGCTGCCTTCCGCCTGCACCAGTGGTTGCCACAGTTCGCGCAGCAGCAACAGCCAGCCGAAATAGCGCAGCGTTTCCAGACTGCCGTAGGCCCACGCTGTGGCCGGCAATTGCAGGACATGGAATACCGTTGCGCTGATCGCCCACAGCAAATGCGCCGCCAGCGCGGCGAGCAACCAGTTGCCGGTCAGGCGGCCGCGCCAGCGCGAGGCGAGCAGCAACACCAGCACGCCAAAAGCGAGCGCGGCGGCGCCATAGCCGATCACCGCAAAACTCATCATGGCGCGATCGCCTCCAGCAAGGGCAGCACATGCGAAGCCGGGATGGCGTAGGTGATCGAGGTCGGATTGCTCAGCGCCGCTTCCTTGCTTTCCTTGATCAGTACCGAGTTCAACACGCCGACCACGGCGCCGTCGCTGATGCGATAAAGCGGGCTGCCGCTGTTGCCGGGAAACGACACCGCATCGAGCTGGTAAATGGGATAGGGGTCGCGCAGCCGCTTGATGGTTTTGGCATTGAGCTGGGCAGCCGTGCTGGCCGGTATCGCCACCGGCGCGATGTTCGACACCATCGCCTTGGTCGAGGTCGGATACAGACCGAGAATGTGGCCGATCGGGTAGCCGGTGAACAGCAAATCCTCGCCTTCGCGCACGGGCGTCGCGGCATCAACCGGCAGTGGCGGCAGTGGTGGACCGTCCAGCCGCAACAAGGCCAGATCGTGCTCGGGATCGGTCTTGATCACCTTGGCGGTACGCGGCTGGGCGTTTTCGCCGTGACCGACGAAGACCACCAGCGTTTCGTGACGTTCGCTGGCCAGCACATCCGGTATGACGTGGAAATTGGTGATGACATGACGGCCGTCGCCAACGGCAAAGCCGGTGCCATAGACCGCCGCCGGCGGGCGCCGGGTCGGCAGCAGCGTGCCGACCCCGACCACCGACGCCTTGGCGCTGGCGATACGCTCCGGCACCGACGTCTCGGCGGTTAGCGTACCGCTCACCAATGCGAACAGCAGCGCCAGCCGCGCTACGGCCCGCTGTCGTGTCCTGCCATGTGCTGCCGTGTGCATGCCGCGCTCCTGTTGACCTTCATCCCCCCGTTACCGGCGCCCGGGCCGGAAAACGGCTTGCTGGCTGCCGGTGCCGGCACGGTACAATTCCGCCCCGCTGGGCGCACCCAATGACGATGGGATCGTCGCACCCGGCCGCTGCCTCGGAGTCGTCACGGATGAGTTTTGCCTTTCGCTGTGCCTATCGCCTGCGCCTGTTGCCGCAGCGCCATCACGTGTTCATTTTTCACCGCGTGGTCGAACAGCGTGACCCGCTGATGCGGCTGCTGCCGACGGTAACCGAATTCGCCGCGCAACTGGATCGGATTCGGGCCGCGTTCACCGTGATCCCGCTCGCCGATTCGCTGCAGCGCCAGCCGGACGGCACACCGACCGCCAGCATCACGTTCGACGACGGCTACCGCGACAACCACGATCTGGTGTTGCCACTGCTGCAAGCCCGGCGGCTGCACGCGACGTTTTTCATCGCCACCGCCTTCACCGACGGTGATCTGATGTGGAACGACTGGCTGACCGAGACGGTCCGCCAGCAGCCCAGCGGCACGCTGGATCTGCAGGCGTTTGGCCTCGGTCAGCACCCACTGACCGATTCACTCGATCAGCGCCGCAGCGTGCTCGGCCCGCTCCGGCAGCAACTCAAATACCTGGATGCCGACGCCCGGCTCGCTGTCGTGGCGCACCTGCGCACTTTGGTGCCCAACCCGCCGCGGCTGATGATGAACGCCGACGAATTGCGCGCCATGCAGCGCGCCGGCATGGGCATCGGTGGTCACACCCACGATCACCATGTGCTGGCGACGCTGACCACCGAACAGGCGCGCTGGCAAATCCAGCACAATCGCGCGCGCCTGACCGAGTTGCTGGGCGTGGCGCCGACGCTGTTCGCTTACCCGAACGGCAAACCGAACAGCGATTACCGCGCCGAGCACGTGCGCCTGATCCGCGAGGCCGGCTACGACGCCGCTTGGACCACCGAACACGGCGCCTGGAATGGCCAGAGCGATCGCTTCCAGATCCCGCGTTTCAGTCCGTACCGCTGGGATGCGCTCGGTTTTCCGCGCCAGCTGGCCGAAGTCAGTTATCGGACGCCGTTGCTGTTGTCCGCGTAATGCCGGTGTTGGCGCTCGCCGTCAAACACCGACAGCGCCGGCTTAACCGTGCTTCTCCAGCCACAACTCCAGCACCATCAGAATCCAGTTCAATTCGCCGAAGAACGACGCATGACCGGTTTCGTGCTGGTGGCGCGCGTGATCGATAAAGCTCGGCAGGAAAATGTCGCGTGCTTTCAGCGCTTCAAGCTTGGTATTGACCAGCTCGCGCAGACCGGCGTGTTCGCGCAGCCAGACGCCGAACGGCAAGCCAAAACCGTGCTTGCTCTTGTCGAGGGTTTCATCGGCAAGAAAGCCGCGGCAGGCTTCCTTGTAGTAATGGCGCAGCTGCTGGCCCGGCAGTTTTTCGTGCGCGGAAAGCTGCAGTGACAAATCGATCAGTTCGTCATCGAGCATCGGGTAACGCACGTCAACACCGGCCAGCTCGCACATGCTGTTGACCTTGACCAGATCGTTGTCGGCGAGGGTGAACTTCCAGTCCAGATAGAGCGTCGCGTCGAGCGAATCATCGGCATCGGCTTCGTGGTAGCGCTGTTGCCAGAGCTGCAGCGGATACGCGCGATCCGATTGCGCCAGTTGCTTGGCGCTGAACACCGTTTCCGGCGCATGCAAATGCAAAAAGTTGTAGCTCTGCAACCGATCCGGCATCGGCACCGCCGCTTGCCGGACATAGCTTTGCAGCTTGCCGAACGGGCCCGGCCAGCGCGCGCCGGTGGCGTGCAAGCCCACCCCGGTCAGGCCTTCGCCGGCGCGGCGCAAACTGCCCGGCAGTCGCCACCAGTGTTCGAACAATTTGTTTTTGGCGTAGCGGGCATTGCCGGCGAACAATTCGTCGCCGCCGTCGCCGGCCAGCATCACCTGGATACCGTTTTCGCGGGCGAATTTGCCGCAGAAATAGGTCGGCAATGCGCTCGAGTTGCCGAATGGTTCATCGCCGAATGCCGCAATGGTTGGCAACGCCGCCAGGGCATCGTCCGGCTCCAGTTTCAATTCGAAATGTTCGGTATTGAAATGTTTGGCGGACAAGCGGGCGTAGGCGCTTTCGTCGTACTGCGGCTGGCTGAAGGCGATGTTGAAGGTGGCTGGTTTCGGTTGCTGGCGTGCCAGCACGCCAGCAACGCTGGAGCTGTCGAGACCGCCGCTCAAAAAGGCACCGCAGGGCGCGCCGTTGCGGGCGCGGGCGACCGCGTGTTCGAGCGCCGGCAATAATTTGCTGCGCGCATCCGGCAAGGCCGGATCGCCGCGGTGATGGAAGCGGGCGCGGAAATAGTTTTCATCGCTCAGCTTGCCGTCTTGCCAGCACAAGACATGGCCCGGTTCGAGTTTGCGGCAACCAGCAAAAATGGTGTCTGGACTCGGCACCATGTGGAAATACACGTAGTTGTACAACGCCTGGGCGTTGATCGCTGGTTTGTCGCCGTCGAAGCGGGCGATATCGGCGAGCTTGCTGCCAAACAGCAGCTCGCTGCCGCGCTGACGGTAGAACAGCCGGCGGGTGCCGGTGCGATCGATGGCGAGCCACAGACGCTGGCTGGCCGGATGCGCGACCACCAGCAGGAAATGGCCGAGCGCATCGTGCAGGCAGGCGCTGCCGTCACGGCTGAACCGGCTGAGCAATTCGCTCAGCGCATCGCTGTTGGCGCGCGGCTGGCGCCAGCGCAAATCCCCCAGCAGCAACACCTGCCAGCCGTCGTGCTGGTGATGGCGGGCGCCGGCAGCGAGGACGCCAGCACCGGCCGAAAAACTGGCGGCGATCAGCGGTTGCGGGGCAGTGGCGGGGGCGGTCAGTGGCGCAACATCGGGGCGGGAGCCCATGCGGCCCAGCAAATACGTCATGTCGGAGTTCCTGACGACGGCGCGGCCGGCGTCGGTGTAGGGGCGGAGGGAGTGGATTCTGGAACCGGGTCCGGAAGCGTGGCCGGAACAGCGGCCGGCGGCTCCGTCTTGGTGGGCTCGGCGGCGGTTGCCGGTTCAGCCGGAACAGCAGATTCGGACGGTTCAGCCGGTTTCGCGGCAGCCGGGGCCGGCTCACGCCAGGCCTTGGCCTCGAGCAGGCGCTTCTTCAAACCCGGCAGCGGGTAATTCAGGGCGTAGGCGCGGTGCGCCGAGGCGAGTGCTTCTGGCCAGCGTTTCTGATCGGCGTAGAGCAGGCCGAGGTTGTAATGCGCTTCGGCGTAATCCGGCTGGATTTTCACCGCGTTCTGATACTGCTGCTCGGCTTCTGCCAAGCGCTGGTTCTGGTGCAGGTAGAGCGCGAAGATCATCCGGGCGACGCTGTCGCGCGGCCGCCAGGCAAGCGCACGGTAGAAATAGCACTCGGCGCGCATTCTGCCCTGCCAGGCATCCCGGTCGTGGTTTTTCAGCCAGCGCACCAGTGACATCAGCGCCCGGTGGTGATTCGGAAAGGCGCGCAGAGTGTAGTCGAAATCGACTTTTTCCTTGGAGTTGGGTTTGAACGTCGACAATTCCTGCTCACGCGAGAAGTGGAATTGTTCGACCACCGGCAACTTCTCGGTGAAGTGGCTCGGGTTGGTGTAGTCATACGGGCCGTAGTGATTGCCGAGATCGCCGCAATCGGGCGGCAATTGCTCGGCGCTGACGCCAGTGGCCAGCAGCAGCCCGGCGAAGGGCAGGGCCAGCCGGCGCAGCCGATGGCGAAGCGGGGCGAAACGGTGATCCATGTTGCGGTGTGCATCCAATGCAGCGCGAGACCCGGGACGGGCGACTCAAGTGGTCGGCCGGTCACTGTCAGCCGACAGTGCCGCCTCGCGTGTGATCAAGGTACCAAGCTTGGCGCTGGCCGGGCAAGCGGCGAGCGGCCGGCGCGGCCGCGTCAAGGGCGACGTCGGCGGCGATCTCCTGTATCCTGTGCGGCCCCGGCGCGGACGCCAAAAATGGACCGGCAGGCCGGGGTTGAAGTGGGTATCGCCAGAGGAAACATGGACATGACAGTGATGGCAGATGTCATCCGGGTATTGGGTGAAGTACTGGCGCTCGGTGAGCGCACCAACAAGCTGACGGCCGATACGGCCTTGCTCGGTGCCATGCCGGAGTTTGATTCGATGGCAGTGCTGGGCGTCATCACCCAGCTGGAAAGCGTGTTCGGCATCAGCATTGGCGATGACGAAATTTCCGCCGAAACGTTCGAAACCGTCGGCAGCCTGGCCGCGTTTGTCGAACAGAAGCGCGGTTGATTCCGGATGGCCGGCGGTAACTCCCGACGGCCTCCGCGGCTCCGATTGATGACGGCAAGGATGCCATGCCAGAAGCGTTTTTCCTGAACGGTGCTGCAGCACCGTTGTTCACCTTGCATTGGCCCGGCAGCACCGCCTGTGCGCCGGTGCTGCTGCTGCCGCCGCTGCTCGAAGAGCTGAACAAATCGCGGCGCGCCCTCAACGAACTTGCCCGTGCCTTGCAGGCGCAAGGCCATGCCGTGCTGCTGGTCGACTGGTTTGGCACCGG
>DASUEK010000212.1:0-3065 GCA_036275115.1 Permianibacter sp. | reverse complement strand
CGCGTGGAAGACGCGCTGCACGCGACCCGTGCTGCCGTTGAAGAAGGCGTGGTCCCGGGCGGCGGTGTTGCGCTGGTCCGCACCCTGAAAGCGCTGGAAGGCCTGAAAGGCATCAACAGCGATCAGGACGCCGGCATCAACCTGCTCAAGCGCGCCATCACTGCGCCGCTGCGTCAGATCGTTGCCAACGCAGGCGAAGAGCCGAGCGTGATCCTGGACAAGGTCGTTGCTGGTTCGGGCAACTACGGCTACAACGCCGCCACTGGCGAGTACGGCGACATGGTTGAGTTCGGCGTGCTGGATCCGACCAAGGTCACCCGCACCGCGCTGCAAAACGCCGCGTCGGTTGCTGGCCTGATGCTGACCACCGAGTGCATGGTCTCCGAGCTGCCGAAGAAAGACGCAGCTCCGGCGATGCCGGCCGGTGGCATGGGCGGCATGGATTTCTAATCCAGTCGACTCGCGCTGCATGTCAAACAAAACCCCGCTTCGGCGGGGTTTTGTTTTTCTGAAATCCTGGTTTTCGTAGGAGCGAGCTTGCTCGCGATACGGTCTGAATTGCGCTGCAAACCATTCGTGGGCAAGCCCACTCCCACAGGACCAGCATATGTCTGCAAGCTTTGCTACGATTCACGCAATGTCTGTCATTGCATCGGAGCAATCATGCTGGAACTGTTTACCGCCGCCACCCCGAACGGCTACAAAATCTCGATCGCGCTCGAAGAGCTGGGCCTGCCTTATCAGCTGCGCGTGATCGATCTGAAGAAAAACGAACAGAAGCAGCCGTGGTTCCTCGCCATCAACCCGAATGGCCGCATTCCTGCGATCGTTGATCACGACCATGACGATTTCGCCGTGTTCGAATCCGGCGCCATCCTGATTTATCTGGCCGAGAAAACCGGCAAGCTGCTGCCACGCGAACCAAAAGCCCGCTCGCAAACGCTGCAATGGTTGATGTTCCAGATGGCGGGCATCGGCCCGATGCAAGGCCAAACCCATCACTTCCTGCACTACGCGCCGCAGCGTGTTCCGTACGGCATCGAGCGGTACAGCAAAGAAACTACCCGCTTGTACACGGTGCTCAACGAGCGGCTCAACCACAGCAAATACCTGGGTTGCAATGAACTCACGATTGCCGATATCGCAACCTGGCCGTGGATTGCCGCCCACGCCCGCGCCAATCAGGATCTGAACCAGTTTCCAGCGTTGAAACGTTGGCATGATGAGCTGGCAGCGCGGCCAGCATTTCAGAAAGGCCGGTCGGTCTTGGCGACAGGTTAATTATATGAAGACAAGGATGTTGTTGTGCTGCACTTTAGGCGCCGTAATGTCTGCCGCCACGGCGTATGCAGCAGATAGCGCCGTTACCTCCTTTCGCCGCGTTATGTTCGACGAGTTGACGGGAATCGCAGTGCCCGTCGGCTACCCGGACAACCGCGCCGAGTCATATTCCGTGTGGGATGCGATTTGGGCGGCGGCGCCACGTTCTGACGAGCGCGATACCTATGGTCAGGAGTTTCGCTTTGTCGATGGGGCCAGCATGCGTCAGCAACAGGGCGAGTTTCCCGATGCCTTTCTTTTGGTTGACTGGACCAATCCGAAGCGGCGGCCGGAGTTGGTCAAAGCGACGGTACAACAGCCTGCACTATTCGAGTGGGGCTGTGATGGCAGCAAGATTCCGGTGTTGCGCCTTGGCCTGACTGAACCTGTCGCGTGGCAACCCAACGAATGGAGCGCCATGGCGATTGATGTGCCGAGCGCGTGGCCACTTCCGAAAGCCGAGTGGCTGATACGAACCGATTTGCCATCAGAAATTTTGGCTGTCGCCAAAAAGCATGATGAGCATGACCCAACGAATGACTCAACAACGCGGGCTCCGTTGCCGGTACTTAAGCTGAGCTGGCCTGATCAAGCCCGTGTGGTATGGATTGTTGAGCTAGACACTTTTCGGTATCCAGACTGGATGATGTTTGAGACGACCATTGCGGGTGAACTTCGTCATTTCCCAATCGGAAGGTTTTGGCAGGACAGCTGCTAAACCCGACCTTGATCGGCTCGTCACGGCATGCCAATCATTTCTCCCGAAACTGGCTGATCCGGTCCAGCCAGTTGACCAGCTTGCGGGCAGCGATCAGCAGCACGGTGACGACGATCAAGGTCTCTGGCCACGAACCGCCATAGGTCAGGTGGCGTTCACTGGCATCGCAGGTTTCGCAGGCCAGGACGGTTGCACTGCTTATCAGCATCAGGCGGTTCATGCTCGTTCCTTCGGACGCCGGCATCTACCGGCCGGCGCAGCATTCCGCAGCAGGCTCTCTGCCGCAACTTTCCCGGCCAAAGCGGTGCATAATGGCGCTCCACGTATTATGGAGTGATACCTGTGGCTCAAACCGACCTGTTGCTGGAAACCCTGAAACGCCAGCTCAAAAGCGCCGGCGTGACCTATGCGCAGATCGCCGAAGCCTTGCAGCTGTCTGAGGCCAGCATCAAGCGGCTGATGACCTCAGCGGATTTGAGTCTCGACCGGTTGCAGGCCATCTGTGCGCTCGCCGGTATCGATCTGTTTGATCTGGTGCAGCTAACCGAACGCGAACGGCGCTCGCTGACCCAGCTCGATGAAACGCTGGAAGCGGAACTGGTGGCCGACGAAAAATTGCTGTTGGTGACCTATCTGGTGTTGAACGACTGGTCGCTGGCGCAAATACTGACCCATTACCAATTCACCGAGCCGGAACTGATCCGACTGTTGATCCGGCTCGATCGCATGCGCCTCATCGATCTTCTGCCGGGCAACCGCATCCGGCTGCGGACCGCGCGCGACTTCGCCTGGATCAAAGGCGGACCGATTCAGCGCTTTTTTGATGAGCATGTGCGCGCCAGTTTTTTTGCCGGTGATTTTGACAATGACGGTTACCAGCGCTTCCTGCCCAGCATGGTCACGCGGGCGACCGCAGAAAAAATGCGCGAGCGTTTGCTGAAAACCGCGCAGGAAATCGGCGAGCTTGCCCGCCAGGACGCCGCGCAACCGGCCGAACAGCGCGAGGGCTGTTCGGTGTTGCTGGCAT
>DASUEK010000211.1:0-6551 GCA_036275115.1 Permianibacter sp. | reverse complement strand
AGATAACGCCTGCTGCTGCCGTTACCTGACGATACCGTGCAGCCGCTTAGTCGTTGTACTCAAACAGTTGAATCACCTTCTGCACACCGCCGGTGGCGCGGGCGATTTCGGTTGCGCGCGCTGCTTGCGCGCGCGAGATCAGGCCCATCAAAAACACTTCGCCGTTTTCGGTGACAACCTTGACTTGGCTGGATGGGAAATCCGATTCGGTCAGCAATGCCGTTTTGATTTTGGTAGTGATGGTCGAATCGGACATTGCGGTCAGTGCCGAGCGCGGACCGGACACCTGCATTTCGTTGTACACCTTGCGCACGTTCGGCACGTTGGCGACCAGCTCTGCCAAGGTGTTTTTGTAGCTGACGGTAGGGGTCTGGCCGATCAACAGCACGATGCGGTTGTAGCTGACCACCTCCACATGGCTTTGATCAGCAATGTCCATGCGGCTGCGAATTGCGTTGATAGCACGATTTTCGATGGCTTCGTCATCGAGCTGGGTGCCGAGCGAGCGCGGATCGTTGGCCGACATCGTGCTGGCACCCGCGCCGGCCACCAAGGCACCGGCACAGCCGGTCAGCGTGGCCGTGCTCCCGGCCAGCAGCAGTGACAGCAGCGCAAGTTTTTGCAGGGATTTCATGCGATGTTTCCGTGTCGTGAGCGTGAGGAGAGGGATCATTCGCCGGGCGTGCCGAACAGGTGGCGATCGATGTAATCACACAGGCAGTGAATAACCAGCAAATGCACTTCCTGAATGCGGGCGGTCGAGTTGGATGGCACCCGGACTTCGACATCATTGGGGCCGAGCAGGCCGGCCATGCTGCCACCATCGCGACCGGTCAATGCCACGATCACCATGTCGCGATTCAGAGCTGCTTCCATCGCTGCGATCACGTTCTTCGAATTGCCGCTGGTCGAGATGGCCAACAAAATGTCACCGGCCTGACCGAGCGCGTTGATCTGCTTCGAGAACACTTGGTTGTAGTGGTAATCGTTGGCGATCGAGGTCAGCGTAGGCGTGTCGGTGGTGAGCGCAATCGCCGGCAGACTCGGCCGCTCGCGTTCAAACCGGTTGAGCATTTCCGAGGAAAAATGCGCCGCATCGCCGGCCGAGCCGCCGTTGCCGCACGCGAGGATCTTGTTGCCGTTCAGCAGCGCCTGAACCATGGCCGCGCCCGCGCGGGCAATGGCGCCGGACAGCAATTCAACCGAGGCAATTTTGGTTTGGATACTTTCGTTGAACAGATCTTGGATGCGTTGTTGTGCCGGATCCATGTTTGACTCCTCAGAAAAATTCGGTTTCTACCTGCTTGCCAGGCTTTCGTCGCCGACCATCAGGTGCTGAACGCGTTCTTCAGCCAAAGCAAATCCGTGCCGGTGATGCTCACCACATCAAAACGACAGGCGCGTCGCTGATGTTCCGGGTGCTGCTGTAAAAACAATTGTGCGGCCAGAATCAGCCGCTGCTGCTTCTGCCGGGTGACCGATTCGGCTGCGCTGCCAAAGCCGGTGTTGTTGCGAACCCGCACTTCGACAAACACCAAAGTGGCCTGTTCCTGCATGACCAGATCGAGTTCGCCGCCGCGGTAACGGACATTGCGCGCGATCAGCGTCAACCCGGCTTGCTGCAAATGCGCAGCGGCGCGGTCTTCACCGGCGCGCCCACGCAGCAGGCGTTGCAGCGTGGCAGCGACGGTCATTCGTCGTCGCCACTGCCGACCGGCACCGGTGCGACCGGCAACGTCTCGACCGCGGCTTGCGTCGCCACCGGCTTGCCGTCGCGAAACCTCGCCCACGGCAAGGCCCGATGAATGCGGCCGGCGCCATCGACGCGCAGCAAGCCGGACAAGCCGCTGACCCGGTAATCCGGGAAGGCATACAGCCGGTTCAGCTCCGGCAGCAGGCGCCAGGCATCATAGCCGAGCGCGAACAGGCGGGCTTGGCTGCCAACCGCGGCCGGCCACAGGCTGGCGACGCGCTGGCGCTCCTGCTGGGTGGCCTCGCCTTCATCGAGCAGCCACGGTGCATCGCAAAACTCGATGCCGTTCAGATCGCCATCCAGCGCCGGTTGGCTCTGGCCGGTGTACAGCTGCGAGGTTGCCAGAATCGGGATGTCCTGGCCGAAATAGAAGTTGATGAACGGTTTCAGCCGGCGGGCGCTGCTTGGCTTGGCTGCGAGCAGGATCACGTCGATGTCCTGCCGGCGCCGCACCTGGAAACCCAGTTCTTTGCCGAGCGTCTGTTGCAGCGCCTTCATCCGGTTGCGCGAGGCATCGACCCCGAGCATGGCGGCGACGTTGGCTTCAATCTGATTGTCCGGGCCGAGCTTGACCGACGCCAGCACGCTGCCGCCGCCCCTCTCAAAGGCCTGCGCCATGGTCTGGGCGGCGCGTTCGCCAACCACGTCGTCGTTGCTGACGATCAGGGCTTGCCGGAAGCTCATCAGCGCGCGAGTGGCCACTTGCTCCGCTTCGTCCTCGACCGGCAGACCGAACTGGAACAGCTGGTCGGCGCGCTGGCTAGGGTCGTCGGTCATGTTCATTGCCAGGGTCGGTACCGGCAAGCTGCCAAGCGCGGTCAGCTGTTGCAGCTGTTCCTTGACCAGCGGACCGACCACGGCGCCGGCACCCTCAGCCACGGCCTGGTTATACAGCGCGACGATGTCACTGCTGGCGCTGTCGTAGATTTTCAACTGCAGGCCGGATTCGGCGTCATCGCTGTTGTAGAACCCGGCCAGCAAGCCATCGCGAATCAGCCGGCCGGTCGCGGCGTAACGGCCGGTCAGCGGCAGCAGTACGGCCACTTGCTGGAAACTGAGCCGGTCGGCGCTGGCGGCGCGACGCAGTTCTTCCGGCAGGTTGTCCACCGCCGGATGAGTCGGATGCCGTTGCTGCCAATTGCCGAGCGCTTCCGGCAGACCGTCCGGGCTGCGGCTGTAACGCTGATAGAGCAGGGCCAGATCGAGCCAGCCGGCCAGTTGGCCGGACTGGATGCTGCCGCGATACTGGAACAGGGTGTCGGTGTTCAGGCCTTTCAGCAGCTGCCAGATCGCCAGATCATTGGCGGGCCGGTCGGCGCGCTCCAGCTGGGTGCCGAGCAGCAGACGGTTGGCGGCGGCTTCCACCGGCCGGCCATCACCGACCAAGGCATCTACCTTCAATTGCAGGTAGTGACGGTAGGCATCGCGGTCCATTCGTTCGGCCCGCGGCACCAAATCGAGTGCGGCCACGGCATCATGAAAACGGCCGACGGCGGTCAGGCCCTCGCCAAGCGCCAGGTACAGGCGCCGCCGGTCTTCCTCGCTCAGCGGCTGGTCCTTCAGGGCTTCCAGTACGCCAACCGCTCGCTCATGGCGCTGATCGCGCAGCAGCAATTCCCCGGCCGACAGCCGCATCAGCGCGGCCCGGGTACCGCTGGCGGTTTTCGCCGCCTCCAGAAAATATTCGGCATCGCGCAGCGGCGGGTGCCGATCCGGATCCTGTACCCGCAGCGAGTCCACGCAACCGGCGAGCGGAGCCAGCAGCAAGCTGGACAGCAGCAACCAGCGGCGAACGGGACGGCGATAAGGCATCATGCGCACTCTTCAACAAGCCAGACAGCGAAGGCGGTCATTATGACGGCAGGGGCCGGAGTTTTGTATGTCGTTGCGACCCCGATCGGCAATCTTGCCGACTGGTCGGCACGTGCCATCAGTGTGCTGCGCGAGGCGCACACCGTGTATGCCGAAGACACCCGGCACAGTCAGACCCTGCTGAGCCACCACGATATCCGCACGCCGCTGCGTTCCTTGCACGAACACAATGAGGCGCAACGTGTCGACGAGCTCGCCGCGCTGCTGCGCCAAGGCGAAACGCTGGCGCTGATTTCCGATGCTGGCACGCCGCTCATCAGCGACCCCGGCTTCAAGTTGGTGCGCGAGCTGCGCGCGCAAGGCTTTCGGGTCGCGCCGGTGCCGGGCGCCTGTGCGCTCATCGCTGCGCTGTCTTGCGCCGGCCTGCCGACTGACCGGTTCAGCTTTGAAGGTTTTTTGCCGGCCAAGGCCGGTGCCCGCCGCGAACGCCTGCAGGCCCTCGCGCAGGACCCGCGCACGCTGGTGTTCTACGAAGCGCCGCACCGGATTCTGGAGACACTGCAGGATGCGGCGGCAGTTTTCGGCGCTGATCGGCCCGCCGTGCTGGCGCGCGAACTGACCAAGACGTTTGAAACCTTTCTCGACGGGACGCTGGCCGACCTGGTTGCCCGGGTTGAGCAAGACAGCGATCAACAGCGCGGCGAGATCGTGCTGATGATCAGCGGCGCGCCCGAGCGCAGCGAAACCGAAACGGATGACGAAGCGGCGCGTGTGTTGAACGTGTTGCTGCCGGAAATGCCGTTATCACGCGCGGTGGCGGTTGCCGAACAGTTAACCGGATTGCCGCACAAACCGTTGTACAAAAAAGCGCTGGAACTGAAAAAGCAACAAGAGGTTTGAGCATCGTGTGGATTGTGCTTGGTGGTTTGACCTTCCTGCTGAGCTTTGCCTACTTCTTCTATCAACGCCGGTATGCCGCGTGGAATGGTGAGTCGTGGCAGCCGCCACGGCACTGGCCGGCAGCTCCTGCGCCAACGTACTTGCGCAGCCTTTCAACCGGGAAAAAAGGCGGCCATCTTAAGTTGGGGCTGGAGTGTCCGGCGCATTTTGATTTTCAGATCGGCCCGGAGCGCGCCATCGACAAGTTTTTCAAAGCGGTTGGCCTCACCCACGAGCTGCAATTGGATGAGCCGGGGTTTGATGAAAGCATCTACGTCGGTTGCGACGATCTCTACCTCATTCGCCTGCTGAAGCGCTCACCTGCAGCACGTAGCGCCATCCACGGTTTGATGACGCGCGAACGGGGCAATCTGATGGGGCGGGTCAGCTTGTTCGGTCGCGGTGGCCGGGTTTGGCTGCAAGGAAGTGTCGATGCCGATATTGAAGCGGCCGATCTGGCCGGCCTGCTGCAGTCAGACGCCGACGATCTGCTTTGTCTGCAGCAGGCGCTGGCGCAATTGCCGACGATGATGATTGAACCGGTGGCAAACCGGATGCGTTGGCAGGCTGCGGCGATTGCTACAGTGGCTGCCGCACTGGCCAGCTGTGCGATTGTGGGCTGGGCCGCGCATGCAATGGATAGCAGCAAGCAACTCGCGCTCAGCGCGTTGCTCTGGGACAGCGTGCTGATAAGCGCAGTGTTATGGCTATCGCTGGTTGCGGCAACTGTAGTGCTGTTGGTTAGAACCGCCCGGTTTCATCTGGTTTTACTGGAGGTGGTTTTATTCGGCAGCTGGGGCATGTTTGGCAGTGTCAGCAATGCCAAAATGCATATCAACATGGCACATGATGAGTCTCCTGCCATTACCCGCTGTGTCGAGGTGGTAGACAAACGCATCAGCCGTTCAAGCAAAGGCCGCAAGAGCTACTATGTACAGCTCGCCAGCTGGCAGATGGCCAATGGTGAATGGCAGCATGGTCTGGAATGGAAAGTGTCCAGCGCAGAATATCAATCAATGTCGATCGGCTCTTCTGTTGCATTTGCAGAATACCGCGGAACATTGGGATTTCCTTGGTTGGACGGTTTCGGCATCGGGTGTAAGTCCAATAGTGATTAGCGCCTGGCCGTTCTTTCAGCAAACTGTTATCGGACAAAAATGCGAGAACTTCCCATAGTTGGTGGCAGTGAGTCTAATCAAATATCCCAATGAGGCGCGGTGACGAAGAAGTCAAACGTTAGGCCCGATCCCATCTCTACGTTTCTCAAGCTGTTGCTCGCCGGGTCTGGGAAGGGCAAGAAATTAATCACGCTTCAAATTGACGAACTACGCATCCGTCTTCGTGCCTTTGTTGGCGCAAAAGTCGGTGTTGATTGGCGCGTTGCAGCGTTCATTTTGTATCTCAAATTTTCAAATTGTAGCTAGTGTACATCTCGTTTGTTGCCGTGCGTCATAGCAAAATCATGAAGATTCCTTGCAAATTCATTTTTGTGTGGCAGTATTTTTCCTGATGTGCTGATTGTCATGGCAACATCCGCCCATGTGGAAGGGTGAAAATTCAGTTTGGCGCCGCTGTCATTGATGCTGCTGCGTGCTGCCTTCAATAGGGTGTTCTGTCCCTATTGCTTTTCTCATGCATTGACGAGTCGTACAGAAGTGCTGGGTGGTTTCGCCACCGTCGGCGGCCTTCGTCTTGCTGCCAATCTAGCTGCTTGTTGCCCGTTATCGTTTCTTCCCTCCGTTTTTCTACGGGGCAAGCTGTGTGCATCAATTTTTCACTGCAAGGAGCACCGCATGAATAGCCAAGTTGCCTCAACAAAATTGCCGCGCCTTCACCCGATCACCGCCAATCTGCGTCGCACTACGACTGGCGATGCACCGCTGATCAAGCGTCGGCGCTATTACCTTTACTCCTTCGATGCCAACAACGGCTGGCTGCCGAATTCATTGGTGCCGTGTGTGGATCTGGAGAATGGCCAGCTCTATGTCAATGGCACGCAAATCGTGAAGCCGCAGATTGCGCATGATCATGTCGCGTGGCTACAGCA
>DASUEK010000210.1:0-15808 GCA_036275115.1 Permianibacter sp. | reverse complement strand
AATCTTTAAGACTCAATACTCGCTAAGCTTCGTAACTATCCGAATACTCAAATAATTTGCGAAGTTCACTTGCATTGTTTACATCGTGTTTCTTTCGTCGCACGACTCTACGCAAGTGCCCACACAGATTACTTCGTTCATCTTGTTAAAGAGCGTTTGCCTTTCGGCATCGCCAGACTTACCGTCCGGCGGGGCGCACATTCTACAGCACGCCACCTCGTTGTCAACAGGTCGTTTCGACTTTTTCATCGCGCTGTCAGCATCTATATAGAGGCTGAAGCGGATGCGTTGACTACGGTCTTCGCGGCAACTGACTGGCTGCTTTCGCTGCCGTCAGCGCGTTGTGCGTCGACAGGGCGCGCATTATAGGGGGCCCAAAACGGCGCGCAACCCCTTTTTGAAATCTTTTTGCAACGTCGTACACGGCGTGTGCAATTTGCGCAGGCGCTAGGCAAAAGGGTGAAAAAACCAGCGTTTTTCCCGGCGATTTCTTGACCTCATCGGCCAGCAACAAATGCAAATGGCGACCTTCAGTCGCCATTTGCATTTGTTTGCACGCGCGCCGAGTGTCGCGGCAAACGCGATTTACCACTCACTGCACCGTGACTTTCGCGACCCGGCGCTTGCCGACCTGAAACACGGCGCTGGTGCCACGAGCAATGACCCGCTTCTCGTCTTCCAGTTTGTCGCCATCGACCTTGACCGCGCCCTGCTTCAACATCCGGATCGCTTCCGACGTCGACGCAACGAGGCCCGCCTCTTTCAGCAGATTGGCGATCGGCAGACCGGTGCCAGCCCCGGCCGCAACCGTGATTTCCTCGAGGTTTTCCGGCAGCGCGCCCTGAGAGAACCGGGCAATAAACTCCGCTTGCGCCGCTTCCGCCGCCGCTTTGTCATGGAAACGGGCGATAAGCTCCTGGGCCAGTTCAAACTTCACATCACGCGGGTTGCGGCCCTCGGCCACTTGCTGCTTCAAGCCCACGATGTCCTTCATCGGCCGGAAGCTCAGCAGCTCGAACCAACGCCACATCAGCTCGTCCGACACCGACATGATCTTGCCGAACATTTCGGTCGGCGATTCGGCAATACCGACGTAATTGCCGAGCGACTTCGACATTTTCTTCACGCCATCCAAGCCCTCGAGCAGCGGCATGGTCATGACGATCTGCGGTTTTTGGCCGTAGCTTTTCTGCAGTTCACGGCCGACCAGCAGATTGAATTTCTGATCGGTGCCGCCAAGCTCGACATCGCATTTCATCGCGACCGAGTCATAGCCCTGCACCAACGGGTACAGGAATTCGTGGATGGCGATCGGCTGGTTACCCTGATAGCGCTTGGAGAAATCGTCACGCTCCAGCATCCGGGCGACGGTGTACTGCGCGGCCAGCTTGATCATGTCGGAGCTGGACATCTTGCCCATCCACTCGGAGTTGAACATGACCACGGTTTTCTCGGGGTCGAGGATCTTGAACACCTGCGCCTGATAGGTCTTGGCGTTCTCCAGCACATCCTCTTTGGTCAACGGCGGCCGGGTCGCACTCTTGCCGGTCGGGTCGCCGATCATCCCGGTGAAGTCACCAATCAGGAACACCACCTCATGGCCGAGCTGCTGGAACTGCCGCATCTTGTTCAGCAGGACGGTATGGCCGAAATGCAAGTCCGGGGCGGTCGGGACAAAGCCGGCTTTGACCCGCAGCCGGGCGCCGGTCTTGAGCCGTTCTTTCAATTCATCGGCAACAATGCATTCGCTGACGCCGCGCATCAGCTCCTCGAAGTGTTCTAAGTACTGTTCTTGGCGGTCGGCCATGGTCTTTCCTGTCCAATACGGTGCCCGGGCTGCAAACCGGGCCGGCGATTCTAGCAGGCTCGTCGGCGCCAAAACCTGCCGAAATACCACCGCACGGTGCCGCATGCTGTTCAGCGACAACTGAAATATCCATTGCATCATATTGATTTTGTTAACAAGTCTATTGACCAAGCCTTTTCAGGGCCGCTACCTTATCGGGCATCTTTATATGGGTTTTGGCGGACCATGCAGCATCCGGATTTCCACCCTTCCCACCACAAGGACCAAGGTCCGGTGGCGGGTGCATTGGCCCGCTTTGGTTCGCGGCATTACTTGGCGGTGGCCGGTGTGCTGTTGCTGGCGACCGCGCTCTGGCTGCCGGTGCCGCAATCGCTGCCGAAACCCGAGCCCTTGTCTGCCGCCGAAGAAGCCCGACTGGCGCAATTGCCGCGTGTGGAATTGCCGCTGGCAATGGCGGAACTGGCGCTGGTTGCGCTGCCGGTGCGAGAACACAGCTGGCAGAACGCCACAATCCGTTCCGGCGACACCCTGTCGACGCTGTTCAAACGCAACAACCTGAGTCTCAGTGATCTGCATACCATCATGCAGCTGCCGGTTGCCTCGGATGTGCTGCGCCGGGTTTTGCCCGGCCGCCAACTCAGTTTCAGTCTTGACGAACAGGGTCAGCTGCAAGCCATCCGTTACGAACAAGATGCGTTGAACAGTCTGGTGATTCAGCGCCAGAACGGCGAGTTCGTCGCCCGTCAGGACAGCAAGCCGGTGGTCAGCCGCGAACAATTCGGCGCCGCAACGATCACCAGCTCGCTGTTTGCTGCCGGTCAGCAAGCCGGTCTGCCCGATAGTGTGATCATGGAGCTGGCCAATATCTTCGGCTACGACATCGACTTCGTGCTCGATTTGCGCCAAGGCGATCAGTTCTCACTGATTTTCGAAGAACGTCTCGTTGACGGCACACCGATCAGTCCGGGTCCGATTCTCGCCGCCGAGTTTGTCAACCAAGGTCAGCGCTTCCGTGCGGTGCGCTACCTCGACAGCGAAGGTCGCGCCAGCTACTACACACCGGAAGGCAAATCACTGCGCAAGGCGTTCTTGCGCACACCGGTGCCGTTTTCACGGGTCAGCTCCAATTTCAACCTTGCCCGCAAGCATCCCATCCTGAACCGTATCCGTGCCCATAACGGCGTCGATTATGCGGCACCGGCCGGCACTCCCATTTACGCCGCCGGCGATGGCCGGGTCAGCTTTGTCGGCACCAAAGGCGGTTATGGCCGCATGGTGGCCATTCAGCACGGCAATCAATACAAGACCCATTACGCACACCTGTCGCGTTTTGCCAAAGGTCTGCGCAGTGGCAGCCGTGTGCGACAGGGCGAGATCATCGGTTATGTCGGCGCGTCCGGCCTCGCCACCGCACCGCACCTGCATTACGAATTCCTGGTCAACGGCGTCTACCGCAATCCGCGTACGGTACCGTTGCCGCAAGCCGAGCCCGTGCCGGCGGCCGAGCGCGAGCGTTTCTTTGCCGCGGTGCAAGGCCCGTTGATGCGTCTGGATGCCCGCTCACGGGTATTGCTTGCTCAGGCACGTTGAACCGATCGCAGCAGAATCCCGCATAAAAGAATTCCAAACGGCAGCGGTTTCGATCCCGCGAAACCGACAATACTTGCCATATCACCTGCCAATGACCGTGAGGGACCATGGCTGAACTGTATGTAGGCGCGCTATCCGGCACCAGCATGGATGGCATTGATGTCGCGTTGGTGCGGTTTTCACCGCAGCCGGAAATGATCGAAAGCCATTTCCAACCGTTTCCACCGGAGTTTCGCAAACAGTTGGCAGCGCTGGCAGAGCCGGGCGATAACGAAATTGATCGGCTCGGCAGCATCGACGTGCAGCTCGGCCAACAATTCGCCCGCGCCATTCGCGACTTGCTGAGCAAAGCCAAAGTTGAAGCGGTAAATGTCCGCGCCATTGGCTGCCACGGCCAGACCATCCGCCACCGGCCAAACAGCGAGCCGCGCTTTACCTTGCAGATCGGCGATCCGAACGTCATCGCCGTGGAAACGGGTATTCGGGTGGTCGCCGATTTTCGGCGCAAGGACATCGCACTGGGCGGCCAGGGTGCGCCGCTGGTGCCGGCTTTTCACGACAGCGTGTTTCGCAGCCGGCAGGTCGACCGCATCATTTGCAACATCGGTGGCATCGCCAATGTCACCGTGCTGCCGCGCGGCCAGTTTTCGCCGGTGCTCGGCTTCGATACCGGTCCCGGCAATACCCTGCTTGATGGCTGGTGTCAGCGCATGTTGGGCGAACCGATGGATCGCGATGGCATGCTCGCCGCCCGCGGTCGCATCCAGCCCGGCCTGCTGCAAAAACTGCTGGAAGATCCGTACTTCGCCCAGCGGCCGCCGAAAAGCACCGGTCCGGAATACTTTTCCATGGAATGGCTGATGCGCCATCTGGAAGCCTTTGGTCGCCCCGGCGTCGCCGATGTCCAGGCCACGTTGCTGGCCCTGACCGTGCACACCATCGCCGATGCCATCAAAACCCTGCCAATGCTGAAGCAGCCGGAGATTTACATCTGCGGCGGCGGCGCCAACAACATCGCGATGATGCGCGCACTGCAAGTGCAATTGCCCACCAGCAAAGTCGGCAAGACCGATGAACTGGGCATCGCCGCCGATTGGGTCGAGGCCCTGGCGTTTGCCTGGCTCGCGCGCCAACGCCTGCAGGAGCAACCCGGCAATTTGCCGGTGGTGACCGGCGCCAGCCGCCCGGCCGTGCTCGGTAGCATTTATCTGCCGGGCTAGCCTTTATCTGGCGCGGTAGTATTTATCGACCGGCTTAGCCGCGCCATTCGACAAGGCCACTCCACGCCCGTGTGCTAGGTTTACTGACACCTTTGGCGACGGCTTTCAGCAGGGAGTGGCCGCATGCTTCGCGCTTGCCTCACGGCATCCATACCCATTGCACTGATTCTGCTGTTCACAGCATGTCAGCCGCCGGTCACGGCAACCGTCGCCAGCTCAGCTTCGGTTGCCCATGAACATTCGCTCGCAGCCATCCGGCTGCCATCAATCCCCAAAGCGGCTCCGGTCTCGCTGCAACGCGGCCAACGACTGGTGTTGCCAAACCGGACACCGATCGACAACTGGCAGCTCGACTACGATCCCCGCTATTGGCAACGCGCAGAGGGGGATCCGTCGGCGCTTATCGCCATCGCCGCAGGCGAGACTGACGTGGTCCAACGCGAGCGACCGGAACACGGTGGTCCGGCGCCCCGGCGCTTCGTCTATCGCGTGCACATCTCGCCTTGAATTTGCGCTGCCGGTCCGGTTGCGCGTGTTGAAAGGTTCTTACTTCGGTTGAAGCTTTGACTTGCAAGGATGTCACCATGAATCGCTCCTCTCGTATGATTTGGATGAGCGGCGTTGCCTCCGCGGTCGTCGCGGTTACGACGCTGTCGCTGTTGCCACCTACAACACTGGATTGCAGCGATACGCTGCGTGCCGAAGACATTGCCGCTGCACGCGACCTGTCACTGCCCATGGTCGAGGCACTGCAGACCAAGCGCAGTCTTTCGCTGGCCGATCTGTGCCGCATTCCCGATGACAAACTGGCGCGCGCAATCGCGCGGGTGCACTCCCCCAAGCCGGACCGTCCGGGCGAGGCCATTTCTTTCCGCGCGCTGTCGCTGAAAGACGAAAACGGCCACATTGCCGACAACGGTCTTGCCGCAGCGCACGCCTTTGTCCAGCAGCTGAAAACCCGGCGCCAACCCACCGCCGGTTTGTCACGGGCACAGTGGCAGTGGCAAGGGCCGGGCAATATTGGTGGCCGCGTGCGCGCCGTCCTGGTTCACCCGGACAATCCGCAGAAGATCTGGGCCGGATCGGTGTCCGGTGGGATCTGGTTCACCGAAGATGGCGGAGCGAACTGGGCACCGGTCGACGACTTCATGGCCAATCTCGCCGTGTCCACCATGGTGTTCGATCCGAACAATCCGAGCGTGATGTATGCCGGTACCGGTGAAGGCTTTTTCAATGCCGATGCAATTCGCGGCGCCGGCGTTTTCAAAAGCACCGACGGTGGCGTGACCTGGAATCAGCTCGGCAGTACCGCAGGCAGCACCTTCCACTATGTCAATCGACTGGCCTTCAGCGCCAACGGCCAGACCTTGATCGCAGCAACCAATGATGGCTTGTTTCGCTCGCTCAACGGCGGCAATACCTGGAGCAATGTCACGCCACGCACCATTGCCAATGCCGATCGGTTTCTGGATCTCGATTTTCACCCGACCGACAGCAACCGGGTCATCGCCAGTGATGATGACATCGGTGTTGTCTACTCGACTGATGGCGGCCAGAACTGGACGGCCGCAACCGGCTTTGCCGATCCGCAGCGTATTGAGCTCGCTTATGCACCGAGCAATCCCAGCATCGTGTATGCCAGTGCCGAGCGTAACAACGGCGAGATCTGGAAAAGTACCAACGGCGGCCAGACTTTTACCGTCATCACGGTCGATGGCAGCGGCAGCGATCAGAACCACCTCGGCGAGCAAGGCTGGTATGACAATGCCATCTGGGTTGATCCGAGCAACGCCAATCGGCTGGTGGTCGGCGGTATCGATCTGTTCCGCAGCACCGACGGTGGCGTAACACTGGAGAAGTTTTCGACCTGGTGGCAGTCACCGCTGTCTGCCCACGCGGATCAACACACCATTGTGTCCCATCCGCAGTTCAACGGTACCGATAACTTCACCGTCTTTGTCGGCAATGACGGCGGCGTCTACCGCATTGATAATGTCTTTACCGCGCTCGACGACAGCGGCTTTACTGAGCTGAACAACAACCTCGGCATCACCCAGTTCTACAGTGTCGCGGCGGCACCGGACGGCAAATTGGCGGGAGGTACCCAGGACAATGGCCATCTGGTCAAGCAAGGGGACAGTGAATCCTGGGTGGATACCTATGGCGGTGACGGCGGCTTTGCCGCGATCGATCCGACCAACAGCAATTATGTTTACGGCGAATACGTTTATCTGGAAATCCATCGCAGCACGGATGGCGGCAGCGAATGGTCAGCAAGCCAGATCGCCAGCAGCGACATGACCAGTGACGGGGCGAATTTCATTGCGCCGTTCATTCTCGATCCGAACAATCCGAACACCATGTTGGCCGGTGCCGAACAGCTCTGGCGGTCGACAAATGTCAAAGCCGCCACACCCAGCTGGACCAGCATCAAGCCCAGCGTCGGCTCGCCGATCAGTGCCATCGCTGTTGCGCCCGGCAACAGTGATATCGTCTGGGTGGGTCATAACAATGGCGCGTTGTATGTCAGCATCAATGCAACCGCGCCCGTTCCGACGTGGAGCCAGGTCGGTGACGCCGCGCTGCCCAGCCGCTACCTGACCCGCATTGCCATCGACCCCAGCGATAACAATATCGCGTATGTTGCTTTTGGTGGTTTCAGCAGCAATAACCTTTACAAGACCCTCGACGGTGGCGCGAATTGGGAGAGCATCAGCGACGGCCTGCCGGCGGCGCCGATCCGTACCATCGCCATCAAACCGGATCGGTCACAGTGGCTGTTTGTCGGCACCGAAGTCGGCGTATTCGCCAGCGAAAACGCCGGCGGCGACTGGGGTCTGAGCCATGACGGCCCTGCCAACGTCTCGGTGGACGAATTGGTCTGGATGGACAATGACACCCTGGTAGCGGGCAGCCATGGCCGTGGCATCTACACCGCCAACATCATTGAAGACAGCACACCAAATGCCATCAGCTTTACCGAGCAAACAGCAGCCCCGCTCAACACCACCCTGCAATCCAACACGGCGACCATTCAGGGCATTACCGTCGACACCGCGCTGACCATCACCGGCGGTCAGTATTCGCTCGGTTGCAACGGCAGCTTCAGCAGCAGCGCCACGACCGTGCGCGCCGGCGATACGCTCTGTCTGCGTCACACCTCGGCCAGCGGCTATGACAGCGCAACCGTCACCACCGTGACGATTGGCGGTTCAGCATTTGAGTTCCGCTCGGTCACCAAGTCCGACAACGATCCGAATGCCTTCAGCTTTGCCAGCCAGACCGGCGTGGCGCAAAACACCACGATTGTCTCGGCCCCGGCGACTATTACCGGCATCGCGGTTCCGGCCGCCGTCTCAATCGTTGGCGGCCAGTATTCGGTCGGATGCACCGGTACGTTCACCGCAGCAGCAGGCACTATCAGCGACGGTCAGACCTTGTGCCTGCGTCATACTTCGGCCAACGCGGCGTCGAGCACCGTCACCACAACTGTCACCGTCGGTGGCGGCTCGGCAACGTTCCAGAGCACGACCGCAGCAGCCAGTAGCAGCGGAGGCGGCGGTGGTGGTGGCGGCGGTAGCGGGCTGTACCTGCTGCCACTGAGCGTGCTGCTGCTCTGGCGCCGACGCCAGCGCTGAAACCCGGAGCGCCACCAAAAACAAAACGCCCCGTTCCGACGGGGCGTTTTGTTTGGATCCAGCGCACACAGCCGACTTCCTGCCGTGCTCCATCGGCTCACGCCGCGTCGTGACTGACCCATTTCAGGCCGATGCAGCCGGCGACGATCAGCGCAATGAAGAACAAGCGCAAGGCATCGCGCGGTTCGTTCAACCAGAGCATGCCGACCAGCACCGTGCCGAGCGTGCCGATGCCGGTCCAGACCGCGTAGGCGGTGCCGACCGGCAGGGTTTTGACCGCCCAGGCGAGCACAACCACGCTCAAGGTTCCCATCACCAGCACAAATACGCTGGGCCAGAATTTTGTAAATCCTTGGGTGGCCGGCAGCGCGGCGGCCCAGCAGATTTCCAGCAATCCAGCGATCAATAGCCATAGCCAAGCCATGAGCTTTCTCCTGAAGAAAGTTCGGGCCTGCCCTTGTGGCGCCACACGAACGGCAGGATTGTAGCAACGCGATGACAGGCCGGCTGGCGGCTGAAGAGGTTGCGCAAAAACGCAAAACGCCAGCTTGAGCTGGCGTTTTGCGTTTGACGGAAACCGCTGCAATCAAACCGAGAACGAGGAACCGCAGCCGCAGGTGCTCTTGGCATTCGGATTGCGGATGACGAACTGGGCGCCTTGCAAGCCTTCGGTGTAGTCGATCTCGGCGCCGACCAGGTACTGGAAGCTCATCGGGTCGACCAACAGCTTGACGCCATCGCGCAGGATCTCGGTGTCGTCTTCGGCCTGGTTTTCGTCAAAGGTGAAGCCGTACTGGAAGCCGGAACAGCCGCCACCGGTGACGAACACCCGCAGCTTCAGGTTCTCGTTTTGCTCTTCATCAATCAGGCTGCGCACTTTGGCAGCGGCCGCTGCCGAGAACGTCATCGGACTCGAGGTGGCGGGCGAAATATCGGTAGCTAGGGTCATGACCACTCCTGCAGGCTCGACGGGTACGCCTGTACAAAACAGGCGGGAGCCAGAAAACCTGAGTGGAATTATCGGATAAAGCGATGGGCCGACGCAAATCGGCCCGCTGGCCGGCCATTATTCGGGCTTGTGTTCCAGCCCTTTTGGCGGTTCGGTCGGCTTGTGCACCAGCTGACCATTGATTTCGGCGCCCATGCTCATTTCGATCAGGTGGTAATAGACATTGCCGTGAATGCGGGCATCGGCGCTCAGCGAGACATGGGCATTGGCGTAGACATCGCCTTCAACCTTGCCGTGGATCACCACATTCGGCACCCGCACTTCGCCTTTGGCGACGCCGGAATTGCCTATGGTCAGCAGCGCTTTCGGGTCATCAGACTCGATATTGCCTTCCAGCGTGCCGTCCAGGTACAGCACACCGGTGAAGCGAATATTGCCGGTCAGGTTGGTATTCGGCGAAATCAGCGTATCGACGCTGCCGCCCCGAACCAACTTGACGCCCTTTTTCTTGTCATTGAACATTTTGCTGCTCCGGTTGTGGCCAGGCGAAGAGACGTTCGACCGCTGGCAGGCCATCCTGATTGGCGCTGACCCGCACTTCACGCGGGACAAACCCGGCCGGAAGCGTCGCTTCACCCTCGATATTCTGGAAGTAACGGAAGTCGAATTTCTGTGACTCGCCTTTCACTCCGGCGAGCACGAACAAATCGACCGCTTTGTTGTCGGTGCCGATCACCTGCACTTGGACACGGCCCCGCAAATTCTTCTCGTGACTGCGTAGCTGTGCCAGCACCAGCCGGTACCGCACGCGATCCGCAGCGAGCGGCAGCACGGTGAACGATTCGATCTGCAGACCGCTCTTTTCACCGCTCGGATTCATGATGCTGCGGTAAAACGTGTTCTCTTTTTCCAGCTCTTTGACTTTGTCCTGCAGGCCTTTGAGCGTGCTATGCAGCTCACTTGATGCCATTTGATCGATCTGCCGCGATTGGCTCAAGGCCGTGCGGGTCTGCTTTTCCAGCGCCAGCTCACGCTCCAGCGCGCTGACCTGAGCACTGAGTTCGGCACGCTCATCGGCCAGCTGCCGGCGCACATAGTAGTCTTCAACGCGTCCCGCGACGAACACCCCGGCCAGCACCAGCAGCACCAGCAACCAGCGGCGGAGATGCCAGCTGCGCGGCTTGCGCTCGACAACGACGTATTGCGATGTTGTGTTCTTCATGGAATTTCCCAAGCGACCTTTTAACGGTGCGCTGACACCGTTGCTCACGGTATCGACGCAACAACTTTGTTCTTCAACAACAGGTCCTCTACAATCCACCACAGAAGTTTCATGGCAAACCGGCGGGATTATGTCATTGATGGAGCGGGCCCGGCTACGGCTGGCGGGGATGGATGCCCTGCTGCTGTTGGCGCTGCTCGGCCTGCTCGTCGGCGTGCTCGCCGGCGGCGTGATTCTGCTGTTTCGCATCTACACCGACGCCGCCATTCTGCTCTGGTTCGGCCAGCAAGTCCGTGATCAAGATTTCGAATCGCTGCCTTGGCAGCTGCGGCTGGCCCTGCCGGTGATCGGTGGTCTGGTGATTGGCGTGGTGCTGCACTGGCTGCCACGCCACGTGCGTGCCGTCGGTGTCGGTCACGTGCTGGAGCGCTTGTCCGAGCATCAGGGCCACATGCCGGTCAAAAATGCCTTGGTGCAGTTCTTTGCCGGCGGCCTCGTGCTTGCCTGTGGCATGCCGGTCGGCCGCGAAGGCCCGGCCATTCACCTTGGCAGCGCCGTTTCCAGCGTCACCGGGCAGTATCTGCGACTGCCGAACAACAGCCTGCGCGTACTGGTGGGCTGCGGCGCCGCCGCCGCCATCGCCGCCTGTTTCAACACGCCGCTCGCCGGCGTTATTTTTGCGCTCGAAGTGGTGATGATGGAGTACACCGTCGCCACCTTCGTGCCGATCATTCTCGCGGCAGTCGTCTCGACGCTCATGGCGCGGCTGGCGTTTGGCAACTACGTCGCCTACGAAGTCCCGGCGCTGGATCTGGTGTCGATGTGGGAAATTCCGGCGATCGTGCTGCTCGGTTTGCTGGCCGGACTCTGGTCCAGCGGCTTCATTGCTGCCACCACCAAAGTGGCGACCCATACCCGGCCATGGCCACTGTGGACCCGTCCCGCCATCGCCGGCATCATCATCGGTCTACTCGCACTGGTGGTGCCGGAAATCATGGGCACCGGCTACGACACTGTGAGCGCCAGTTTTCACAGCGAATTGCCGTGGACCATTCTGCTGTTCGCGCTGATTGGCAAAACCATTGCGACCACGCTGTGCAGTGGGCTCAGTGTACCGGGCGGCGCCATCGGCCCGTCGCTGTTCATCGGTGCCACACTCGGCGGTTTGGTCGGCAGCGTGGTCACCGCACTGTTGCCGGAACCGCATTCCGGCAGCGGCCTGTATGCCATGCTCGGACTCGCCGCGCTGATGTCGGCAACACTGCAGGCGCCGCTCGCGGCCCTGATGGCGCTGCTGGAATTGACTGGCAATCCCAATATCATCCTGCCCGGCATGCTGACCGTTGTGATCGCCAATCTTGTGGTCAGCCACGGTTTCAAGCAGCGCTCGATCATTCACACGCTGCTGGCGATTCGCGGCGTCGAGGTCCGGGTCAGCCCGCTAAAAGAATTGCTGCGCCGGGCAGCGGTCGGCACGGTCATGGACACCAGCTTCGTACTGGTCAGCAAGCAGATCAGCCGGCATGATGCCGAAATCTTGCTGCGCGGCGAGCCACGCTGGCTGCTGGTGCGCGACGGCAATTGGCCCGTTGCACTGATGCATGCGACCGATCTGGCGCGCGCGCTGCTCGAAGAAGAGGGCGAGACACTCAATCTGCTCGACATTCCGGGCAAGCGTGAGTCACTGACCGCCATCAACCTGCAAGCGACACTCGCCGAAGCGCTCGACGGCATGGATGAGAAACAAGTGGATGCGGCGTATGTCTATCAGCGCGGTAACCAGGAGCGGATCGCCGGCATCGTCACACGCGGCAAGATCGAGCACTTCTACACCTATAAGCATTGATACCGGGCGAACGCTGACCGCAGCGTCTCGTCATTCTTGTGAGGACATTGGCTGTGCTCTGGATAAAAGCGTTTCACCTGATCGCCATGGTGACCTGGTTCGCCGGCCTGTTTTACCTGCCGCGCCTGTTTGTCTACCACTGTCAGGTAAAAGATGCCGACAACAACGCCCGGTTCAAAATCATGGAACGCAAACTGTATTGGGCCATCACCACGCCGGGCGCCATCGTGACCATTGCACTCGGCCTCGCCGCCATCCACGGCTACGGCCTGGAGTGGTTCAAACAGCAGGGGTGGTTGCACCTGAAACTGATGTTTGTGCTGCTGCTGATCGGCTTTCATGTCTGGTGCGGCAAGCTGATGGCCGACTTTGCGGCCGACCGCAACCGGCGCAGCGAGCGGTTTTACCGTGCCATCAATGAGATCCCGGTCGTTCCGCTGATCGCCATCATCTTGCTGGCCGTGCTGCGACCATTCTGATTTCCCCTTTCTGCCCCTCACCCCGGCAACCGCCGGGGGTCCTTCCCTCGCCAGATTTGCACCAACCGGCCCGCATCCGCGGCCGGCGGGCCAGCCACCGCTACAAAACGCTACGAAATTGCCCTTGGCGGCACGTGCATTAGTGTATTACTGTAAATATACACATAGGCAATAACGAGGTCGCCGTGGAGCGCTCCCGCCCTACGCTGGTTACTCGCAGCGCCAAGGCTTTGGCCGTGCTGCTGGCACCGACGTTGCCGCTGATCATCGTGCTGTTTGGCGCTGCTCCGGTGCTGCCGGTGGTGACCGAATGGCTGCTTGTCCTGCCGGCGCTGCTGGCCGCATTGCTGCTGATCGATCGGCCACGTCGGCGGCGCACGACACAGCCAACTGCCACTCTCCATGCAAGGACATCCCATGGCATTCTGGATTGAACTGAGCCTCTTTCTCGCGGCTTTGCCGCTGCTGATCATCGGCTACCGCAAGAACCGGCGCGGCCTGCTGCTCGCCGGCGCGATGGTGCTTTACGCCTCGGCCCACATCGCCGAATTTTCCACCGGTTTCGTCGAAGGTTTCCGGAGGGGCTATGTGGAATAAACCGAACCATAAGCGCTGCGATGTCCATGTTTCGCGTCGTAGATTGCGCATCAGTGAATGGACACTGCTGCTGCTCATGCCACTGCTGAGCGTGTTGATGAGCTTGGCTGGCAACGAACGCCTCGCCCAATTCCTGCTGCTGATGACAGGCCCAATGGTGGTGTTGGCACTGACAACAAACCCGCGCGACGAGCCATAACCACACCATGTTCACGCTGAATCCGCAATCCGGTATTCCGATTTACAAGCAGCTGATCGATCAGGTGCGCTTGCTGGTCGCTGGCGGTCAATTGAAAGCCGGCGCCGAATTGCCGTCGGTACGCGAGCTGGCGCTGACGCATGCAGTCAATCCGATGACCATATCCAAAGCCTACAGCCTGTTGGAAGCGGAAGGCCTGCTGGAGCGTCAACGCGGCAAACCCATGACGGTCGCGGCGCAAGCCCACAGCAAAGAAAGCAAAACTGATCGGCTGCATCGCCTGCAACCACAGGCCGAACAATTGGCGCACGCCGCCAAACAATTGCAACTGTCCACGGAAGATGTGCTCGGCCTGGTACGCCGGGCGATGGAGAAAGACCATGACTGAAGATGTTCTGAACATTGAAGGCCTGCACAAACGCTTTGCCGACAAAGCAGTGCTGAAAGGCATCAGTGCGAGTGTCCAGCGCGGCGACGTGGTGGGTCTGCTTGGTCTCAACGGCGCTGGAAAAACTACCTTGCTCGAAACCGCGCTCGGCTTTGCCTTGCCTGATGCCGGCAGCGTCAACCTGTTCGGAAGTGACTGCGCGCTGCTGGTTGACGAGAAGCTGAAACACAAGATTGGTTTTGTCCCACAGCAGGACGAGCTGTTGCCGCAGATGAAGGGCAGCGAATACCTGGCGTTAATCGCACAGTTTTATCCGGGCTGGAATCATGCTCTGATCGGTCGACTGGCAGATGAATGGCAGATCCCACTCAGCACGATCATTCAAAAGCTGTCGCTCGGACAACGCCAGAAGCTGTCGATTTTGTCGGCGCTTGGGCACGAGCCGGAATTGCTGGTGCTTGATGAGCCGGTCGCCAGCCTGGACCCCGTAGCACGACGACAATTCCTGAAAGAAATCGTCACACTCGCCAGCAGCGGCGCTCGCACCGTGCTGTTTTCGACGCATATCGTCAGCGATCTGGAACGCGTCGCCAGCCGGGTCTGGGTCATGAAAGATGGCGGTCTGCTCGTTGATGATGCGCTGGACAACTTGAAGGAGCGCACCGTGCGCCTGCGCGTGCCTGCTGACGCGCGTCTTCCCGCCGGCTTTCAGGACGCCGGCATCCTGCATCGTCGCACCGAGCACGGAATGCAGGTATTGACCCTGAGTCAGTGGAGCGACGATCACCACCAGCGTCTGCATCAAGCCGGCCTGCAGCCGCTGGTCGAGCCGCTATCGCTGGAGGACATTTTCCTGGAGCTGCACGCATGAGCACGTTGCTGAGTTTGCTGCGACATTACCTGTTCTGGCAACGCATCATGCGCTGGACCTTCGCCGCTGGCGCATTGCTGGCACTTGCCGGCATGATCTGGTCGCGATGGGAAACAGACAGCCGCGTGCACACGTTATTGATTCTGATCGGTAGTGTGCTGATGTGGTTGTTTCCCCTCATCGTTAGCGGCATCGCGTTCCGGCAACTCGTCAGCAACACCCGATTGAGCCTGACGCCCTCGCTGCGGCGCCAGGCCGCATTGGCTTGGCTGATGTTGACCGGACTCGCCAGTCTTTGGTTCGGCATGGTCTCGGCATTCACCAAGTACGGATTGACACTGCAGGCATTTACCAGCAGCTTTGCCGTCATTTCACTTTTTCTGTTGCTGAGTCAGTATTGGCTCAATAGCCGCTGGGGTGCCGCCCTGTATTGGCTGTTCATTGTCGGCGCATCACAGATCTGGCAGCTACCCGCTGTTCGCGCTGCAATTGCCAATCCGAATACCAGCTTGTTGCTCACTGGCCTTGCCTTGTCAGGATGGGTCCTGCTCTTTCGCTGGCTACGCACCGCGCGACGCATCCTGCCGCTGCCGATGATTTTCGCCCAGTTCAATGCCTTGCAAGACGGACAAAATGCCTGTGCCCCGGAAGGCCTATTGAAACTTGGCTTCCGCGGCTCCCGTTCGGCGGCCAACACCCTCCTGCTGGGCACCTATGACAATTGGCGCAATCGCCTGCTGTTGCAGTTGTTCTTGTATGGCGCGTTTCCGCTGATGATGACCCTGCTGCTGATCATTCCCGCGCTCGGCAACGACAAACCACCGACCACCCTGTTGTCGCCGCTTGCGCTGCTGGCGATGGGCTTGTATGGCTGTTTCATGGCCGGGTTCCTCGGTCGCGAATGGCTGGCCCGCGTGCGTTATTTGTGGTTGCGCGTTCCGGGAAACCGACAAGCGCTGTGGCGCCAACTGGAGCGACTGCTGTGGAAGGATGTCAGTCTGT
>DASUEK010000209.1:0-2320 GCA_036275115.1 Permianibacter sp. | reverse complement strand
TCCGTTGAAGGATCTGAGCAAGGAGCAGCCGGAACGGTTTGCCGATCTGGCTGGCAAAGCGCGTGGCTACTACGAAGCCTCGCGCTATTTGTTCTATCAGAACGTGGTACCGGCCGGTCAAGCGGCGACGGAAAAAAGCGCAGCAAAATGAGTCGTGACGGCAGCGCATCGCGGCTGCTGAAATCCGCTTTTTACGAACCCGGCGCAAGCCGGGCTTTTCTTTGTTGCTGACGAGAGGACTGGCGGGGAGAGCGGTGGCGCTCAGGCCCCGCATCACGCGCCATTGGAGTCACCGATTAGCCAACAGTGGCCACGCGCTGCCGTTGTGCTTTCTGGCGCCGAAAACGCCAGCGCCGCAGTGCCCGGCGGATCAGCAGATTCAAGCCAAACACGGCCAGCACCGGATCAAATAGATAATCCCAGTAGTTGTGTGAAGGCAGCAGATCGAACGCGTAGGCGAGTGTCGCCAATGGCAGCGCGGTGACCACAAACGGGTTGCGACCGCGCCACCACAGTACCAACGCCACGCCAAACACCAACGTCAACACCAGGGCGGGCAGGAACCCGGTGCGATACGGATCGACTCCGGCAGCGCCCATGCTGAGCGGGTAGAAAATCAGCGCAAACACACCGAGGCCCATCAAGGGCTGGCGCACGCCAACCGGCAGCAACGGGCGCTGTCCGCGCAGCCGCCGCCAGCCGAGGGTCAGCAGCAGCAGCGTTGTGGTGATGGCAAATTCGCCGGCGGTTGCTTGCCACTGGCCGGCCAGCGTGACGCCATCAACCGGCAGCTGGGTCGCGGCCAGCAGCAGCAGCGCCAGGGCGGCGCGATAAGCCGTTGGCAAGCGCTTGCTCGGCAGCAACAGGAACAGCAGCGCGGCAAAGCCAAGCGCGACATACAGCGAGACGATCATGGCTGCGCTCCCGGTTTGTTGCTTTCATCCGATTTGTTTTCAACCCAGGCGCGCGAAAAGCTCACGTGCTTGATCATGCTTTTGTTCCAGGAATACATCAGCTCAAACCGATCCGCAGTCGTTTGCAGCAGATAGGGGTAGTCATAGCGAAATTCGCAGGCACCGCGTTTACAGCCGCGTGGATCGCTGTCGGACCATTCGGCCAGATACGCCGGCAACAGCTGCTGCTGATCCGGTGCCGCGCTGGCGAGAAAGCGCTCGCTCAGCGCGGCCTGAAAGGCGGGGAATGGCATCGGCCCGGCTTCACCGTTTGGCGCGGCATCGAGTACGTCGAGCAGTTGCCAGTGTTGCAACGCGTTGTCGACCCGGTACAGGCTCATCCGGTAGCGATCTTTTTTCAGATCGTTCAGCGCGACCAACAATTCGCTGTCGTTGTAACGGACCGCGGCGATGGCGGCGTTCGGGTTCGGCATTGTGGTCAGTGCCGGTGCGCTCCAGCTGCGACCGGCGTCGGTCGTGCGGCTCACCGACACGACGCGGGCGGCGCTGTCATCGCGCAGCAAGGCCAGTGCATCGGTTTCACTCAGTGCCACCACATAGGGCTGCAAGGTGTCGCGGCCGAAATCCATCCGGACCTTGTCGAGCACGCGGCCGTTCTGATCGATGCGGGCGTATTCCGGAAACTTGGCCAGTGCCTCGTGATACACCGGCACGCCAAGGCTGCCGTCGCGGTGGAACAGCGGTTTGCCGCGCACCAGCGTCGACAGGTTGAAGAACGGCGTCATCACCAAGCGTTTTGGCGCCGACCAGGATTGACCGCCGTCAGCCGAGGTCATCAGATTCAGGTTGGAGGTGGCCCAGCCGCCGAGCGACACCGACACATAAATCAGCCAGAGGCGGCCGTCCGGCCCTGCGGCCAACACCGGGTTGCCAAGTTTGCGGATGCGCATGCCAAGCGCGGCTTCGGTGAGTTCGCGGGTGACCACGACCTGTTCGGCCGACCACTGTTGGCTGGCCGGGTCGAATCGCGAACCATAAATGCGGACATCGTCGGCGCCTTCGCGGGTGCCGCCAAACCAGGCGGCATACAGGCCACCGTCCGGCAGCGCGGTCATCGAGGCGGCGTGGACAAAGCGCTCGGAGGCGTGCGACACAAAGCGGCTGGCAAACGCCGGCGCACTCGCGTCGCCCGGGGTGGTGAGCACGGCATGGTCGGCGAAGCCGGCGACCGGCAGCGACGGGCTGCGCCAAAGCGCCAGCGCAAAGGCGGTGATGAGCAGCAGCAACAAAGCCAGGGACCGGGGCGAGCGCCGGCGAGCAGACAATGCAAACATCTCGACTACCTGAAGGCGGGAAGCGGCGCGAGCTTAGCAAAGCCGGACCGGGCTGGCTGCGAAATTGGTGGG
>DASUEK010000208.1:0-4580 GCA_036275115.1 Permianibacter sp. | reverse complement strand
TTGGTGTTGGAGCGCACGCGCGGCACGCTGCTGCGCTTGCAAGCCGCCCCAATCGGCGCCGGTGCGATTCTGGCCGGCAAAGCCCTCGCCTGCCTGTTGACCCAACTGGCGGTGATGAGCATGCTGCTGGTGGTCGCGCATGTTGGTTTTCAGGTAGCGTTGCCGCAACTGCCAGCGCTGCTCGCCGCGATGCTTGCCATTGCGATCTGTTTCAGCGGCTTGATGACACTGCTCGCCGCCGTTGCCCAAACCGAGCAAGCGGTCAATGGCATGGGTTGGGCGGTGATGATGGTGCTGGCGATGATTGGCGGCTCGATGATTCCGCTGTTCCTGATGCCGGAATGGTTGCAGCAACTCAGTCACATCAGCCCTGTCAAATGGGGCATCCTGAGTCTGGAAGGGGCGATCTGGCGCGGTTTCAGCGGTCGCGAGATGCTGTTGCCACTTGCCATCTTGCTCAGCATTGGCGTGGTCGCCTATGGTATCGGCGTCTGGCGTTTCCGCCAGCAACAAGCTACTGCCTGAGTAAAGAACGGTGCGGCGGCGTAGCAACCGATCACAGCGACTGAACGCGCCACAACAGACGAGCTTTTTGACAGCATGATTTTTTTGGTGCGCGCTTATCGAGCGCGCACATTATGGGAGAAACAGACGATGGATCCTGCATTGGAAAACAAATCAACCGATTGCAATCACCGCACTGACCGACTGATTTACCGGTTTTCGCTTGGCGCAGTGGTGATTATTGTCGGCTTGTTGTTTCTGGCGCGCGAGCACGGCTACCGACTCGATTTTCTCTGGATCGACAACTGGTGGGCGCTGTTCATCCTGATCCCGGCGGTGGCGATGGCGACTCGCGTCGTCACCCGGGTGCGCCGCCTGGGCCGCTTTGATGCCGAAGCGGCCGGCACCAGCATCGGCGCCCTGGCGACCGGTCTGGTTGCGATCATGTTTCTGCTCGACTGGGATTTCGGCAAGTGGTGGCCGCTGTTCATCGTGCTCGGGGGCATGTCGATTGTGATCAGCGGCTTTGCCAAGGAGGATGACAAATGATGGCGCGCACACTGCTGCTGGTCACCAGCCTGCTGATGGCCGCGTGTAACGACAATGCCGCGACCGCAGACGACGCGGCGGCAGCGACAAAACCCGAACGGGCCATCGCCGCACCGGCAAGTGACCCAAGCGCTGGCGCGCCTAGCAAGACAACTACTGAGACAGCTACCGCACCGGTTGCCGAGACAGCAAGCAACGCAAGCGGCGAAACCGATCTGCCCGCCTTGGCCGAAGCCGGTGATGGTGCGGCCCCGGCTTCGCTCGCGCAATACCAGAACAGCCTGGCAAAACGCTGCGAGACTGACAGCGACTGCGTGGTCAAGAATGTTGGCAACTGCTGTGGCTATGCGCCGCAATGTGTGCACAAAGATGTCCAAACCTTCCCGGAGCAAGTCAAGGCGCTGTGTGAGAAGGAAGGCCGCAGCAGCATTTGCGGCTTTCAGGAACCGGCCGGTTGTGCCTGTGTCGACAACCAGTGCCGCGAGTCGGACGCGGCGCTGCAGTAACCCGCCGGGCGAAAAAGCGACTCGCGTGTGCAGCGCGAGTCGTCCTTCAAGCACGGCTCGTCTTCCGTACCGGCGATTTCAAACTGCCATCACCCTTCACGCTTGCGGCGCACCGCCGTAATACGCCTGCACCCGCGGATTCATCACGGCAAACCACAGCGGCGGCAACCATGCCAGCACCACCATGGCCGGATAACCGGCCGGTAGCTGCGGGCTGTCGTCAAAGTGGCGCAGGATCGGATAACGGCGTTTTGGAAAGGCGTGATGATCGGAATGACGCTGCAAATGAAACAGCAACAGATTGCTGAGCCGGTGCGAGGAATTCCATGAGTGCTGATGGGTCACCCGCTCGTAGCGGCCATCGTCGCCACGGCGGCGGTGCAGGCCGTAATGCTCGATGTAGTTGACGGTTTCGAGCAGCACAATCGCGACCAGACTCTGGCCGAGAAACAGTAACAGTCCCTGCCAACCGAATAACGCAAACAACAGTAGTGCGAAGGCAAGGCTGAGGCCATGCCAGCCGAGCAGCTCATTGTGCCGTGACCAGACCGGCAGGCCTTTTTGCTGCAGCCGCTGCGCTTCCAGCCGCCAGGCATTGCGCACATTGCGGAAAATGGCGCGCGGCACGAAGCCGTACAAGCTCTCACCAAAACGCGCCGAGGACGCATCTTCCGGCGTCGAGACATGGACGTGATGACCGCGAACATGCTCAATCTTGAAGCCACCGTAGCAGACGGTGGCGAGCAGAATGCCACCGGTCAGTTGTTCCAGCCGTTCGTTTTTGTGAATGAGCTCGTGAGCAACAGTGATTGCCATGACACTGCTGATTGTGCCAATCGACACGGTCCAGCCGATCCAGGCCAGCACGCTGTCCAGCTGCGTCGCCACCACGACACCGCTGAGCACATTCCACAGCTGCAACGGCAGGCACAACAAGGTGAGCCAGACATACCAGCGCGCGCTGGTCATGGCGCGCGCCTGATCATCGGTCGGGTTGACGGTGTCGCGGCCAAGCAGCATGTCAATGAAGGGTACCAAGCCGAACACCACCATCGGCGTCCAGTACAGGAACAGCAATTCGTACCCGGTCAGCGCCCCATAACGCAGCCCCTGCCACGGTAACAGCAGCGGCAGGAACACGATGGCATACGCCCACTGCTTGCGCTGCAAGGCGGGCGACAGTTCTGTGGACAGCGTTGTTGTTGCCATGGCCGACGTCCTCTGCACGGCAAACCGGCTCGGTGGTTTGCACTATAGCACCGGCATTGCTGGTAGCCAGCGCCGCCGCATTTGGCGCATTGATTCAACAGCCGTGATGGTTCACGGCACCGACAACAGCCGCATGGATTGTTGTTTGCCCGGCGCTGGCTTACCCTTGCCGCTATCGATGATCGCAGGGTTTGCGATTGCGCCAGCGGTACGCCTCCACCGACATGACAGCCTCCCAACTGCCGGTCCAACGCCCGGACCAATCGCCTACCACGTCATCGCTGCAGGGAATGCTCAGCACCACCGTGATTGAGCCAGCCGCCCGGCTGTGCCAGAACTGCCAGACCCCCATGCAGGGGCCTTTTTGTTACCAGTGCGGTCAGCACGAGAAAACCTCCCTGCGCCATGCCGGTCTGTTGTTGCGTGACATCCTGCATGACGTGTTCAACCTCGATTCGCGCGCGGTCCGCACCCTCAAGCCGCTGCTGTTCAAACCGGGCTTTCTGACGCTGGAGTATTTCGCGGGCCGACGTCAGCGCTACGTGCCGCCGCTGCGGCTGTATGTCATCGCCAGCCTGGTGTTCTTCCTGATTGCCGGCCTGATGTTCTCGCTCGGCAAAGGCTTTGAGTTCAACAACGATGAACAAGCCGCCGAAGAACTGCTGAAAGAGCCGGAGATGCAGCAGGCGCTGCAAAACCCGCAAGTCGCGGCCGCGATGCAAAACGCAGCTCCGGCGATGCGTGACGCGATGGCCAAGCAAGGCATGGTGACACCGGCCGAACCGGCGCTGCCGGAATTACCGAAAGTGGAAGGCACCGAGCAAACCGCCACCCCGCCACCGGCCAAGACCGATGCCAAGGTAGAAATCTCCATCTTCGAACCGGTGCCATTTTTGCCAGACGTGGCCAATCAATGGATCAAGGAGCTCAACAGCGAGGTCAGTGCAAAAGCCAAACGGATCCAGGACGATCCGAAGAAATTGGCGGAGGTGGTGCTGAGCGTGCTGCCGCAGTCGATGTTCATCCTGCTGCCGCTGTTTGCCTTGCTGCTGAAACTGTTTTATCCGTTTGCCAATCGTTTGTACATGGAGCATTTGATTGTCGCGCTGCACAGTCACTGCTTCATGTTCATTCTGTTCACCTTGTTGATGGTGGCCAATGAAGTGGCCGGGCAATCGCAATTGCTGACCAGTCAGCTGACCTGGCTGGATGCGCTGATGGGAACGGTAACCGGGCTACTGCTGGCATTCGGCGTACCGCTTTACCTGTACTTGATGCAAAAGCGGGTGTACGGCCAAGGCCATTTGCTGACCTTCAGCAAATTCCTGATGATTGGTGTGCTGTATTTGACCCTGCTGTCGGTGGTCATTGCCGTCGACATTGTTGTGGGCATTCTGCGGATGTAGCGGGCGCCCCGAGGATGCAGGTGGCGTGCATCCTGCGAATGCAATCGGCAGCACCAGCCCGTAACGGCTACCGCTGCCCGCCATCCTGCCGCGGCTTCGATGTTGCAATTACTTAATTCTTGGCCACACTCTTCGTCTTGCCAGCTGTTTCAGCTGATTTCTGCGGCAAATTGACCCAGATAACTTCGACACCACGCTGACGCGCAGCCGCGTTAACCAATGCGACTTTGTTGGCGTCGGTAACCGAAGTCGACTTGCGCTCGGTCATTGCGCTGCAGCCTGCTGCACTGAGCAGCATGACGGCCATTACCACGATTGCTATACCCCGCATGACGGCTATCTCCTCTTGTGACGGCGCTGCAGTGCAGCTGTAACAAGACTAGCGACCGCTGGACATAAGGGAGTC
>DASUEK010000207.1:0-15578 GCA_036275115.1 Permianibacter sp. | reverse complement strand
TCAGGCGGGGGCCCTGGACCATGACAGCAGCCGCTGCGACCGTCCCAATTTCGGGACAGGGTGGCGTGCCCGCCGTCCCGGCCGTGGGACGCAGCAGGCCGGTATAGGCGAGCCATGGCGCGCTCCTTTCAATGTTTTCAAACACTTGGCGCTCTGGCACGGCGCTTGCCATTACCGGTTCAGGTATCAACCACTTTTCGCTCACATGCTCGCACACACCATGGACCGCCCCCGCTCTGCCCCAGTTCGTCACTGGCCGCGCCGCTATGGCCTGTGGCTTGCCGGCGCCGCGCTGGCCGCGACCGCGCTTGCCTACACCAGCAGCACGCTGAAGCCGGCCGGCTATCCGGTCTCGAAAGCCTCGCTGGCAATCGGCACGGTCAGCGCCGGCGCCTTTGATGTGCGGGTGCATGGCAATGGCGTGCTGCTGCCGGTGACAGTGCGCTGGGTGGCGGCGCAGGTCGAAGGCCGGGTCGAACAGGTGCACATGCGCGCCGGCAGCGCGGTCAAGGACGGCGATGTGCTGGTGACGCTGAGCAATCCGGCGCTGCAGCAAGCGCAGGAAGAAGCACGCTGGTCGCTGGAGGCCCTGCTGGCCGAACACAGCGCATTGAAAGTGGCGCTGGCGAGCGAGCAGCTGAACCAGCAAACCACCGTGGTCAAAACCGAGTTTGCCTACAACAGCGCCAAGCTGCAGTACGAGGCCGAAGCGCGGCTGATTGCCGAGAAAGGCCAGGTGATTCCGGAGCTGGAGCACAAACGCACCGCGTTGAACGTGCAGCAGCTGCAGGAAACGCTGCGCATCGAGCGCGACCGGCTGAAGCATTTCGACAACAACTTGCGCGCGCAGCTGAATGCCAAAGAGGCGCAGGTGGAAAAAGTGCGCAAACAGTTTTTGCGGGCGAAAGAACAAGTCGATGCGCTGACCGTGCGCGCACCAATGGCAGGCATTGTTCAGGCGCTGCCGCTGGAGCCGGGCCAGCGCGTGCTGGTGGGCGGCGAAATCGGCCGCGTGGCCGACCCGGCCGCGCTCTACGCCGAACTGAAAATTCCCGAGCAACAGGCGCGTGATCTGGCATTGAATCAAGCGGCCAGCATCGACACCCGCAACGGCATCGTCGCCGGCGTGGTGACACGCATCGATCCGGCCGTGGTCGCCGGCATGGTCAAGGTCGATGTGCAGCTGACTGAAGCCATGCCGAAAGGCGCGCGTCCGGATTTGAGCATTGACGGCAGCGTGCAGATCGCTGCGCTTGCGCACACGCTGTATGTACCGCGGCCGGCGCTGAGCCAAAGCAACCAGCCGATGCAGGTGTACCGGCTGAATGACGAGCACAGCGCCGAACGCATCGCGGTCGAATTTGGTCAGGCCTCGGTCAATGTCATTGAAATCAAAACCGGTTTGAAAGCGGGCGACCGCATCATTTTGAACGACACCACGCTCTGGGGCGCACCGGAGCGGGTGCAGATGAATTGACGAATGGCCGCCACGGCTGATCGCTTTATTCAGGCAACGCAGTCAGTACGCAAAGACGCAACAACAGGCAAGCAAGGAGAACCGCATGCAACCGCAATCATCAACCGCCAACCCGGTCATTGCCCTCGACAATGTCGGCAAGACCTTTCTGACCGATGAAGTCGAAACCCTGGCACTGAGCAGCATTTACCTGACCATCAACCAAGGTGAGTACGTGTCGATCACCGGACCGTCCGGTTGTGGCAAATCGACCTTGCTGTCGGTGCTCGGCCTGCTCGAAATGCCGAGCGAAGGCGAGTACCGCTTGGCCGGCAAGCGCGTCGACCAACTGAACAACCGCGAACGCGCCAAGGTGCGCAACCGCGAAGTCGGTTTCATTTTTCAGGCGTTCAACCTGATTTCCGATCTGAACGTGCTGGAAAACGTCGAACTGCCGCTGACCTACCGCGACGATCTGAGCAACGCCCAGCGCCGACAAATGGCGCAGGATGCGTTGGCAAAAGTCGACATGAGCCACCGCAGCCAGCATTACCCGAGCCAGCTTTCCGGGGGCCAGCAACAGCGGGTCGCCATTGCTCGCGCACTTGCCGGCAAACCGTCGTTGCTGCTCGCCGACGAACCGACCGGCAACCTCGATTCGCGCAATGCCGAAATGGTGATGGACCTGCTCAAGCAGCTGCACCGCGACGGCGCCACCATTGTCATGGTCACCCACGACCCGCGCTCGGCCAAAGCCGCCCAACGGCAAATTGCGTTGTTCGATGGCCGCATTGTCGATGACAGCCGCACCGACGCCGTCGCGGCGGCGTGAAGCCTTGCGGCACTGAGACCTGAGTCACTCGAGTATGGACATTACCCCAATGAAAGACGTCTCGGTTCTGCGCCTGCACTTGCTGCGCGCCATGTATTTGCTGATGGCAGCAGGTCTGCTGATAACGGTTTGGCCGAGCATCATTTCGCCACCGAATTTGATCGCCGGGCCGACATCGGTCATCCGCGCCATGCTCGGCGCGCTGGCGCTGCTGTCGCTGCTTGGTCTGCGCTATCCCTTGCAAATGCTGCCGCTGCTGATGTTTGAACTGCTGTGGAAGCTGATCTGGGTGATTGCGTCGGCACTGCCGATGTGGCGTGGCCCGGGCCTGGATACCTACGCGTCCGAATCGCTGTTCGCTTGCATGATGGGTGTCGTGCTGATTCCACTCATCCTGCCATGGCGCTATCTGATCGATCGTTACCTGCGCCATCCGGGTGAGCGGTGGCGGCAGCCATCGTTGCCGCCGTCCGCAACCCCTGATTCTGCCAGTGCGCGCCTTTGATAGCGAATGGAGAGTGACCATTATGTGGCGGGAAATTCGCTATGCGCTACGCCTGCTTGGCAAAACGCCGGGCTTCACGGCGCTGACGCTGTTTGTCCTCGCAGCCGGCCTGTGCGTGGCGGTGTACATGCACGCCTTTGTTCGCACACTCGGTTACGCGGAACTGCCGTTTCCGGACCATGACCGGCTGATGATGGTCGGTGCCGAGATCAACGGCAAAGAGATCAGCGGCAACGCGATCAACGGTTTTGATTTCCAGCAGCTGGCAACCGGCCAGCAGCATTTTGATCGGTTCTTTCAATCGCGCTCCGATGCCGCCACCTTGGTGGATGGCGAATGGCCGAAGCGGCTGCGCACCAATCTGAGCAACAGCCAGTTGTTCGACGTGACGGCGGTACCGGCGCTGCTCGGCAGGGTCTTGCAACCGGCCGACTCGGCGCCCGGCGCAGCGCCGGTGGCGGTGTTGTCGTACGCCTTGTGGCAGGACACGTTCAACGCCGATCCGAATGTGATTGGTCGCACCATCACGCTCAACGACACGCCGACCCAAGTCGTCGGTGTGATGCCGGCAGGATTTGCCTTTCCGAACTGGACCGATGCCTGGCTGCCGCTGCCGGACACCCCGGCGCTGCAACCGGGCGCGGGGCCGGACGCCGGCATCATTGGCCGGTTGCGTGTTGGCAGCGAGCGGCACGACGCCGAAGCCGAGCTGAAAATGATTGCCAGTCAGCTCGAGCAACAGTTTCCGGCCACCAACGCCGATCGGAATGTCGTGGTGTGGCCATTTGTTCAACAGCACATCACCAGCGGCGGCATGAGTGTGTTGATGGTGATGGCCTCCGCAGCGGCCTTCATTCTGCTGTTGGTGATGTTGAATGCCGGCAACTTGCTGCTGGCGCGTGCCGCCGAGCGGCAAAAAGAAATCGCCATTCGCTCGGCACTCGGCGCGCCGCGCCTGACGCTGGTGCGGCAAATGCTGTGGCAAGCGCTATTGCTGACCATGGCCGGCGGCCTCATCGGCCTCTTTTTTGCGAGCTGGAGCCTCGGCTGGAACAACCAGGAGCTTGCCGGCTTCATCACGCACCTGCCGTTCTGGTGGCGCTTTGAACTGACCGGCGCCGATCTGCGCTTTGCGTTTGGCCTGATCCTGTTGACCGGCATCGCGGTTGGTCTGTACCCGGCGTTGCGTGCCAGCGCCGGCGATCTGAACCAGTTTCTGCGCGACGGCACCCGCGGCAGCAGTGGCCTGAGAATGAAGCGGCTGACCGATGTGCTGGTGATGGCGGAAATCGCCTTGTCGGTCGCCTTGCTGATCGTCGCGCTGATGCTGAGCATTTCCACCTACAGCAAAGTGAATATCGACTTTCGTGCCCGCATCGACAACGTACTGATCGCCAACCTCAGTTTGCCGGCGACGCGTTACCCGCTGACCGCTCACCAGACCTTTCGCGATCAACTCGAAGCTGGCATGCAGGCGCAACACGGTGTTCAACAGGTGGCTTTTGCGAGTCACCTGCCCGGCATGTTCGGCGTTGAGGAAAGTTATCTGATTGAAGGGCAACAGGTCACCGACGAGCGCTATCCGAGCGTGCAGCGGGTGATCGTGTCGGACCGCTATTTTGCTGCGTTCGATATTTCGCTGCTGCAGGGCCGAGTATTTGATCACCGCGACAACAGCGGTGACCCGGTTGTGATCGTCAGCAAGCAGTTTGCTGACCGGCATTGGCCACAACAGTCCGCACTCGGCAAACGGCTGCAACTGCCGCTGGCCAGCACCACCGAGCCGGGCGAATCAGTCCTTTCATCCCCCTCGCCGGCAGCACTGCGCTGGTACACCGTGATCGGCGTCGTCGATGATGCGTTGTATCAGCAAGACAACATGGCGCAACCGGATTATTCGGCGTTGTACTTCAGTCAGCGGCAACGGCCGACCTCGGAATTGCTGGTCGCCGTCGCGACCACGGACGCGCCGATGACGCTGGCGCGCACGCTCGCGAGCGAAGTCAGCCGCCTCGATACCCGATTGCCGATCGACAACGTGATGCCACTGGCCGAACGCATTTACCGCTATACCAGCAACGCCGGTCTGGTCTGGATCACCAAACAGTTTTTGGCCATGGCCGCGCTGGGCGTATTGCTCGCCGCCAGTGGCATTTACGGTGTCATTGCCCGCTCGGTCGCGCTGCGCACCCAGGAACTTGGCGTGCGCCGTGCACTCGGCGCGTCCGAACAACGGATTCTGGCGATGTTGATGCGACAGGGCGGTTGGCGTTTCGCGATCGGTGGCGGCGTGGGTTTGGCACTCGGTGTGTTGTTGATGCACGCCATGCGCTACGCGATGTTCGGCCTTGACGGCAAAGCCACGGCAGTCGCCTTGACGGTGCTGTTGCTGGTTGGCGGCATTGTCGGACTCGCCACGTTCTGGCCGGCCCGCAAAGCCATCGCGCTGTCGCCAGCTGCCGCGCTGCGACACGACTAATGAATCACACCCATCGCCGCCTTGACGGTGATGCGGCAGAGGGACAAACCATGTGGAAGGAAATTCGCTACGCGCTGCGCCTGCTGGGCAAGACGCCAGGCTTCACCGCACTGACGCTCTTCGTGCTGGCCGCCGGCCTCGGCATTGCGGTGTACATGTATGCGCTGGTTCGGACCCTGGCGTTTGCTGACACGCCATTTCCGGCGCACGAGCGGCTGATGGCGGTCGGCGCCGTGGTTGACGGTACCGAGGGCGGCGGCAACTCCATCAGCGGCTTTGATTTCCAGCAGTTTGCCGCCGAGCAGAAATCGTTTGACGTGTTCATTCAGGCACGAAGAAGCCACGTTACGCTGTCGGGTATCTCGTTGCCAAAAAAACTCGAGGCCTATTACAGCACCAGCCAGCTGTTTGAGCTGACCGCAGTGCCGGCGCTGCTCGGTCGTTTTTTGCAACCGGCCGACACGGCTGCCGGAGCGCCGATGGTCGCGGTGCTTTCGCACAAAGTGTGGCAGCGCGATTTTCACGCCAGTCGTGATGTCGTTGGCCAGATCATCAAGATTGACGATGAACCCGTCACGGTTGTCGGTGTCATGCCAGCGGAATACCGGTTCCCCGAAACGGCCGAACTGTGGTTGCCGCAGCAAGTCAGCAAAACCTTGGTGCCCGGCGAAGGTCCGTACGCGATCATCATCGGCCGCTTGCATGACGGTGTCAGCCGCGACCAAGCCGATGCCGAACTGAAGGCCATTGCCAAGCGACTGGAACAACAGCATCCGGCAACCAACACCGGCGATTCCGTCAAAGTGTGGCCACTGACTCAGCAGAACATGAACAACTCGATGGCGATCGTTGCGGTCATGATCGCTGCAGCAAGCGTCATCCTGCTGCTGGTGGTGCTCAACGTCGGTAACTTGCTGTTGGTGCGCGCGGCTGAGCGACAAAAGGAAATTGCCTTGCGCGCGGCGCTCGGCGCGCCGAGGCCCATCCTGATTCGGCAGATTCTGTGGGAAGCCTTGCTGCTGGCATTGGCGGGCGGCGTGATCGGACTGTTTTTCGCCAGCTGGGGGTTGCGCTGGACCAGCACGGAATGGGCCGACGTCAGTGAAAACCTGCCGTTCTGGTGGCAGTTCGGCATCGACAGCCATAACTTGCTGTTTGCCTTTGCCGCGACCGTTTTGACCGCGCTCGCAGTGGGCTTGTACCCCGCGATTCGCGCCAGCAGCGGCGACATGAACCGCTACCTGCGCGACGGCACCCGCGGTGCCCAGAGCCTGCGCATGACCCGCATGACGCATGTGCTGGTGATCGCCGAGATCGCCCTGTCCATCGCGTTGCTGATTGCATCGCTGACCTTGGTGGGTTCGACGCGCAACATCATGCAAGCCGATTTCGGTGCACGCACCGGCAATATCCTGATCGGCGAAATCGATCTGTTTACCCAAAAATATGACTTGGACCCGGCCGAGCATCGTCGCTTCACCGAGCAAATTCAGCAACAGCTGTCGCGTTTGCCCGGCGTGCAAGCGGTCAGCCTTGGCTGCCATTTGCCAGGCATGTATGGGCCGATCTGGACGTACCTTGTGGAAGGTACCGAGGTGCCGGACAAAAATTACCCAAGTGCCACCCGGGTAATAATCTCGGACAACTATTTCAGCACCTTTGAAATACCGCTGATCCAGGGCCGGTTGTTTGACGCACGCGACAGCGAGAAGACAGAACGGGTTGCCATCATCAGCCAGAGTTTTGCCGAAAAAAACTGGCCGGGCCAAGTGGCGGTGGGCAAACGCATCGGGCTCGACCGGGACCACGATCCGAACAACGAAAAATGGTACACGGTGATCGGCGTGGTCGGTGACGCCGTTTACGGCCAACCCTATGTCGAGGTATCCCGTTATTCGGATCTGTATCTGACGCTACGCCAGCATCCAGTCGAAGATCTGGTGGTTGCGGTCGCGACCGAAGGCGAGCCGCTGGCGCTTGCCCGCGCGCTGGCGACCGAAGTCGCCCGCGCCGACGCCGACATTCCGGTGTACGATATGCTGAGTCTGGAAGAGCGTATCTACCGCTACAATGCCGGTATGGTATTTGTCAGCAAATTGTTCCTGGTCATGGCTGGATTGGGCGTGTTGTTGGCAGCCAGCGGCATCTACGGCGTCATTGCTCGCTCGGTGGTATTGCGGACACAGGAGTTGGGCGTGCGGCGGGCACTCGGCGCCTCAGAAGAGCGCGTGCTGTTCATGCTGTTCAAGCAAGCAGGCATACGATTCGCCGTCGGAGCTGCAGTCGGTCTGAGCTTGGCGCTGCTGATGATGAAAGCGCTCGCCTCGGTGCTGTACGGCATGGAGGGTCAGGAAGCGAGCATCGCCGTCGCAGTGTTGCTGCTGGTTGGTGCGATTGTCGCGACGGCCACCGTCTTGCCGGCACGATATGCAGTGCGCTTGTCCCCCGCGGCGGCACTGCGCTATGAATAGCAGGTGGCCGCTTTGGTCAATGGAACAGGAATCGGGCGCGCGGCGCCCGATTCCGCTGACGGGACTGGCATGACGGCTCAGATCTTAATCGCCGACGACGACAGCAGCGTGCTGAGTGCCTTGCGGCTGCTGCTGAAATCGGCCGGCCATCGCTGCGAAACCGTGACCAGTCCGGCCGCGGCGCTCAGCGCGCTGCAAGCGCAGCGCTACGATCTGCTGCTGATGGATTTGAATTACGACCGCGACACCACTTCCGGTAGTGAAGGTATGCAACTCATCCGTGAAGCGCGTGCGCTCGACAGTGAGTTGCCAATTGTCGCGATGACTGGCTGGGGCACTATCGACATCGCCGTCGCGGCCATGCGCGAAGGCGCCAACGACTTCATCGAAAAACCGTGGGACAACACCCGGCTGCTGACCTTGATTGGCAACCTGCTGGAAATGGCGCAGCAGCGGCGCCAGCTGCATCGGCTTGGTCAGGAAAACGCACTGCTCAAACAGCAAGGCCAGCAGGAGCCATGGCTTGGTGACTCCGCGGCCATGCAACAGTTGATGAGCAAGGCCGCCAGTGTTGCCGGCACCGATCTCAACATTCTGCTGACCGGCGAGAACGGCACCGGCAAAAGCCAATTGGCGCAGTGGCTACATCAACAGTCCGCACGAAATGCATGCAGTTTTGTCAGCGTCAACATGGGGGCCATTCCGGAATCGCTGTTCGAAAGCGAACTGTTCGGCCACCAGAAAGGCGCGTTCACCGATGCCAAGGAAACCCGGCTCGGCCGCTTTGAGCTGGCCGATGGCGGCACGCTGTTTCTCGATGAAGTCGGTAACCTGCCGCTGCCGCAACAGGCCAAGTTGCTGCGCGTGCTCGAAAGCGGCCAGTTTGAAAAAGTCGGCAGCAGCCGCAGCCAGCAGGTCAATGTCCGCATCATCGCGGCGACCAACGCTGATCTGCCGGCGCTGGTGCGTGACGGCAAGTTCCGCCAGGATTTGCTGTATCGGCTGAGTGGCATAGAGCTGACCGTGCCGCCGCTGCGCGCCCGCGGCGATGACATTGTGTTGCTGGCCGAACATTTTCTGCAGCGTTATGTCGGCAAATACCGGCGTGATTGCCGCGGCTTTGCCTCCGACGCGCTCGATGCGCTGCGCCGCTACGAGTGGCCGGGCAATGTGCGCGAACTGCGTCATTGTCTCGAGCGCGCTGTACTGCTGGCCCGTGGACAATTGATCCAGCGCACCGATCTCGCCTTGCCGGACCGCGACGCCAATAGCGACCACACGCTGACTGCAGGTGCCACGCTGGAACAGGAGCTGACGCTGGAAGAAGTGGAAAAGCGCTTGCTTGTCGCGGCGCTGAAGAAACATGACGGCAACGCGCTCGCCGCCGCAAAAGCGTTGGGGCTCAGCCGCTCTGCGTTTTATCGCCGGCTGGAAAAATTCCAGCTATGACCGACACTCGCACGGACGCGACATCCCTCATTGCAAGCACGGCGCCACGCCGGTCGTGGCGCGCGGTCGAAAACCGGATGGCGCTGGTGGTGTTGCTGGCCGGATCGCCAGCAACGGCGCTGCTGCTGTGGCAGTTGTGGCGAAATGCCTGGCTGAGCTTTCATCCGGCAGTGTTGCTGACGGCGCTGCTGCTGGTCTGCTGGCTTGGCAGCGCCTGGTATGTGCGGCAACGATTGGTCAATCAGCTGCGCAAGCTGAGCAATCTGGTTGAGGCCGTGCGGCTCGGTGATTTCAGTTTGCGCGGACGCAACGACGGCGACACCGGCGGCTACGGCGAACTGGTGCGTGAGATCAACACGCTGGCGCAGAAGCTGCGCGATCAGCGTCTGCGCACCGAAGAAACCCAGCACCTGCTCGACAAGGTCATCCGTGATATCGACGTCGCGATTCTCGCCTTTGATGATCGCCTGCAGCTGACGCTGGCCAATCCGGCCGCCTGCCAACTGCTCGGTGACGACTGGGATGCCTTGCGCCGCCGCAGCGCGGATGAACTGCAGCTGCGGTTGCTGCTGGACTGTCAGCTGCCGACGGTGCTGGAACATCGTTTTGGCAACATGAGCGGGGTCTGGCGCGTACAGGCAGAGCAGTTTCGCGAACAAGGCCGCAGCCAACATCTGTTGTTCATTACCGATTTGAAACGGGTGCTGCGTGCCGAAGAATTGAACGCCTGGAAACGCTTGATCCGGGTTCTGAGCCATGAAGTGAACAACTCGCTGGCACCGATTGCCTCGGTCAGCGCCAGCCTGGATGACTTGCTGCGCAAAACGGACGATGGTCCTGCCGAGTCGTTGGACTATGCATTGCAAGGCGAATTGCAGCGCGACCTGCACGACGGTCTGCAACTGATCCAGCAGCGCGCCCAGAGCTTGACCGAGTTCATCCGCCGCTACGCCGATCTCGCCCGCTTGCCACCACCGAATCGGCGACCACTGGCCGTGGCGGCGCTGCTGCAGCGCTTGCCGCAACTGTTGCCGAGCCGGCCACTCGCCATCCAGCAATCGGATGCAGTGACGGTAGCCACGGCCCAGCTGTTCGCCGACCCGGTGCAGCTGGAGCAACTGTTGATCAACGTGCTGAAAAACGCTCATGAAGCGATGCAGGCATCGGGTGCCGCTGGCGCGATTGAAGTGCTGGCGCACACGGAGCATGAGCAGCTGTGCCTGCAGATTGCCGATCGCGGCGACGGCCTTGGCAACAGCAGCAATGTGTTTGTGCCGTTCTACTCCACCAAATCCGGTGGCTCAGGCATCGGCCTGGTGCTCAGCCGGCAGATCGCAGAAGCCCATGACGGCAGTTTGCAGTTGCGCAATCGCGATGGTGGCGGCTGTGTCGCCGAGATCCGGTTGCCGCTGGTACAGACCACGCGGCACTGAGCGTGCTCACTTGCCGGTGATCACATCGGTCAATTGCTGTTCGTTGACCCGGCGCGCGTCGTAACGCAGCGCCACGGCTTGCTGCTCCGGTTGCGGAATGACTTCGATGACACCATCGAGCGCACGCAACTTTGCTGCGGTGGCCGCGAGCGCGTCACCGGCGGCGGGCAGCTGGGTGGTCCGCCAATCCGGCAACGGCTGTTGACCGAGCGCGAACAGCAACCACAGCAGCACCATCGCGACGCCGGCAACCAGTACCGCCGTCGGCCCATGCCATTGCATCAGCACGCCACCGAGCGCACCGCCGGCAAACGCACCGAGAAACTGGGCGCTGGCATAAAAGCCCATTGCCGTACCTTTGTGGCCGGCCGGCACGATGCGCGACAACCATGACGGCAGCGATGCTTCCAGCCAGTTGAATGCCGCGAAATACAGCACCAAGCCAACGATGACCACGCTCAGCGACGGCAACGCGAGCACCGTCAGCGCCAGCGCGAGCAGCGGCAAACAGAGCAGCAGAATCGGTTTGTGCAGGCTGCGCCGCTCGGCGATCCGCAGCAGCGGCCCCATCAGCAGTACGCCGCCGATCAACACCGGCAGGTAGACACTGGCATGGTCGGCACGGTCGATGCCAAAACCCACCAGCTTCATCGGCAGCACCATGAACAGCGCCGTCATGACGAAATGCAGCGCGAAAATGCCGACGCTGAGCCGCGGCAGATCGCCACGCCGCAGCAATGGCCACAAGGTGGCCCAGCGGGCCTGGCCATCGCCAGCACTGGCCGCCGGTGGCGCCGCCGGCACCGTAACCAGCACCAGCAACAGACTCAGCAGCGCCAGCGCGACCGTCGCCCAGAACACCGCCGGCAAACCACCGAACGACGCCAGCAGCGGACCACCGAGAAACGCCAGAATGAACGCCCCGCCGATGCTGATTCCGATGATGGCCATGACCTTGCTGCGTCGGTGCTCGGCCGTGGCATCGGCCGCCAGCGCCAGCGCGGCGCTCGACACGGCCCCTGCGCCCTGAATGGCGCGGCCGATGATGACGCCGACAATGTGATCAGACAGCGCCGCCACCAGCGCGCCGAGCGCAAACAACACCAGCCCGAGCGTGATCACCGGCTTGCGGCCCCACGTATCAGACAGCCGGCCCAACGGAATCTGCAAGCACGCCTGGGTAAAGCCGTAGATACCGACCGCCAAGCCTGCCAGCACCGGGGTGTAACCGGCCAGCGCACCGCCATAGGTGGTCATCACCGGCAGCAACATGAACAAGCCGAGCATCCGGAACGCCACAATGGCAGCCAAGGCGAATGCGGTACGGCGTTCGGTAGCGGTGAGTTTTCGGTCGAGGTTCATGCCGGCAGCGCCACGTTGGAAAGGTTGCGTTGTCCGGTACCGGTGTGCGGCCCGGATTGCACTGCTGTCAGACAGGTGTCAGGAATCATGCCGGCAAAAGGAAAGATGGCAGTGGGCGTGAAATTGTCAGGGCCGCTATAGTACCAGCTTTTGCCGCGCCGGCCCGGCGCGGTGTTTTCGCAGACCAGCCTCGGCAGAACCGATACGCATGGACAAGATCCTGATTCGCGGTGCGCGCACACACAACCTCAAGAACGTTGATCTCGAGTTGCCGCGCGATAAATTGATTGTCATCACCGGCTTGTCCGGTTCCGGCAAATCGTCGCTGGCGTTTGACACGCTGTACGCCGAAGGCCAGCGCCGTTACGTCGAGTCGCTGTCGGCCTACGCGCGCCAGTTTTTGAGCTTGATGGAAAAACCGGATGTCGATCACATCGAAGGCTTGTCGCCAGCGATTTCGATCGAACAGAAATCGACCTCACACAACCCACGCTCGACCGTCGGCACGGTCACTGAAATCTACGACTACCTGCGTCTGCTGTACGCGCGGGTGGGTGAGCCGCATTGCCCGACCCACGGGATCAAACTCGATGCCCAGACCGTGTCGCAAATGGTCGACCGGATTCTGGAGTTGCCGGAAGACACCAAGCTGATGTTGCTGGCGCCGGTGATTCAGGACCGCAAAGGCGAGCATCTGGGCCTCATGGTGGAATTGCGCGGCAAAGGTTTTGTCCGCGCCCGGATCAACGGCCAGGTGGTTGAACTCGCTGACGCGCCGAAACTGGATGCGCGCAGCAAACACACCATCGAGGTGGTGATCGACCGGTTCAAGGTGCGCGCCGACCAGGCACAGCGGCTGGCCGAGTCGATTGAAACCGGATTGAAGCTCGCCGACGGCATCGTCAAAGTCGCGTTCATGGACGAGCCGGCATCCGCGAAAGACAAAAAGGAAGAGCTGCTGTTCTCGGCCAAGCACGCTTGTCCGCAGTGCGGCTTTGCCCTGACCGAACTCGAACCGAAAATTTTCTCGTTCAACAGCCCGGCCGGTGCCTGCCAGACTTGCGACGGTTTGGGCATGGACTCGTTCTTTGATCCGAAGCGCATCGTGTCGGATCCGGACAAGTCGCTGGAAGACGGCGCGATCCGTGGTTGGGATAAGCGCAACGTGTTTTATTTTCACATGCTGCGCAGCCTCGCCAAACATTACAAGTTCGAGCTCGACACCCCGTTCAAGAAACTGAGCAAGAAAGCCCAGGACGTGGTGCTGTACGGCAGCGGCCGCGAGATCATCGACTTCCACTATTTCAATGACCGCGGCGATACCGTCGTGCGTCGGCATCCGTTCGAAGGCATCGTCGCCAATTTCGAACGGCGCTACCGGGAAACCGAGTCGCAGCAAATCCGCGACGAGCTGTCGCGGTTCATGACCACCCGGCCCTGCCCGGATTGCGGTGGCTCACGCCTCAACGAAGGCGCCCGCAACGTCAAAATCAAGAAACTGAGTTTGCCGGAAGCGACCTCGCTGTCGGTCGCCCAGTGCAAGGAGTTTTACGACAACCTGAAGCTGACCGGCCAGCGCGGCAAGATTGCCAGCAAGATCCTGCAGGAAATTTCGGCGCGGCTTGGTTTTCTGGTCAACGTTGGTCTGGAATACCTGACGCTCGATCGCAGCGCCGAAACGTTGTCCGGTGGTGAGGCACAGCGCATCCGCTTGGCGTCGCAGATTGGCGCGGGTCTGGTCGGCGTCATGTACATCCTGGACGAGCCGTCGATTGGTCTGCACCAACGCGACAACGAACGGCTGCTGCACACGCTCAATTACCTGCGCGATCTCGGCAACACCGTGATCGTGGTCGAACACGACGAAGACGCCATCCGCTCGGCCGATTTCATTGTCGATATCGGCCCCGGCGCCGGCGTGCACGGCGGTACCGTGGTTGCCGCCGGCAGCTACGACAAAATCTGTAACGCCAAAGATTCGCTGACCGGCAAATACCTGTCGGGCAAACTGGAAATCGCGATACCAAAAGTACGCACGCCGGTCGACAAAGACCGGATGCTGGTGCTGCGTGGGGCAAGGGGCAACAACCTGAAGCAGGTCGAGCTGGAAATTCCGGTCGGCCTGTTTACCTGCGTCACCGGCGTGTCCGGTTCGGGCAAATCAACGCTGATCAACGACACGCTCTATCGCATCGCCGCCATCGAGCTGAATGGTGCCGAGGCCGATCAACCGGCGCCATATGACAGCATCGAAGGGCTGGAACTGTTCGACAAAGTTGTCGACATCGATCAGAGCCCGATCGGCCGGACGCCACGCTCAAACCCTGCGACCTACACCGGTCTGTTCACACCGATCCGCGAATTGTTTTCCGAAACCAAGGAAGCGCGTGCGCGCGGCTATGGCCCGGGTCGGTTCTCGTTTAACGTCAAGGGCGGCCGCTGCGAGGCCTGCGAAGGCGATGGCGTGCTGCGGGTCGAGATGCACTTCCTGCCGGACATTTACGTGCCTTGCGATGTCTGTAAGGGCCAGCGCTACAACCGGGAAACGCTCGGCGTGCAGTACAAGGGCAAAAACATTTCGGAAGTGCTGGCGATGACCGTCGAAGATGCCCGGGCATTCTTTGACGCCGTGCCCGCCATCGCCAAAAAACTGCAAACGCTGGTCGATGTCGGCCTGAGCTATATCACGCTCGGCCAATCGGCAACGACCTTGTCGGGCGGTGAAGCGCAGCGGGTCAAACTGGCCAAGGAATTGTCACGGCGTGATACCGGCAACACCTTGTACATCCTGGATGAACCGACCACCGGCCTGCATTTCCACGACGTCAAGCAGCTGCTGAAAGTGCTGCACGAGCTGCGTGATCACGGCAACACGATTGTCGTCATCGAGCACAATCTGGACGTCATCAAAACGGCGGACTGGATTGTCGACTTGGGCCCGGAAGGCGGCAACGGCGGCGGCCAGATCATCGCGGCCGGCACGCCGGAACAGGTGGCAAAAAGCAAAACCTCGCACACGGCGCGTTTCTTGAAGCCCATCCTCGACAAGGCCCAGAACAAAAACAAATAGCGCGCGGTAACCGTCAGAAAAAACAAAAGGCCGGTGAGCACCGGCCTTTTGTTTTTCATGCGTGATGGCGATCGCGCAGCCGAACACCGTCAGCACGCGTCACGAGTGCAAACGTGCAAGCGATGCGACCTGCCAGCGCGGCCGCGTTTCAGCGTTGCTGATAACGCCGCCAAAGCCAGACCAGCGCAAAGGCCAGCAACACACCACAGACATTGGCGACCATATCGTGCCAATCGAAACTGCGATTCGGCACCCAGGTTTGCAGAAACTCCAAGCCGGCCCCGTAGATCGGTAACAGCGACAACAACAACCGCCAGCGGCGTGGAAACGCCAACGCCGCGCAAAACGCAATACCGCCATGCCCCAACAGATGCAGCAGCTTGTCGTTACTCGCGATCGGTGGCAGCGTGTCGCCGGGCACCAGCGATCCGTAACCGACAGCGAGCAGGCTCACCGCGAACGCCAGCCGCCAAAACCACAACGCCGATCCGTGCGCTGCCATCGTTAAATCGCCTCGTCTC
>DASUEK010000206.1:0-2859 GCA_036275115.1 Permianibacter sp. | reverse complement strand
ACCTGGCTTGCTTGCACCAGCAAGCGCCGGCCCTCGCTCAGCACTGCCTCGCCGGCCGGGGTCAGCTTGGCCCGGTAGCCGTCGCGGGTCAGCAGCGCCAACCCGAGTGACTGCTCCAGCTTGCGGACGTGGTAACTGACGGCCGACTGGGCCTTGTGCAGGCGCTCGGCCGCCTTGGCAAAGCCGCCCTCGCGCACCACGGTGTCGAGCACCTTTAGCGATTCCAGGTCCAGACTCATCAGGGCTTCCTCGGCACTGGCATCGGGGCCCTGATGGGGTCCGACCGGCCATCGATTTATTGGATGAAGATGGCCCAAATATTATTCTTTTTTTGAGGACTTTGCCTGCCTAGTCTGGCGACCTGCGAAAGGCCGCCCGTCGCGGCCCTCCCCGGTCAGAGGAATCTCCCGTGAGCACCACCCCGGTCACCGCCGTCCCGGCAACTGTCACCAACCCGCTGAACCTGCGCGGCATCGAATTCACCGAGTTCTGCGCGCCCGATGGCAGCAGCACCAACCTCGACAAACTGTTCTGGGAATTCGGTTTTTCGAAACTGAAAAAACACAGAGCCAAAGACATCGTCTACTACCGCCAGAACGACATTCACTTCCTGATCAACCACGAGAAGAGCGGCTTCTCGGCCGGCTTTGCCAAGAAACACGGCCCGGCGATCTGCTCGATGGGCTGGCGTGTCGATGACGCCCAGTTCGCCCATGACGAAGCCGTGCGCCGCGGTGCCCGCAGCGCCAACGACAGCGCAAAAGATCTGCCCTACCCGGCCATTTACGGCATCGGCGACAGCCTGATCTATTTCATCGACACGTTTGGCGAGAAAGGCAGCATTTACGACAGCGAATTTGTCGCGCTCGATCAACCGCTGGTGCAGGCTGACAAAGGTTTCCAGTTCGTCGATCACCTGACCAACAACGTGCACAAAGGCACGATGGAACAGTGGTCGAATTTCTACAAAAACGTGTTCGGCTTCTATGAAGTGCGCTACTTCGACATCAACGGTGTCAAAACCGGTTTGACCTCGTACGCGCTGCGCTCGCCGGACGGCAGCTTCTGCATTCCGATCAATGAAAACAAGAACGACAAGGATCAGATCGCCGAATACCTGCGCGAATACGACGGCCCGGGCGTGCAACACCTCGCTTTCGGCACCTACGATATTCTGGATTCGCTCGACAAGATGGTCGGCACCAGCATCCAGACACTGGATATCGACGACGAGTATTACGCCGAAGTGTTCGAGCGGGTACCGAACGTCATTGAAGATCACCAGCGTATCCGCAACCATCAGGTGCTGGTCGATGGCGGCGAGCACGGCTATTTGTTGCAGATTTTCACCCGCAACCTGATCGGCCCGATCTTTATCGAGATCATCCAGCGCAAGAACGAACTCGGCTTCGGCGAAGGCAACTTCGGCGCGCTGTTCCGCTCGATTGAGAAAGATCAGGAACGCCGCGGCGTGATCTGATCGCGCGGCTCACGCGCGGTCAAATGAAAAGCCGGTGCTTGCACCGGCTTTTTTGTACCTGCAGAAAGGTCATCGCCTGCCGGCTGCTGAGGCGCCACCAGAAAAACGGCAAAGAAAAAGGGCAAATCACGCTAGCGATTTGCCCCCTGCAGACTGCGAGGTATTTTGAACACCCGCCTTGCGAGCGAGTGGAGAGCTGCACACAGCCTGACTCAAGGAGTCAGGGACAGCCAGTCTCAATAATGCTTTCCCGAGCGCGACCCTCCGCTGGCCGACACCATGCAAGAGTGAGACTGGCTGTCGGCGCTCATTACAGCGATCCGCTACGCTCCATTCAATCGCATTTGCGTATCGTTCTGTAGCTTTGTGTACGGAGTCACGATTGCGCACAATGACAACTCCCGGTAGGGTGGCGCGCTTTTCGTGGCCCCGAACACGCGCAGGAGATGGCAATGGCCTTTGTCGAACTGAAACTGCAGATTGAAAAAGACGTCGCCGATGCGCTCGACGAGTTGCTGCTCGACCATGGCGCGCTCGCGGTGACTTATGAGGATGCCGAGGATCATCCGATCCTCGAACCCGGCCCGGGCGAAACACCACTGTGGCAGCAGATTGTGCTGACCGCGCTGTTCGATGACGACATCGACACCGAGGCGACGCTGGCCAGCCTGCAGAACAGCCCGATCTGGCCCGCCGGTGGTCACGCCCGCTTTCAACCGGTGGCGGATCAGGACTGGGTCCGGGCCTGGATGGACCGGTTCAAGCCGGAAGCGTTCGGCAAACGGCTGTGGGTCTGCCCAAGCTGGCACCCGGTGCCGGCCGAGGCGACGGTGCCGCTGCTGCTTGACCCCGGCCTGGCCTTTGGCACCGGCAGCCACCCGACCACCCGGCTCTGCCTGCAATGGCTGGATGGCGCCGATCTCGACGGCAAGCATGTGCTCGATTACGGCTGCGGCTCCGGCATTCTGGCGATTGCCGCCGGCAAACTCGGCGCTGGCCGGCTCACCGCCATCGACAACGATCCACAGGCCTTGCTGGCAACGCGCGAAAACGCCGCCCGCAATGCGATCGATCCGATGCTGTTAACGGTGGCCCTGCCGCCGCTGGCCGACGATTTTCGCTGCGATGTGATCGTCGCCAACATTCTTGCCGAGCCATTGCGGCAATTGGCGCCGGCGTTTGCGCGCTGGCTGCCGGCAGGCGGCAAGCTGGTGTTGTCCGGCCTGCTTGCGGAACAAGGTGCAGAGTTACAGCAGCGTTACGGACGCTGGTTTGATAACCTTGTCAGCACGCAGCACGAGGACTGGATCCGTCTGGACGGCGTGCGCAACAACGAACCTGCCTGAGCGCAATGGACCTGTACACTCGCTGCCCGCACT
>DASUEK010000205.1:0-3089 GCA_036275115.1 Permianibacter sp. | reverse complement strand
TCGGCAGCGAGCTTTCTCAGGGCAGTTGCCAGCGTCTCGTAACTTTGTAGGCCCCGCTTTCTCAGAGTGGGACATCGAAGGAGACCTATCATGGGTAGCGTCATTCAGACGAATGCGTCCTCTATCAACGCCCAGCGTAATCTGTTGGGTACCAACAACGCGCTTGCCACCACGTTCCAGCGCCTGTCGTCCGGTTTCCGGATCAACAGCGCCAAGGACGATGCTGCCGGCCTGCAGATCAGCAACAAGCTGAGCTCGCAAATCGGTGGTCTGTCGGTGGCTATCCGCAACACCAACGACGGCATCTCGCTGGCACAAACCGCCGAAGGTGCGTTGCAGGAAAGCACCAACATCCTGCTCCGTATGCGTGACCTCGCCGTGCAGTCCGCCAACGGCTCGAATGGCGGTAATGAACGCGCCGCGCTCCAGCAGGAAGTCAACCAGCTGAAGCAGGAGCTGACCCGCATCGCCGAAACGACTACCTTCGGTTCGCGCAAGATTCTAGACGGCACCTTCGGTTCGGAAGCCTTCCAGGTCGGCGCCAATGCCTTCGAAACCATCAACGTGACCTTGGGTAACTACAAGGCCAACAACATGGGTTCGTACACGCGCGATCTGTGGAACGCCGCCGGCGCGGCTGCCGTCACCTCGCTGGGTGGCGTGTTGGCCGCCGGTTCTGTCACGGCAAACGGCGTAACCGGCAACCTGACCATCGCTGGTCTGGAAACCGAAGTGATTGCCGTCTCGGGTTCGGCATCGTCGGTAGCGGCTTCGATTAACGCTGTCAGCGGCTCGACTGGCGTTGAAGCCGATGCGCGCACCACGATTGGCCTGACTTTCTCAGGCGATGACACCTTCACCTTCACGTTGGCAGGTCAGGGAGGCACTGGCGTCACCATCCAGGCGACGGTTGCTGGCGGCGATCTGACCTCGATGGCGGATGCCATCAACGCCGAAGCAGGTACCACCGGCCTGACCGCAAAAATTGATGGTTCGGAAATCATCCTGACCAGCGAAGCCGGTGACGACATCACCATCGACAGCCTGACTACCGTCAGCACCAAGAGCATCACGGTTCAAGTGTATGACTACACCGGTGAAAACAAGCTGGCTGCCTCGACCGATGTATTGACCGAAGCGGCTGACGATGCCATGCGTGCAATCGGTACCGTTGCATTGAGCAGCGCCAAGTCGTTCACCAGCACGGCCAGCGCCGCCACCATTGATGGCACCACCACGACCAACAGCGCGGCACTCTCTGACGTCACCGATGTCGATATTTCGACCGCGATTGGCGCCCAGCAAGCGCTGAACATCCTCGACGATGCGCTGTCGTTCGTTGATAGCTCGCGGGCCGCCTTGGGTGCCGTGCAGAACCGTCTGCAAAGCACCATCGCCAACTTGGGCAGCGCGGTAGAAAACCTCTCGGCCTCGCGCTCACGTATCCGTGACACCGACTTTGCTGCTGAAACAGCCAACCTGACCAAGAGCCAGGTGCTGCAACAGGCAGGTCTGGCGATTCTGGCTCAGGCCAACGCCGGTCCGCAAAGCGTGCTGTCGCTGCTGCAGTAAGCGAAGGTTAAGGAACGGCAATGATGTCCCGCCGCTTCCCACGGGCCCACAACGGCGACGGTCGCAAGACCGTCGCCCGTTGTGCTGCCGGCCGCGATTCCCGCGCGTGCCTGCACGTCCAGCGAGTTCGCTGGATGGCATTAACAGGAGACGACCATGTCAACTGATGTGAACAGTTTGGCTGGCGGTCCCCGCGTGCCCGTCAACACCTCTGCGACTGCCGCTGGCAACAACGTGGTGAATCTGCGCCCTGCCACCCGGCAAGAAATTGCCGTCAAGCCGGCGCAAACCGAGAACAAAACTCAACTGGCGCCTGCGCCGGAAGAGAGCAAAGCCAGTCGGCTGGAACAACAAAACCAAGATGAAGCGGAAGCCCTGCGTGCCAAAGTTGATGAACTCAACCAGAACGCCCAGAGCATCCGGCGCAGCCTGCGTTTTGATGTCGACAACGACACCGGCATCACGGTAATCACCGTTCGCGATCGGGAAACGGATGAAGTCATCCGGCAAATCCCGTCCGAAGAGTTGTTGCAGCTGGCCCGCTATTTTGCGGAAGTCAGTGAAGGGCAAGGCGAAAGCAAAGGGTTGTTGCTGCGCGCTGAGGTTTGACCTTCGGCACCAGACCGGGCCCAGCCATCACGTGATGGCTGGCATGGGGGTTGCTCTCCCCAAAGAAAGACGGGCATCGGCTTGACCGCGGGAGTTCACGATATGGGCCTCATTTCATCTGCCGGCGCTGGCTCGGGCCTCGATGTTGAGTCCATCATTTCGGCCCTGATAAACGCTGAACGCGCCCCGGTGCAGCTGCGGCTGGACCGCCAGGAAGCCCAAACCACCACCACATTGACCGGCATCGGTGCACTGTCATCCGCACTCAGTACGTTGAAAACGTCACTGCAGAAGCTGGACGCTGCTTCCGATTTCAAGGTTCGCTCGACTTCGCTTTCGCAAAGCGGTTACGTCACGGTCTCGCCCGGTGACGCCGCCAGCGCGTCCGATTTTTCGGTGGAAGTGGTTGCGATGGCGACCGGTTCGAAGCTGGAATCTGCGGCCATTGCCGGCGGCTCCAGCGCCACCTTCGGGGCCGGTGTGCTGACCTTCGCTGCTGATGGCAAGAATTTCTCGGTTTCGGTCGAAGCCGATGACACGCTCACCGAGATCCGCAACAAGATCAACAATTCATCAAACAATATTGGCGTCACCGCGACCATCATTTCAACTGACACCGGTACCAAGCTGGTACTGAACTCGAGAATAACGGGTACCGGCAACGGCCTGACGGTCACCAACAACAACGCCGCACTGGATGCCATCTCGACCAATCTGGTCGAAACCCAGGCTGCTGCCGACGGCCAGATAAAAATCAACGGCAGTCCGGTGACCAACAGCAGCAACACCTACACCACCGCCGTTGCCGACGTCACCATCACCGCGCTGAAAACCAATACCGCGGGCGAAACCACCGAAGTCTCGATTTCCGAAGACAAAAGCGCAGTCAAGAAAGCCATTGAAGATTT
>DASUEK010000204.1:0-4096 GCA_036275115.1 Permianibacter sp. | reverse complement strand
GTCGGCCGCAAGTTTCTGCTCGCCGGCATCGGCGGCATGAACATCACCCATTCGGAAGCGCTGCCCGATTTCATTTCCCGCTACGGCGATGCCGCCGGTCAGGTCGGTGACTGGCTGGCGCGGTTTTCGCCGGACGATCTGCGGGCGTGGATACACGGGCTCGGTATCGACACCTTTGTTGGCAGCTCCGGCCGGGTGTTTCCGAAAGACATGAAAGCGGCGCCGCTGTTGCGTGCCTGGTTGCAGCGGCTGCGCAGCCTCGGCGTGCAGTTTGCGCCGCGTCATCGCTGGCTGGGTTTTGCAGAATGCGAGCAGGGTTTGCGGCTGCGTTTGGCCACGCCGGACGGCGAGCGGGAACACGATTGTGCCGCGGCGGTGCTCGCACTCGGTGGCGCCAGCTGGCCGAGGCTTGGCAGCGATGGCAGCTGGCAAGCGCTGCTTGCATCGTATGGCGTCGCGATTGCGCCGCTGCGGCCGGCCAATTGCGGTTTCGATATCGGCTGGTCGCCGATCTTCAGCGAGAAATTTGCCGGCGAACCGCTGAAGCCGGTTATCGCCGACTTCACCGATTTGCGTGGCCAGCGTTGGCACAAGCAGGGTGAGGCAATGATCACCGCCAGCGGTATTGAAGGCGGGCTGATCTATGCCATCTCAGCGCCGCTGCGTGATGCCATCGAGCAAACTGGCAGCGCAACCTTGACGCTGGATCTGTTGCCGGGCCGCGACGAAGCGCGCGTGCTTGCTGATCTGAACAAGCCGCGCGGCAGCAAATCCTTGTCGGCGCATCTGCAAAGCCGCGCCGGCATCAGCGGCGTGCGCGCCGGGTTGCTGCGCGAAGTGCTCAGCAAAGACCAGATGAATGACATGACGCGGGTCGCCAAAACGCTGAAAGCACTGCCACTGATTCTGAAAGCGCCACGGCCGATTGCCGAAGTGATCAGCAGCGCCGGCGGCGTTCGTTTCGATGCGATGACCGAACAGCTGATGCTGAAGAATGTGCCCGGCGTGTTCTGCGCCGGCGAAATGCTCGACTGGGAAGCGCCGACTGGTGGCTATCTGCTGACCGCCTGTTTTGCCAGCGGCCGGGTCGCCGCGCGGGGTGTGCTCGACTATCTGACGGCGACCAAGTGATTGCATCATGATCGAACAACAGCTGCGTGAACTGCTCGCCGACGAATTGCCGAAACGCGGCTTGAGTCACTTTGGCATCACGCCGCTGACGCGGCCGCTCAGTTTCGATCTGTATCGCGACTGGCTCGATGCCGGTTACCACGGCGACATGCAGTATCTGGTCGAGCACGCGCCCGTCAAGGAAGAGCCGCGCCGGCAATGGCCCCGCGTGCACAGCGCGCTGGTGTTTGCCATGCCGTATCACCCGCATCCGGAACCGCTGGCAAGCTGGCCACTGAAACAGGCGCGGGTCAGCCTGTACGCGCAAGGCGTCGATTACCATTTCTGGTTTCGTGATCGTTTGCGCGAAATCGCTGCGTTTTTGCAGCACCAGTTTCCGCAGGAAGAATTTCTCTGCTTCACCGATTCCAGTCCGGTACTGGAGCGCGATCTGGCGCGCCGCGCCGGCATCGGCTGGGTGGGCAAAAACACCTGCATCATCCATCCGCAGAAAGGCAGCCTGTTCTTTCTCGGCGAGATCTACAGCTCATTGAATCTGCAGCCGCATCCGCAACCGGTCGCCAACACCTTGATGCCCGATTACTGCGGCACCTGCACCCGCTGCCTCGATATCTGTCCCACGCAGGCGATCATCGAGCCGCGCAAACTCGACGCCCGGCGCTGCATTTCCTACCTCAACATCGAGTCACGCAAGCTGGCGCCAGTCGAGCTGCGCGAAGGCATCGGCGACTGGCTGTTCGGCTGCGATCTTTGCCAGACCGTCTGCCCGTGGAACCAGAAACTGTTCAACCATACGCTCGATGTCTCCTTGCAACAGCCATTGAACGACGACCAGCAGCAGGCGCTGATCGACGATCTGCGCTACCTGCTGACCGCCTCCGGCAAACGGCTGGAAAAGGACTTTCACGGCACGCCATTGGCCCGCGCCGGCAGCTTCGGGCTCAAGCGCAATGCGCTGGTCGTCATTGGCAATCGAAAATTGCGGGCGCTGCAGCCGGAGGTGAGCGCCTTGACCAGCCACGACCGGCTTGTCGAACTGGCCCAGTGGACGCTTGCCATGCTGCAACGGAATATGTAGGCACGAATCCCGCAGCACCTTTGTCCGAATGAAATGTACATACGTTCGGCACTCTGCGCGGTTCGGCGCGATATGGACTGACTCTGCGAATGTATTGTTTTGTAAAGATGGAATTGCTTTATTGCCTAGGTATCGCCAATCCACTACTCTGCGCCCCGCGCTAGCGGTTGAAATTCATTATCTGAACGGATGTACTATGAATAAGTTCTTTAGGATTTTTCTATGCTTGTTTGCCGGTCTATCGGCAAACACCAGCCACGCAGATTGGTATTTTGAGTTTGGTGGTGGCAAAGATTCCGGTGACGAAATAGATATTCGCGTATATGAAGAAGGCGGTGACTCGGAAACCGAGAGCGTTTCGCTTGGTGGAGGTATTTATTTTGCATTCGGCGGCTTTCAGCAACTAACTAACAATTGGGGTTTGCAATACACCTTCGGATACAAAGTCGATGATGTAACGGCTACCGAGCAGCAGGTAAAGTTCAGCCGTTACCCTGTTAATCTGCTTGCGGTATATCAGCTTGGCGAATCAATTCAAATTGCTGGCGGCGTTACACGTGAATTCTCGCCGGACCTCAATCTAAATGATGTTGGTGGCGAAAATCTCGCAGCAGAAGATGCCACCGGCGCTGTAGCGCAGATTGGCTATCTCGCCGGCCCCAGTGGTGGAATTTTCCTGCGCCATACACGTATTGAGTACGATTTTGGTGGTCCGGAAATGGGGCGCGGCAACAATACAAGTTTGCATATTGCATTTTGGTGGTAACTACCAATCACTTGTTGCGCCGTTGGACTTGGTTACCAAGTCCAACGGCATTCAAGAAACTAATAGTCAACGTCAGTTCAGCTATTACGCTGGCCCTCACTATTAAAGCGCGCCGCGGCGCTTCGGCAAATTTCCGTGAGTATCCTCGGCTACGGAAATGTCAGATTCCTGCCAGAGCAATGGCAGGCAGCAAGCAACGTCACGTCTATTAGACACTCGAGCGACAGAAGAACCAGATCCACTCCTATTGTTAGCAGTGCTGAAATTGCCGTAATAGGCAGTCGCTGCTGATGGATGGCAGAGGTTTCGGTGCTGGCGACAGTCGATTTGTGCGACGGTATTGGCGACTGGCTGTTCGACTGTGATCTCTGCCAGACCGTCTGCCCGTGGAACCAGAAACTGTTCAACCATACGCTCGATGTCTCTTTGCAGCAGCCATCGAACGACGACCAGCAGCAGGCGCTGATCGACGATCTGCGCTACCTGCTGACCGCTTCCGGCAAACGGCTGGAGAAGGACTTTCACGGCACGCCATTGGCCCGCGCCGGCAGCTTCGGGCTCAAGCGCAATGCGCTGGTCGTCATTGGCAATCGCAAATTACGGACGCTGCAGCCGGAGGTGAGTGCCCTGACCAGTCATGACCGGCTTGCCGATCTGGCCCAGTGGACGCTCCGGCAGCTGGCCTGACACGCAGAGTTATTTACAGCCCTAGTCAATTAAATTTACATACAAGAAAAAATGCTGACAGCGGCGATCTTTTAACCATCTGATTAATAACGTTTATTTTTTGGTCCGACCATTGGCCCGCTGTTTGCTTGTACAGGTTGCACAATAACTACCCAAACAGGATGGGGTCATGTCGTTCAAGAAAGTTGTCGTCGCTGGTCTGGCTCTGGTTGCCGCTCAGGCACAGGCTGATCTGTTGAACTTTGGTGATGTCGTACAGGTGGGCAACCAGTCGGGTTCGGTGTTTACGCCCAGCCCGGTCGCCGGCGATGCCAATGGCTGGTATCAGAGCACCGGCATTGTGGTTGGCAACAGCTCGCGTTCGGTTTATGCCGGCCAGTACGTCATGGACTACTCGCATGATCTGAGCGCTGGCGCCACCGCCTGGCAGCAGT
>DASUEK010000203.1:0-3441 GCA_036275115.1 Permianibacter sp. | reverse complement strand
TTTGCCGATCATGCCGGCGAGGCCGGTTTTCTCGAGCATCATTCGGGTGAATTTGTCCATCCGGGTGGCAGTCGTCGGGCCGGCCGGGCCAACCACCTCGTCACGGACCGGATCAACCGGGCCGACGTAGTAAATGAATTTACCGGTAAAATCGACCGGCAGTTTTTCGCCTTTGGCGAACATGTCGGCGATGCGCTTGTGCGCGGCGTCGCGGCCGGTGAGCATCTTGCCGGACAGCAGGATCGTTTCGCCCGGCTTCCAGCTCTGAATGTCGGCAGCAGTAACGGTATCGAGATTGACCCGGCGCACGTTCGCACCGACTTCCCAAGTCACTTGCGGCCAGTCATTGACGTTGGGCGCTTCCAGTTCAGCCGGGCCACTGCCGTCAAGCACGAAGTGGGCGTGACGGGTGGCGGCACAGTTCGGAATCATCGCGACCGGCAATGACGCCGCGTGGGTCGGGTAGTCCTTGATCTTGATGTCGAGCACGGTGGCAAGACCGCCAAGGCCCTGCGCGCCGATACCGAGCTGATTCACTTTCTCGAACAGTTCCAGACGCAGTTCTTCGATTTTGTTTTTCGGGCCGCGCGCTTTCAGCTCGTGAATGTCGATGGATTCCATCAGTGATTCTTTTGCCAGCAACATCGCTTTTTCGGCGGTGCCGCCAATGCCGATGCCGAGCATGCCCGGCGGGCACCAGCCAGCGCCCATCAGCGGCACGGTTTTCAGCACCCAGTCAACGATCGAGTCGTTCGGGTTCAGCATGACGAATTTGGATTTGTTTTCCGAGCCACCGCCCTTGGCGGCAATTTCGACTTCCACCTTGTCACCCGGCACCAGCTGGATATGGGTGATCGCCGGCGAATTGTCGCCGGTGTTTTTGCGCGGACCGGCAGGATTGGCCACCACAGAAGCGCGCAGGGTATTGTCCGGATGACCGTAGGCGATCTTGACGCCTTCGTTGACCATTTCTTCCACGGTCAGGTCGCTGTCCCAACGGACATTCATGCCGACTTTGACGAAGGCGCACACGATGCCGGTGTCCTGACAGATCGGCCGGTGGCCTTCGGCTGACATCCGCGAATTGATCAGGATTTGTGCGATGGCATCTTTCGCCGACTGGCTCTGCTCGGCTTCATAGGCCTTGGCCATCGCATCGATGAAATCTTTCGGGTGGTAATAAGAGATGTACTGCAGCGCATCGGCCACGCTCTGGATAAAGTCGGCCTTCTTGATGACGGTCATTCGCCAAGTCCTCGTCGGAATCGGAAGCGGTCGTTGCGGCCGCCTCGGGAAACGGAAAACAGCAACAGCAGTGGACCGGGCCAGCCTCTGCGCACGCTTGCCCCAATGCGCCGGAGCAGAACGAAAGCGGCAATGTGTGCGCTGCGGTACCGGGTCCGATCACCGAGGGGGTGAACGGTACTCACGCATACTTATGTGCAGCGCAGCAAAGTCTTGCTTGGGGCAGAGACTACAACAGGCTGGCCCGACCTTTCAAACGGTCGTTTGATTGAATTGCCCAACGGCCTAATGAAAGGGCGCAATATGATACGCTTGCCCGCACTTGAGCGCCTAGAACGACCAACGCCCTGGTCGGGCGCCGAAACCGGCCCAGCCTGCAACTATCCCAGCCTGAAACCATCCCCGCCGTGTCCCGCTACCCCCTTGCGTCTCGCTACCCGCAGTTGCTGCGCGAGTTGCCCTACCCCGGCCGCACCGGCGTGCTCGGCCTGTTCGCGCCGTTTGCCGACTGGGCCGGCGCCGTATTGCTTGATAGCGGCGGCCACGAACGCGGCCGTTTCGATCTGTTCAGCGCCCTGCCAGTACGCCAGCTGACCACCGATGGCAGGCTGACCCGCCTTCATGACCACAAAGGCCGGCTGCAGGGCGAGAGCCCGGCCGACCCGTTCGCCCTGCTCGACCAAGCGCTTCGCGAGACGAAGCCGGTGCTCGATGAAGCCCGCGCCCGCACCCTGCCGTTTGCCGGCGGTCTGCTGATGGCGCTCAGCTACGATCTCGGCCGCCGGCTGGAAACGCTGCCGGCGCTCGCCCGGCAGGATCTGCCGCTCGCCGACCTGCATGCCGGCATTTACCACTGGGCGGTCATTGTGGATCACGACAGCAAAACCGCCGGGCTCTGGCAGTTTGCTGATTTGCCAGACGAGCAGATCGCGCGCATCACCGCGACTTTGGCAGCACCGGCAGTCACTCGCGTCGGCTTTGCCCTCGACAGCGACTGGCACAGCAACCTCGACCGCGAACACTATGGCCGCGCCTTTCGTCAGGTGCAGGACTACATCCACGCCGGCGATTGCTATCAGATCAATCTGGCGCAGCGTTTCTCGGCCCGCTGCCACGGCGATGCCTACGCCGCGTATTGCACATTGTCACCGCTGAACAAGGCGCCGTTTTCGTCATACTGGCACACCGATCGCGGCCAGATTTTGTCGCTGTCGCCCGAGCGTTTTGTTTCGGTGCGAGATGGCGTTGCGCTGACCGAACCGATCAAGGGCACCAGGCCGCGCCACGCCGATCCGATGCGCGATCAAGCCGAAATCGACGCGCTGAAAGCCAGCGAAAAAGACCGCGCCGAAAACCTGATGATTGTCGATCTGCTGCGCAACGACTTTGGCAAGAACTGCGCGATCGGCAGTGTCAAAGTGCCGGAGCTGTTTACCATCCACAGCTTCCCGGCCGTGCACCATATGATCAGCTCTGTCACCGGCGCACTCGCCGCCGGCAAGACGCCGCTCGATCTGCTGCGCGGCTGTTTCCCCGGCGGCTCGATCACCGGCGCGCCAAAAGTGCGGGCAATGCAGATCATCGAAGAACTGGAACCGCATCGGCGCAGCCTGTACTGCGGCAGCATTGGCTACTGTGACTACCTCGGCCGGCTCGACAGCAGCATCACCATCCGCACCTTGGTGCATGCCGACCATCAAATCCATTGCTGGGCAGGTGGCGGTTTAGTCGCCGATTCGATGGAGCAAGCCGAGTACGAAGAGACCTTTGCCAAGGTCAGCAAATTGCTACCGCCGCTACGTGGCTGACACGAACACTCGGACAAACAAAAGGGCCGCCGTGGCAGCCCTTTTGTTTCAACGGACGCGTCCAGGCGCGAACCCTCAGCACGCCGCCAGCGCGTGCTCGAGATCAGCTTTCAAATCGGCGACGTCTTCAATGCCGACTGACAGCCGGACCAGGTTGTCATGAATACCGAGTTTGGCACGCGATTCGGCTGGAATCGATGCGTGCGTCATGATCGCCGGGTGTTCGATTAGCGACTCCACGCCGCCTAGGCTTTCGGCCAGCGTGAAAATCTGCACGGTTTCGAGGAAGCGGCGGGCTTCACCCAGACCGCCTTTCAGAAAGATGGTGATCATGCCGCCGAAACCGGTCATTTGCTTGGCGGCGATGGCGTGTTGAGGATGACTTTTG
>DASUEK010000202.1:0-2552 GCA_036275115.1 Permianibacter sp. | reverse complement strand
CGAGAAAGGTGGCCAACGCGGTCATGCCGGGTCCACCGCGTTGTCGAAGTCGGTCAGCTTTTCCTGATCGCCCTGTTTGCTCAGCACTTGCACCTTCTGTTCGGCGGCTTGCAGTTGCTGCTCGCATTGCCGAACCAGCGCGACGCCGTGTTCGAATTGCCGCAGGGCCTCGTCGAGGTCCAGATCACCCTGCTCCATGCGGGTCACCAGCTGTTCCAGTTCTTTCAGCTGGGCATCAAAGCCGGCAGCAGGTTTCTTGGCCATGTCAAAACCCGGTCGGGAGGGCGGTTTGTCGAGGGGCGCTATTGTCGCTGATGCGACCAGTGCCGGCCAAGCGCTTTACCACCGCGGCAGGCCGGATAACTGCCGAAGCTTTCACGGCAGTGCCGGGAAAACGGGCTATGGTTGTGGGGCTGGCTGCGGCAGGACGCCGGGGACGGCGGATGGGCAAAACGAGGACGGAACGGTGTTGGATTGGGCGACCTTGCTCGGTGGTCTGGGCGCAATTGGCGTGCTGGTGGCAGCACTGTGGATTGGCGGTGATATCGCCGGCTACCTCGATTGGCCGTCGGTGTTGCTTGTGGTGGTGGGCAGTCCGCTGGTGGTGATGAGCCGGTTTCGCGGCCGCGATTGTCTGTTGGCGCTACGCAGTGCCGGCCGGGCGTTGCGTGACGTGCTGCCGGCCGCCACCGATCTGGTCGCCGAAGTCGGCCGCTTGGCCGAGCAGGCACGCAAAGGCGGGCTGCTGGCGCTCGAGTCGGCAGTGGTCAGTGACCGGTTCATGCAAAAAGGCGTCACATTGATGGTCGATGGCCACGACAACGAGGCCGTGCGCACCGCGCTGCAGCGCGAGCTTGCGATGGAGCAGCAACGCCACCAGCGCGCGGCCCAGGTGTTTCGCAGTCTGGGTGATGTCGCGCCGGCAATGGGCATGCTCGGCACCTTGATCGGTCTGGTTGCGATGTTGGCCAATCTTGATGATCCGAAAGCGGTCGGCCCCGGCATGGCCGTGGCCTTGCTAACCACCCTTTATGGCGCGCTGATCGCCCAAATCATTGCGCTGCCAATCGCCGACAAACTCAGCCTGATCGCCCAGAACGAAAAGCGCCTGCGCCTGTTGGTGATGGATGGCCTCGCCGGCATTCAGGCCGGCAACAATCCACGTGCCATCGTGGCGCAGCTGCAAGCCTACGTGGATCCGACGCCGGAGGAGCGCGGCTGATGTGGGAGGACGAGGAGGACGATGCTCCCGCCAGTGCCGGCGCGCCGGCCTGGATGGTGACCTTTGCCGATCTGATGTCCCTGCTGCTGTGTTTTTTTGTCCTGTTGTTGTCGTTCTCAACCATGGACGTTATCAAGTTCAAGGCGATCGCCAGTTCCCTGCAGGCAACGCTGGGGGCGGAGGCGGGTTCCTTGGTTGTGCTCGACACGATGGCGCCGGCCATTGTTCAGCCAGAACCTGAGGTGCCGGTGCTGACGCCGGACCAAGGCGAGCAGACTGAACAAGCGGTCGAGCCGCCACCACAGCCGGCCGCCGACATGCCATCGCAGGATCTGATGACCGCCGCGCAGGTGTTGGCCGCGCAGGAACAAGCGGACACCGAGCAATTGGCGCGCGATCTGGCCGGTGCGCTGACCGAGGAAATTGTCGCCAACCGGATTGAGCTGGTTGCCGAAGGTCGCACCATTACCTTGCGCATTCGTGAGAACGGCAGCTTTCCGTCCGGTGACGCCGAACTGCAGACGCCGGTGCGCGCGGTGCTGCAGCGCGTGCGGGACCGGCTGGCGGGCACCGAAGGCAGAATTGAAGTCGCCGGTCACACCGACAACCAGCCGATCGAAACGGATCGGTTCCGTTCGAACTGGGAGTTGTCGTCGGCGCGTGCTGTGTCCGTGGCACATGAATTGATGCTGGGCGGTTTGATTCCGCCGCAGCGCATCTCGGTTTCCGGTTACGCCGACACCCAGCCGGTCGCAAGCAATGATCGCGATAGTGGCCGGGCCCAGAACCGGCGGGTGGAAATTGTCATTCGCCGCTAGCGCTTCTGCGCGGGCGGCTCGCTGCAGCTGAGCCGCTTGCGGCGCTCGCCGGCCGACAAAAAACTCCACGCCACGAATCGACTTTGCTTCTGACCCTGACGCATCGCTACCGTTTGCTGCGCGCGCACCTGCGCCGCGGTCAGCGCCCGATAAATCGCCGGCAAATGCTCGCTGCGTGATACCAGGCTGGTAAACCAACCGACCTGCGACGCCACCGCCTGGCTGTCGGCAATCATCCGCTGCAGAAATCCGGTTTCGCCGCCGGCGCACGCCAGTTCATTGTGCTGACCACCAAAATTCAAGGCGACCGGTGCCGGTGACTTGGGCTGATGACCTTTACGTGTCGCGCTGTGTTTCAAGCCACGCCATTTTCGCGCCGTGTCGGCTGCGGCATCGTCGAGCGAGGCATGAAACGGCGGGTTGCAGACGGTGAGCGCGAAGCGTTCTTCGGGGGCGATCACGCCAGTGAAAATCTGCTGCGGGTTCGTTTGCTGCCGCAGCGCAATCGCACC
>DASUEK010000201.1:0-4065 GCA_036275115.1 Permianibacter sp. | reverse complement strand
AAATGTTTCATCCGGATACCAACAACGAATTTTCGGATCGCGCCAAAATCGGCAGTTCTGCTGCCAGAGTCGATACTCTCTCGACTCCGCTGACCATGGCCAAACAGGACCGTAAAAAATTTCGAAATGATGCTTTTCGGCACTAACCGATAGAGGGCGGCCGCGGCTATCTCTTTGGTGAATCTGACCGTACTTCAACCACCCATCAAAGCGTTTTGAGCTTATTTCACCTTTCTGATGGCGAGAATTTCGTTGGGAATACATCGGCTCTGATCCGGTCGGCCGGGTCTTGAACCGCCGATGCAACCACAGGTAGTCCGCCGGGTGTTCGCGCAGCCATTGCTCCAGGAAAGCGTTGGCGGTGGCGGCATCGGTGGCTTCATCGCCGCTTGGAATGGTGCTGAGCGGCGGATGCAGAATCAGTTTGATGCCGCGGGCGGTTCGGACATGGGTGAACGGCACCACAGCAGCGCCAGACAGTTTGGCAAACCGCGATGTCGCGGTGATGGTCGCGGTTGGGATACCGAAGAACGGCGCGAATACGCTGTGCTGGGCGCCGTAATCCTGATCGGCCGCGTACCAGACACAGCCGCCGCTTTTCAGCCAGCGCAGCATGGCGCGGACATCGTCACGCGGGATAAGCGGAAAGTGACGTTCACGGCCCGCCCGCATCGCCTGCTCGAAAACCGGATTCGCGTGCGGCCGGTACATTGCCGCCAGCTTGCAAAATGGCGCCAATGCCGCCCCACCCAACTCAAGATCGGTCAGGTGAAAACCGAGCACCAAGACACCTTTGCCGTTGGCAGCCGCCTGTTGCAGGTGTGCCAGCCCCTCTACTTCAACACGCTTTCCCAATGTCGCAGTGTCGGTGAACCAGACTTTGGCGGTTTCCAGAAAACCGGTCGCTGTATGGCGGAAATTCTGTTTGGCGAGCGCAACGCGCTCGTGCGCGGACAGCGTTGGAAAACAGAGCTCCAGATTGCGCAGCGTGATCTGGCGCCGCTCGCGCGCCAACGGCCACAGCAAGGTGCCGAGTACGGCACCGAGGGCACGGATCGCCGGCAACGGCAACAGCGCCACAGCACGCATAAAAAGGAGCTGCAGTGCGGTCGGCCAGTAACGCAGCCGTATCGCGAGCGGCAATGTTGAAGCGGAGGAAGGAGCGTTGCGCTGCATCAGGGCCCCGCGATGATACGTGGCAGTTGCCCGGCCAGCGTTTGCCACACCCGTTCGGGCGACACGGTTTCGTAACAGGCTGGCGTCACCGCGCTGGCACCTTTGTAGTTGCACTCGCGGCGCAAGCACGGCGCACATGCAAACTGCGCCGCCAGGTGCAATTGACCGGCGCCGTGAGTACTGGTCAGCGCCGGGTTGGTCGCGCCGTAAATCGACACCGATGGCACCCCGAGCGCCGCCGCCAAATGGCCCAGTCCGGTGTCGACTGCGACCACACCGTGCACCTGCCGCAGCCGGCCCGCCAGTTCCGACAGCGAACTGCGCGGCAAAACCTGAACGCCCTCGGCCGAGCGGGCGATGCGTTCCGCGCGGGCCTTTTCCAGATCGCTGCCCCACGGCAACCAGACCTGATAGCCCTCGGCAACGGCGCGCGCGGCCAGCGCATTCCAGTACGGTTCCGGCCAGTGCTTGCTGGCCCATGTCGTCCCGTGAAAAAACAACAAGGCCGGCTGGGCCGACGGTTGCCGCTGACCGGCCAGACCGTAATCGGCGGCGGTCTCCGGCACGGCATAGCCGAGCGCCTTGGCGAACAATTCGCGCTGCCGGCGTACTGCGTGCTGATCGCGTGCCACCGGGTAGCGCTGCCGATAGGTGAGCGCCGCCAGCCGTTCGCGCACCGAACCGAAATCGAAACCGGCAACCGGGCCATTGGCGAACCAAGCCAAGGCCGCGCTTTTGGCGAGGCCTTGCGCATCGATGATGAGGTCGTAGCGGCGTGTCCGCAGGGTTTGCCGGAACGCCTGCCAGAGCGGATCGCGCTTGAGCGCCAGCGGCTGTTTGCGCCAGCGCCGCACGGCCACCGGAATAACGGTATCGACCGCCGGATGCCAGCCCGGGATTTCAGCAAACGCCTGCTCGACCAGCCAATCGGCGCGCAGGCCGGGAATGGCCCGGGCGGCATCGGTGAGGGCCGGCAGCGCGTGGATCACATCGCCGAGCGAGCTGGTTTTGACGACGAGTATGCGCATGCCGACTTCGGGATTCCGGGAAAGGCGGCCATTCTAGCCGGTCAGAGGCCGGCCGGTCAGGTCGCCATGCTAGAATTGCCGCCTTGTTTCCCGCGCTCTCAATCCCTGCTCGTGAAGACCCAATTCCCGCAGTTCGACCGCGCCCGCGTGCTGGTCGTTGGCGACGTGATGCTCGACCGTTACTGGCATGGCGGCACCTCGCGCATTTCCCCGGAAGCCCCGGTACCCGTGGTCCGGGTCAACCAGAACGAAGAACGCCCCGGCGGCGCCGCCAACGTCGCGCTGAACATTGCCAGCCTCGGCGGCAGCGCCACCCTGCTCGGCCTGACCGGCAATGACGAAGCCGCCGACGCGCTGGAAAGCCGGCTCACCGCGGCCAAGGTGCACTCGCGCTTTGTCCGCATCGACGGTCTGCCGACCATTCTCAAGCTGCGCATCCTGTCGCGCCATCAGCAATTGATCCGGCTCGATTTCGAAGAGAGTTTTGGCGACAAGGGCCAGGACGAACTGCTGGCGCAATTCCGCCAAGCACTCGACGGCATCGGCGCCGTGGTGCTGTCCGATTACGCCAAGGGCGCGCTGCAGCGGGTGCCGGCATTGATTGCCGCCGCCCGAGCGAAAAAGGTGCCGGTGCTGGTCGATCCGAAAGGCAAGGACTTTTCGATTTACCGCGGCGCCAGCCTGATCACGCCGAACATGAGCGAGTTCGAAACCATCGTCGGCCACTGCAGCAGCGAAAGCCAGATCGTCGAACGCGGTCGCAACATGCTGCGCGAGTTGCAGCTTGATGCGCTGCTGGTGACCCGCGGCGAACACGGCATGACCCTGCTGCGCGAGAACGAACCGGAGCTACACCTGCCGGCGCAAGCGCGCGAAGTGTATGACGTCACCGGTGCTGGCGATACCGTCATCGGTACGCTCGCCGCCGCGCTCGCCGCTGGTGATGATTTGCCGTCGTCAGTCGCACTGGCCAACCTCGCCGCGTCGATTGTGGTCGGCAAGCTCGGCACTGCCACCGTGTCGGCGCCGGAACTGCGTCGCGCGCTGAACCAGCAACACGATTCGCTGCGTGGCGTGATGAGCGAAGAGCAACTCTTGATCGCGGTGCAGGACGCGAAAGCCCACGGCGAGAAAGTGGTGTTCACCAACGGCTGCTTCGACATTCTGCACGCCGGTCATGTCACTTACCTTGAGCAGGCGCGCAAGCTCGGCGACCGTTTGATTGTCGGCGTCAACACGGATGAGTCGGTGCGTAAGTTGAAAGGCGATGGCCGCCCGGTCAACAGCGTTGACAGGCGCATGCATGTGCTGGCGGCGCTGGAAAGCGTCGACTGGGTGGTGCCGTTCGGCGAAGACACTCCGGCCCGCTTGATCGAGGCCGTCATTCCCGATGTGCTGGTCAAAGGCGGCGACTACAAACCGGAAACCATTGTCGGGGCCGACACCGTGCTGAAACATGGCGGTGAAGTGAAGGTGCTGACCTTTGTCGATGGCGTCTCGACCACCGCCATCATCAATTCGATCAAAGCCGACCGGACTTGAGCGCGGCTTTTTTGAGCAGCCCATTTAGAGAATGAGCATGAACAACAAACGCATCATCGTCACCGGCGGCGCCGGCTTTATCGGCAGCAACCTCGTTCGTCATCTGAACGCCCGTGGCTACAGCAATATTCTGGTCGTTGATGATCTGACTGACGGCCACAAGTTCATCAATCTGGCCGGCCTGAAAATCGCCGATTACCTGGACAAGGACGAATTCCTCGCCCGCATCCAGTGCAACGCCGATCTCGGCGAAGTGCAAGCCGTTTTCCATCAGGGGGCCTGCTCCACCACCACCGAGTGGAACGGCAAGTACATGATG
>DASUEK010000200.1:0-2937 GCA_036275115.1 Permianibacter sp. | reverse complement strand
CGGGCAACTCCAGACAATCACCGGCGCACTCGTGGTCAGCCGCTGCATCAGTTGGCTGGCGAATTGCGATTCGCGTTGATGGCTGCTGCGCGGCAAGTTGTGCGCGCGTTGCCAGGCCATCGGCAACAGCGGGTTGGGCTGAATCGGCGCTGGCAACAGATCGTCACGGGCATCGCCCACCCAGATCGCATCGGCGCTTATCGCCGCCGCTTCCAGCAAGCCGATGAGTTGCACACGCGCCGTGCCCGGCTGCTGCGGCTGGAACACCGCTTGTCGGCAGCGCTGTTGCAAACTGCTGACCGCTTTGCCGAGCGTGACGCTGCCTTCCGGTACCCGGCAGCGAGCGAGCGCGGCCACGGCTTGCCAGAAGGCTTCGCGGGTCTGGAATTCGACCGAGTTCAGCGCACGCGTGCCCGGCCAACCGAGTTGTTCGAGCAGCGCTCGCAAGGGCTCACCCCAGTCACGCAGCCGCTGCTTCTGGTTGCGCCACTCGCGTACCTGGGTCAGGGCCAGGCTCCAGCGCTCGGCGAGCAGGCTGGCGCCGCGTTGTTGCAACAGGCGCAGCGCGCTGTCGGCGCGCAGCGCGGTCATGCCTTGTTCGCGCAACTGGGCATCGAGCCGGGCGCGGGCATCGTGTTCGCTGGCTTCGCCAACGTAAGGTGACAACAGCAGTGGACTCAGATCGGTCAGCGGCCAGTCGGTTTGTGGTTGGGTAAACACACGCAGCAGGCGCAGCGCGGTGGCTACCAAGGGCCGATCGCTCAGCGCCTCGCCGAGCGACAGGTTGATGCGCGCACTCGGGCCATCATCAAAGCGATAGCTGCATTCCGGTTCGAGCTCATCACGCAGGCTGCGCAGCAGTGCGGTTTTGCGCGCCGACAGCGATGGCAGCACCACTGCCAGGCGGGCATCGGGATTGGCGCGCAGCTGTTCGCGGCACCAGCGCGCGATCAGCGCATCTTCCTGCAAGAGATCGGCGGGACGGTACAAGGTTTGATTGCCGGCAGCCTGCAGTTGATCCTGCCACTGCCACAATTGCACGCCGCGCTCGCGGGCGGCGGCCAGCAGACGCTGCAGCCACGGCCGCCAGTCATCGAAGCCGGCGAGCACCAGATGCGTTGGCATTGCGGCGTCGGTGCTGACGCGGCGCACCTGTTCGGCGCGCCATTCGGCGGCGGTGAGCCAGCGCCGTTGTTTGCAGTGCGCTTGCAAGGCGGCGCGCCAACTTTGCAGCCGGCGGTATTCCTCGGTGGCGAGTGCGGCCGGAATTGGCGCGGTGAATTCGCACAGCAGCGCGTGGGCGTCGGCCGCCTTGGCGGCGAGATCGGCAGTCGACAGCAAGCGCTGGGCAATCGGATGCGAGTCGGCATCGTCCTGTTCAATGATCTGTTGCCACAGCGGCAGCTCTTCGTTGTCATCGAGCACGGCATCGGGCAGTGCCTCGACCGGCCAGGCGCCGGCGTGAATCAACGCCTCGCTGGCGGCATCGAGCCAGTGTTCGAACGTCTGGATCGCCGGCGTCGGCCAGACCTCGGCGCCGCGGCTGCGCTGCCAGTCGCCGTAGGCCTGACTCAGCGTCAGTACCAGCCGGCGGTTGGCGGCCAGTACGCGTACGGCAGCACCGCTGGCGAGCAGCTCGAACAAGGCGGTGGAGGCGAGCGGCGCCAGTGGCAACGCGCCCGCTGGGTTCGCGGTGTCGGCACCGGCGGGATTCGACTCATCGACAGTCAACATGGTGGCTCGGCAGTCGGCAGGCGACGATGGCATCATAAGGTCCGTCATCATAACCGGGTCCGGGCGCAGCGCATGCGCTGCCGCTGTAGTTCCAGCTTTGCTTCCAGCGGTGGTTTGCGCTGTGGTTTCAGCGACAGCAGTCGCCGGCCCTGCACGAGAGTGTCCATGTTCCATTTTCTGCGCCGGTTTTCGCCGCGTCAGCTCAAATTGCAGCGCCATGCCCTGACCGATGCCGATTGGCAGCAGGCGTGTGCGCAGCTGCCTCTGGTGTCGGCGCTGCCGGTCACCGTGCAAGAGGCGCTGCGCGAGCAGGTCACGCTGTTTCTGGCCGACAAGGCGGTGGTGCCGGCCGAGGGGTTTTCGTTGCGCGCTGATCAACAGATCGAGATTGCGATTTGGGCCTGTCTACCGGTGCTGAAACTCGGGTTGTCGGCCTACGACAGCTTTCATGCGGTGATCGTCTACCCGGATGAATTTCTGGCGCCGCGCGAGGAAATGGACGAAGCCGGTGTCGTGCATATCGGTCACGAACAAGTCGCCGGCGAAAGCTGGGATGCCGGACCGATTCTGCTGTCCTGGGCCGACGTCGAGGCCGCGCGCATTCCGGACGGTTACAACGTCGTCATCCACGAGTGCAGCCACAAACTCGATCTGACCGACGGTGAAATGAACGGCGTGCCGGCCTTGCTGGCGCGCGGCATTGCCCCGAGCGAATGGCAACAAGTCATGCGCGAGGCCTGGCAAACCATCGGTCAGGAGGAAAAACTGCTCGGCTACACCTCGGTTGACGATTACGCACTGGAATCCCCGGCCGAATTTTTCGCCGTGCTGAGCGAGCACTTCTTCACCGCGCCAGCTGAGTTGCAAGCGGATTTGCCGCAGGCATTCGCCTTGCTTGCTCGCTACTACGGCCAGCAACCGCTCGACTGGGACTGGGCACCGATCGACGCCGCCTATCCTAAAAATGAACCGGATGATGCCGGTCACCGCCGCGCGCCGGCGCAGGCCTGATCGTGCCAAACCGCATTCCTGACGTGACCGCCGCCGATTTTGGCGAACGTGTGATCGCCGCCTCGTATCAGCAACCGGTGCTGGTCGAATACTGGGCACCGTGGTGCGGCCCGTGTCGGTTGTTGTTTCCCTTGCTGGAAAAAATGGCGCAGGAGTTTGCTGGCCGTTTGTCGATTGTGAAGCTGGATGTCG
>DASUEK010000199.1:0-4240 GCA_036275115.1 Permianibacter sp. | reverse complement strand
CAGCTGGCGATATTTGTCAGCAATGGTCGTGATGGCGGTGCGTTGCCGTGCTATGCCTGCCTGTTTCCGGATGGCATTGAAGAAGGCGAGACCTGCGCTCAGGCCGGTGTGTTGGCGCCGCTGGTTGGCGTGATCGGTTCGCTGCAAGCGGTCGAGGCCATCAAATTGCTGGTCGGCCAGCATGACGGCAAGGCGCGCTTGACTGTGTATGACGCCTGGCGCGGCCAATGGCGACAACTGTATCTGGAACGCGATCCGGCGTGCCGCGTTTGTGGCGGGCACGCGGCAAGCTGAGTGCGTCACGCTGCGTCTGCACTCGGATCGCGCCACCGTATTCTTTTTTAACTTTGTGGAAGTGCAACATGGCAACGGATCTGAATCAGTTGAAAATCGACCGGGCGACACTGGCGGCGCCCAAACGCTCCGTCTGGCGTGGTCGTTTGGTGTGGCTGGCGGCGATTGTGGTGGTCGCCCTCATCATGGTGGTGCTGGGTGGCAACCGTCCGGCGGAAGTGAAAACCGTCAGTGTCGTCAGCGTCTGGCCGTCACAACCAATCACCGTGCTGAACGCGACCGGTTATGTCGCTGCCCAGCGCAAAGCGGCGGTGGCCTCAAAAGGTACCGGTCGGCTGGAATGGCTCGGTGTGCGCGAAGGCAGTGTGGTCAAGCAGGGCGAAGTGATTGCGCGGCTGGAAAACAATGACATTCAGGCGCAGGTGGACCAAGCCCGCGCCAATGTCGCCGTGACTCGCTCGCAATTGCAGGAAGCCGAAGCCGAGCTGCGCAACACCGAGCTGGCGTTCAAGCGGGCGCAGGAGTTGATTGGCCAGAAACTCATCTCCACTTCCGATTTTGATTTGGCCAGCGCTCGCTATGACCAAGCCAAAGCGGCGGTCGGCGCACGCAAATCGGCGATTCAGGCTGCCGAAGCGCAGGTGCGGGTGGCGCAGGTGGCGTTCGACAACACCGTCATTCACGCGCCATTCGATGGCGTGGTGCTGAGCAAGAATGCCAACGTCGGCGATGTGCTGAGTCCGTTCAACACCGGCCTCGATTCAAAAGGCGCGGTGGTCAACATGGCCGACATGAACACGCTGGAAGTCGAGGCCGATGTCTCGGAGTCTTCTCTCGGCAAGGTTAAGATTGGCCAACCCTGCGAGATCCAGCTCGATGCGCTGCCGGATGTGCGTCTGCTCGGTGAAGTCGCCAGCATGGTGCCGTCGGTTGACCGCAGCAAGGCGACCGTGATGTTCAAGATCAAGTTCGTCGAAACCGATCCGCGCGTGCTGCCGGACATGAGCGCGAAAGTGGCGTTTCTGGAGCGGCCGCTGACCGCCGATGAACGGCAACCGCGCATCGGCGTCAACCCGGCCGCGCTGCGCACCGTCGACAACCGCAGCGAACTGCTGCGGGTCAGCGACGGCAAAATCGAAGCGGTGCCGGTCACCGTGTCGACGCAGCTCGGTGACATGCAGATCATCAGCGGCGCGATCGCGGTAGGCGACAAAGTGGTGCTGAACCCGAGCGCCGAATTGAAAACCGGTGCCACTGTTACGGTCGCGGAGTAAGGCCATGACCGAGCCCACATCAGCGCCAGCGACGGCTGCCACGCCGGCAGTGTCGCTGCGCAAGGTCAGTAAAACCTATTATCGCGGTGGCCAGCCGGTGCCGGTCTTGGCCGACATCACCTTCGATGTCGCGCGTGGCGATTTTCTCGCACTCATGGGCCCGTCCGGCTCTGGCAAATCAACGCTGCTGAATCTCATCGCCGGCATTGACCGGCCGACCGGTGGCCAGATCCTGGTGGACGGCGTCGACATCGCCCAGCTGAGCGAAGCGGAACTGGCAGCGTGGCGCGCCGGCCATGTCGGCTTCATTTTCCAGTTTTACAACCTGATGCCAGTGCTCACCGCGGTCGAGAATGTCGAACTGCCGCTGATGCTGACTCAGCTGAGTCGCAAGCAACGCCGGCAACATGCCGAACTCGCGCTGTCGATGGTGGGTTTGTCGGAACGGATGACGCATTACCCGTCCGAATTGAGCGGTGGCCAGCAGCAGCGGGTCGCGATTGCCCGCGCCCTCGTCACCGACCCTACGCTAATCGTGGCCGACGAACCGACCGGTGATCTGGACAAGGCCTCGGCAACCGACGTGCTCGCTTTGCTCGATCAACTGAATCGTGAACTCGGCAAAACCATCATCATGGTCACCCACGATGCCCGCGCCGCCGAAACCGCGCACGCCATGCTGCATCTCGACAAAGGCGAGCTGTTCGCGCTGGAGAGCAATGGCAAGACCCATGCGCTGAAGCCCCAACCGGCAGCAGCAGAGTGAGCGGCCCATGATCGGCTTTCTGATCAAATCGGCATTCCGCAATGCCTGGCGGCATCGGTTACGCGCGCTGCTGACCGTGACCGGTCTGGTGGTCGCGATTCTGGCGTTTGGCCTGCTCAAGACCATCGTCAGTGCCTGGTATGCCGGTGCCGATGCGGCGTCGAATGCGCGGCTGGTGACCCGCAGCAGTATCTCGCTCGTGTTCACCTTGCCCATCAGCTACAAGGACCGCATTCGTCAGGTCGATGGCGTCGAGGCGATCAGCTGGGCCAACTGGTTTGGCGGCGTCTACATCGACGAGCGCAATTTTTTTCCGCAGTTCGCTGTCTCAAATGGCTATCTCGACCAGTATCCGGAGTTCGTCCTCAGCGACGCCGACAAGAAGGCCTGGCTGGTTGACCGCCGCGGCGCGGTCGTGGGTCGCAAGCTCGCCAAGCGCTTTGGTTGGCAGGTCGGCGATGTGATTCCGCTGAAGGGCACGATTTTTCCCGGTGAGTGGAATTTCGTGCTGCGCGCGATCTACGACGGCAAGGAAAACAATACCGATGAAAACCAGTTCTTCTTCCACTGGGATTATCTGAACGAGTCGATCAAGAAAACCGCGCCGCGGCGTGGTGACCGCACCGGGGTGTTCATCGTCAGCATTGAGGACCCGGACAAGGCGGCCGAGATTTCCCGCACCATCGATGCGGAGTTTCGCAATTCGCTGGCGGAAACCATGACCGAAACCGAGAAAGCGTTTCAGCTCGGCTTCGTTGCGATGACCGAAGCCATCGTCGTTGCCATCGAGATCGTCTCTTATGTGGTCATCCTGATCATCATGGCGGTGATGGCCAATACCATGGCGATGGCCGCACGCGAGCGCACCAGTGAGTACGCTACCTTGAAAGCGCTCGGTTTTGCGCCCGGATTCATTGCCAGTTTGATCGTGCTGGAGTCGCTGATCCTGTGCGCACTCGGCGCGGCGATTGGCGTCGCCATGACGTATCCGCTGGCCCGGGCATTTGGTGGCGCGCTCGACAATGTTTTCCCGGTATTCAATGTTGCGGCCGAAACGCCGTGGTTACAGCTCGCCTGCGCCATGGTTGTCGCGCTGGTGGCGGCGGTGACACCAGCGATACGGTCGGCACGCGTGCGCATTGTCGATGGCTTGCGTAGCATCGGCTGAGGAAACGTACCCAATGAGCAGTGGCATTCCGTTTTCCTACATCTGGCGCAACCTGCGCACCCGCAAGCTGACCACGCTGCTGACGGCCGGTGGCATGGCACTGGTGGTGTTTGTCTACGCCACGGTGCTGATGCTGGAAGCCGGCCTTGCGCAAACGCTGATTGCCACCGGTTCGCCGGACAATGTCACGGTGATCCGCAAAGGTTCGCAAACCGAAGTGCAGAGCGTGGTCGATCGCAGTCAGGCGTCGATCATCGAAAGCAACCGCCATGTCGCCAGCGATCGCAACGGCGACAAACTGATTGCCAAGGAATCGGTGGTACTAATCAGCCTGAACAAGCGGGATATCCCGGCTGACGGGATCGCCCGGCCCGCCAACGTGATCATTCGCGGCACCAACGCCGCTGGCCTGACCTTGCGACCGCAGGTGCAAATTGTCGAAGGTCGGATGTTCCGGCCCGGTGCCGCCGAAGTGATCGCCGGCCGCGCCATTGCCGATCGCTTTCAGGGCGCCGGGCTCGGTGAAACCATCCGGTTCGGCCAGCGCGACTGGGTCGTGGTCGGCATTTTTGATGCCGGCAAAACCGGCTTCAATTCCGAGATCTGGGCTGACAGCGAGCTGATGATGCAGTCGTTCCGGCGGGTGGTGTTTTCCGCCGCCACGTTTCGGTTGACGGAATCGGATGCGTTCGATGCCGTGGTCAAGGAGCTGGATTCTGATCCGCGCCTGACCGTCGA
>DASUEK010000198.1:0-6064 GCA_036275115.1 Permianibacter sp. | reverse complement strand
CTGCCGCGCTGGCGCGGTGCCGCGCCGATTCAGCGCGCGCTGCTCGCTGGCGACAGCGAAACCGGTGTCGATCTGATGCGCATGGAAGCCGGGCTCGATACCGGCCCGGTGCTGGCATCGGCACGCACGCCGATCACGGCGCAGGACACCGGCGGCAGCCTGCATGATCGGCTCGCGCTGCTCGGTGCCGAACTGTTGGTAAGAAATTTGCCGGCGCTGCTGCGTGGCGAATTGCACGCACAATCGCAAAACGATGCGCTGGCAACCTACGCCAAGAAACTGGAAAAAGCCGAAGCCGTGATCGACTGGTCGCAGTCGGCCGCGCAGATCGATCGGCAAATCCGCGCCTTCAATCCCTGGCCGGTGGCACAAACCACGCTCGGCACTGACACGCTGCGGATCTGGCTCAGCCATTGCAGCCCGCACACGCATCACGCGGCACCCGGCACCATCGTCGATCAGCACAGCGATGCGCTGTTGGTCACGACCGGTGACGGCGTGCTTGCGATCACCGAACTGCAATGGCCTGGCGGCAAACGGCTGCCGGTGAAAGACATCCTGAACGCACGCGCCGCGCAACTGGCGGTCGGTGTGCGCTTCGGCCCGGCAGTGTGATGGGAGTGCTTAGATGAACCTGCGCGCGCATGCCGCCGAACTCGTTTACGCGGTCATTCACGAGGGCCGCTCGCTGAACGATTTGTTGCCGACCGTGAACCAACAAATCAGCGATGGCCGTGATCGCGCCCTGCTGAAAGAACTGGTGTTCGGCAGCCTGCGCCACCATCGCCGGTTGGCGACGCTGCGCGATCGTTTGCTCAGCCAGCCTCTGCAACAACCGCAAGGCAAACTGGCGCAGCTGCTGGTGGTCGGGCTGTATCAATTGCTGTACACCCGGGTGCCGGCGCATGCCGCTGTCGCCGACACGGTCGAAGCGGTCAGCGACATCGGCGAAGAGCGCGCCCGCGGTCTCGTCAACGCCGTGCTGCGCAACAGCCAGCGCAAAGCCGACAGCCTGCTCGCCGACATCGATCGCAACTGGGAACTCAAGCAATCGCACCCGGACTGGCTGGTCAGCGCGTTGAAAAAAGCCTACGGTCGCGATACCGAAGCGGTGCTCGCCGCCAACAACAGTCCGGCGCCGATGAGTCTGCGGGTCAACACCCAGCGTGGCTCCGTCGCCAGCTATCAGGCCTTGTTGCAGTCGCTCGATATCGCGGCGACTGTGCATCCAGAAGCGCGCGACGCGCTGGTGTTGGCACAGCCGATGGATGTGCAGCAGTTGCCCGGCTTCGCCGATGGTGCGGTGTCGGTGCAGGATGTCGCGGCCCAGCTCGCCGCCGATTTTCTCGACATCGGCCCCGGCATGCGGGTACTCGATGCCTGCAGCGCCCCCGGCGGCAAAACCGCGCATCTGCTAGAGCGCGAGCCCACGTTGACACTGCTCGCACTCGACAGCGACGCCAGCCGTTTGCAGCGGGTGCGCGAGAACCTGCAACGGCTGCAATTGTCGGCGGAACTGAAAGCGGTCGATGCCGGCGCCACTGCGGCGTGGTGGGATCAACAACCGTTCGATCGCATTCTGCTCGACGCGCCGTGCTCCGGCACGGGCGTCATTCGCCGCCATCCCGACATCAAATGGTTGCGGCGCGAGCGCGACATTCCGGCGCTGGCCGAACAACAACTGCAGCTACTGCGCTCGCTCTGGTCAACGCTCGCGCACGGCGGCAAACTGCTGTACGCCACCTGTTCCAGTCTGCCAGCGGAAAACGCCGAGCTGATCAAGACCTTTCTGGCCGGTCAAAACGATGCCCAGCTGCAGCTGTTGCCGGGTCAGCCGGCCGACAGCATTGGCCGGGTTATCCGGCCGGGCGAGGCCGGAATGGATGGGTTCTACTACGCTTTGTTGGCAAAGCAGTAATCGGTTGGCGCAGCTGGCGCGGCTGGCTCGACAACAAGGGAAGCTGTCATGCAAATACTGATTCTCGGTGCCGGCCAAGTGGGCAGCACGCTCGCGATGCATCTGGCGCGCGAAGACAACGACATTACCATTGTCGACAACGACGAGCTGCGCCTGAAGGAACTCAGCGACCATCTCGATGTGCGCACCGTGCACGGCAATGCTGCCCATCCGAACATTCTGCAAAGTGCGGGCGCCGAGAATGCCGATCTGCTGATCGCGGTGACCAATTCCGACGAAACCAATATGGTCGCCTGTCAGATCGCCTTCAGCCTGTTCAAGACGCCACTGAAAATCGCCCGCGTGCGGGCGCCCGAGTACATGGCGTATGAAACCGAGTTGTTCGGTGATGCCGACAGCAAGCACGACAGTCGGGAAGGCAAGACCGGCTTCGCGGTCGATGTGCTGATTTCGCCGGAGCAGCTGGTTACCCAGAGCATCATGGGCTTGATTCAGTATCCGGGTGCGCTGCAGGTGCTCGATTTCGCCGGCGGGAAAGTCCGCTTGGTCGCAGTGCGCGCCTACTACGGCGGTCCATTGGTCGGCAGCGCGATCGCAGCGCTGCGTCAGCACATGCCGAAAGTCGACGCGCGCGTGGCAGCCATTTTCCGCCGTGGCAAACCGATACGACCAACTGGCGCCACCATCATCGAAGCCGACGACGAAGTGTTCTTCCTCGCGGCGTCAAATCACATTCAAGCCATTATCGGCGAGCTGCAGAAACTTGAACGGCCTTATGAGCGCATCCTGATCGCCGGTGGCGGCCACATTGGTCTCGGTCTCGCCGAAGCGCTGCAGTATCAGGCGGAAGTGAAGATCATTGAGCGCAATCCACGGCGCGCGTTACTGATTTCCGAGCGCTTGAAGCATGCCATTGTGCTGCAAGGCGATGGCACCGACGAACAACGGCTGCGCGACTGGAACATTGAAATGGCCGATGCGTTCATCGCGGTCACCAACAGCGATCAGGCCAACATCATGTCGGCGATGCTGGCCAAGCGGATGGGTGCGGGCAAGACGCTGGCGCTGATCAACCAGGCCTCGTACGTCGATATCGTGCAGGGCCGCGATATCGATGTCGCGATTTCACCGGAACAGGTCACCATCTCGGCACTGCTGACCCATATCCGGCGCGGTCAGGTCAGTCAGGTGCACAGCTTGCGTCGCGGCGCCGCCGAAGCCATTGAAACCACTGCGCTCGGCGACGAACGCTCATCGAAAGTGGTCGGCCGACCGATCGGTGATGTGCCACTGCCCGATGGCTGCGCGATCGGCGCCATCGTCCGTGACGAGGAAGTGCTGATCGCCCACGACAACATCATCATTCAGGAAAACGATCACGTGATCCTGTTTGTCAGCGACAAGAAATACGTGGCGGCCATTGAAAAGCTGTTCAGTATCGAAACGATGTTCGGCAGCTGAGCACAATCGTGATCGGCGACATCGTTGGTGAGTTGCTCGGCGCCGCACTGGCACCGGGTGGGAAATTCGGTGAGTGGCTGGCGGCGCTGCTTTGTCTGGCGGCAGGAATTTTTGCCATCGGATTCGGCGCTTGGTTTGCGTTTGCCGGCATCGAAGCAGCATCGCTCGCCGTCCGCATGATCAGTGCCAGTTTCTTTTTGCTGATCGCGCTGGTGTGTTTCTGGCTTTCGGGCCGATTTCTGAGAACCCGCCGTGCGTCTGACCAGAAACGCTAGCGCACGCTATGAAACGCCCGCCACGCCAGCCATAACCAGCCAAGAATCATCAGGCCGCCACCGATCGGTGCGAAGTGAGTGAGCCATTTGATGCCGGTGATGCTGAACAGCAACAGCGCTGAACTGAACACGGCGGCGCCGATCGCAATCAGGGAGCCGGCGCGTTCGGCACGCAGTTGTTGCCAGCGCTGTTCGGCCAGCGCAATCAGCATCAGCGCCAAGCCGTGATAGGCCAGATAGTCATGACCGATTTCGAACACCGCGGCGGCATTGTGCAAGGCCAGGGTTGCTTTCAGGGCGTGCGCGCCCATGCTGCCGAGCACAACGCTGAGGCCGGCAAAGATCACGCCAATCAGGAACAGCCGGGGCATCGTGAGTTTCCGTTCGAGTTGATTGCAGTGATGCGCTTTTAAGCGCCGTTCAGTACGGGCGCGGCTCGCCTTCCGGCCGGGTACGGTAGCGCTTGTAATTCCACAGGAATTGTTCCGGGAATTCGCGGATCAGATCGGCGAGGGCGGCATTCAGCGCGGCAGCCGTCTGGATATCGTCATCCTGCTTGCCGAACACCGGGCCGGGCCGGAAGTGCAGCCGGAAGCCGGCGGCGCGCGGCAAGCGCTCGGCGCAGCACATCAACACGGTGGCGCCGGTGCGCTGGGCCAGTTTCGGCACGAGGTTGCCGGTGTAGGCCAGATCGTTGAAGAACGGCGCGAACACGCCGACCCCCTTGCTCGGTTCGTGGTCGGCCAGCGCATACACGGCGCGGCCATTGCGTAGCGCCTGCAGCAGTTGCTTGACCCCGGCTTGATCGGCCGGCGCCATTTCGACCGGGAGGCGCTCGCGGGCGGTTTTGACCAGTTCATCGAGGGTCGACATCTTGGCGGGCCGGTACAGCCCGGTCATCGGCAGCCGGGCGGCAACCCAGGTCGCCATGACTTCCCAGTTCCCCATGTGGGGACCGGCGATGATGATGCCTTTGCCTTCGGCAACGGCCTGATGGAACAGTGCTTCGCCGCTGACATCGACGATCAGCGCTCGCACCTTTTCGATCGGCCAAAGCCAGGCCGGGCCCGACTCCATTGTGCACATGCCAAGATGGCTCAGGCAGGCCTGGACCAGTCGTTCCTGCTCGGCCGGCGACTTTTCCGGCAGACACCGGGCGATGTTAATGCGGGCGACGCGCCGGTTAGTGTTATTGACCTTGTACAAGAGCCAGCCGAGCAGGCGGCCGAACCGCTGGGCCGACGCCAGCGACAGCGCGGCGCCGAGCCGGATGGCGGTCAGCGTCAGCCAGTTCTTGAACTTGGGGAAGCGATGGCGCTTGCGGGGTCGGCGGCGGACAGGTGCGGTCATCAGGATCAACACAGCCCGGCTCGGCGGGCAACAACATGGGTTATCACAGGCCGACAGTGTAGCGGATCACCGCCATGGTCCTCAGCCTGTCCGCGCCGGGTCGGCGCGGGGGTCGGTCCGCTGGCTTACGTTGTCAACGGCTGATCCGTTCATGTGCCGAGCGGCTATATCAATATGGCAGGCCAGTCTTTGTCGCCTGCCAGTGCGCGCGCGACCATGGCCGCATCTGGCAAGCCGCCCTCCGGCTTGCCCCAACGCCCGAGCGCGTGGCTTTATTCAGGAGACTTTCCATGGCCGTGTTCAATGACAACTCCCTCAGCATCGGCAACACCCCGCTGGTCCGGCTGGCACGGCTGACCGATGCCAAGGTCTACGCCAAGCTCGAAAGCCGCAACCCGGCGTTTTCGGTCAAGTGCCGGATCGGTGCCGCCATCATCTGGGATGCCGAGAAGAAAGGCCTGCTGAAGCCGGGCATGGAGATCATCGAAGCGACCTCGGGCAACACCGGTATCGCGCTGGCCTTTGTCGGTGCCGCCCGCGGTTATGGTGTGACGCTGACCATGCCGGCCAGCATGAGCCTGGAGCGGCGCAAGCTGCTCAAGGTGCTCGGCGCCAAGCTGGTGCTGACCGATCCGGCCAAGGGCATGCGCGGCGCGGTGGAAAAAGCCGCTGAGCTGGTCGCGGAAAACCCGGGCAAGTATTTCGAAGCCAAGCAGTTCGAAAACCCGGCCAACCCGCAGATCCACTTCGACACCACCGGCCCGGAGATCTGGAAAGACACCAACGGCGCGATCGATGTGTTCGTCGCCGGGGTTGGCACCGGCGGCACCCTGACCGGCGTCTCGCGCTACATCAAACTGAAAGAAGGCAAGCAAATCACCACCGTGGCGGTCGAGCCGGCGGTATCGCCGCTGATCACGCAAACCCGCGCCGGCGAAGCGCTGAAACCGGCACCACACAAAATTCAGGGCATCGGCGCCAACTTCGTGCCGAAGAATCTCGATCTGGAAATGGTCGATCAGGTCGAAACCGTCAGCAACGAAGAAGCGATCGAAACCGC
>DASUEK010000197.1:0-6633 GCA_036275115.1 Permianibacter sp. | reverse complement strand
CGCGAATCGGCGGCAAGCGCCTTGATGTTCGCGGCTTCGCGCAGGATGACGCGGGCCCGTTCAATGATGGTTTGACCGGCCGGCGTGATGCTGTCGAGGCTTTTGCCCTTGCGGGTAAAAATCCGCAGACCGAGCTCGTCTTCGAGTTGTTTCAGCTGCTTGCTGATGCCCGGCTGGGTGGCGTACACGCGCTCGGCGGCGAGCGTGATGTTCAGGCCTGAATCGGCGATGGCGATTAAGTAGCGTAGCTGTTGCAGGGTCATGACAACTCTCTCCGTTGCGATCGTTGCTGGCGGCGGTCCATAAGGCTCATTGCGGTATAAAACGGTTTGGCTACTGGTTTACAGGCGGCGGTAAGCTTTACGGTTTTCATTGAGTTACTCCTGGTTGTATAGCTGCTTCAGGGCAGCCTTCGGGCCGTAGCCGTTTGGATGGCTACACGGCTGACTATACCGGCTTATAACGATTCGTCAACTGCTAAATCGGTTATTTCCGGTCTGACCTGCCGGGTCACTATGTTGCGACGCAGCAAGGCCGAATATGCCCGGTCTGACGGGCTTTGCCAAGCCGGTCTGCATACCAATTCACCGGTTTCCGACGACTGCCCGGTCAGCGAGCCAACAAGGCCCGTTTGACGCCCATATGCCGGTCGGGCATGTCGACCCGAGCAGCCGGCATTTCCGCGAACGGGCACCAGTCCCTAGCATTTGGCCATCCAAACCCATCGCCCCATTCACGCAAGGTCCGTCGCCATGGATTACTTCCCGCTGTTTCTGAAACTCGATCACCAGCCGGTGCTGGTGGTCGGTGGCGGCGACGTGGCCGAACGCAAAATCGCCTTGCTGCGCGCCGCCGGCGCGGTGGTGACGGTCGGTGCGCCGACGCTAACGCCGGCGCTGCAGGCGCAGGTCGCGCAACAGACGTTGCACTGGCGCAACGATGAGTTTCAGGACGCGTGGCTGACCGGGCAACGGCTGGTGATCGCTGCGACCGATGATCGCTCGGTGAACGCGCGCATCTACCACGGCGCGGAAGCGCGTGGCATTCCGGTGAATGTGGTCGACGACCCGGAGCTGTCACGGTTCATCGTGCCGGCGATTGTCGATCGCTCGCCGATTGTCATTGCGATCAGCAGTGGTGGCCGGGCACCGGTGCTGGCGCGCCGGGTGCGCGCGCAACTGGAAACGGTGCTCGACGAATCGCTCGGCCGGCTTGCTGATCTCGCGGAGCGTTTTCGTGAGCGCGCCAAGCAGGTGTTTGGGTCGGTCAGCGCCCGGCGGAAATTCTGGGAGCGGGTATTCGACAGCGAGATCCCGGCACTGATCAAAGCGCGCCGCGAAACGGAAGCCGACGCCCAGCTCACGACCCTGCTTCACGAGGCCGAGCAACACGCTCATGAAGCGGTATCACGTGGTCACGTCAGCCTGGTCGGCGCCGGTCCCGGCGATCCGGGTTTGCTGACGCTGAACGCGCTGCGTGCCCTGCAGCAAGCCGATGTCATCGTGCACGATCAATTGGTCAGCAAGGCGGTGCTGGACTTGGCAAGGCGTGATGCCGATTTGCTCGACGTCGGCAAGAAAGCCGGCGATCACAAAACCGAACAGCAACGTATCAATGCCTTGTTGGTGACGCTGGCGCAGGCCGGCAAAAAAGTCGTGCGCTTGAAAGGCGGCGACTCGTTCATTTTTGGCCGCGGCGGCGAAGAGCTGGAAGCACTGGTCGCGCACGGCATTTCGTTTGACGTGGTGCCCGGCATCACCGCCGCACTCGCCTGCGGCGCGTACGCCGGCATTCCGCTGACCCATCGCGAACACGCGCAATCGGTGCGCTTGGTCACCGCCCATTGCCAGCGCGGCAGCGATGGTGTGGTCACCGATACGCTCGACTGGCCGTCGCTGGCGCGTGATCGGCAGACGCTGGTGTTTTACATGGGCGTTGCCCAGCTCGAAACGATCCGCAGCCAGTTGATCCGGCACGGCCGCGACGCCGACACACCGTTCGCACTGATCGAAAACGGCTCGCGTCCGGAGCAGCGGGTGATCACCGGCACGCTCACCAACTTGCCGGAACAGGCAGCGGCCTTTGCAGTCCGCTCGCCGGCGCTGCTGGTGGTCGGTGAAGTCGCCGGTCTGGCCGGCAAGCTGCACTGGTTCGGCGAACTGCTGACGCCATCGGCAACGTCCTTGCAAACGGCGGCGTAAACCGACCTCCCTTGTGCCGGCGCTTGCGCGTCCCCAGATTCGGACCGACAATGAATTGCGCGCAACCGCCGCTCAGGAGACCGACATGGAGAGAACGCCGTACCATTTCGACATCAAGGTCAAAACCCAGTACGTCGAAGAACAATCCGATCCCGACGACAGCCGCTATGTCTTTGCCTACACCATCACCATCAAGAACGACGGTGAGCTGCCGGCGAAACTGGTCAGCCGGCATTGGGTGATCACCGACGCCAACGGCGAAACGCTGGAAGTCAAAGGGCAGGGCGTGGTCGGCGAGCAGCCGTATCTGAAACCGGGCGACGAATTCGAGTACACCAGCGGCACCGTGCTGGCGACCCCGGTCGGCAGCATGCAAGGCACCTATCACATGACCGGCGATGACGGCGCCCGCTTCGATGCGCCGATCCCGGCGTTCAGTCTGGTGGAACCGGGTCAGCTGCATTGAACCGGCTCGCCTGCACTGTCTCTGACGCAAACGGTCGGCTCTGCCGGCCGTTTTGTTTGCCCTGACGATTTGCGCTGACAATTTTCTATGGCGACCCATGTCATCGGCGATTTGCAGGCCTGCCTGCACCCGCTGCTCGAGCTGCTGGCCAAGCTGCAGTTTTCCACTGACCGCGACCAACTGTGGTTCTGCGGCGATCTGGTCAACCGCGGCCCGGACTCGCTCGGTACGCTGCGGGCGGTCTACGAGCGCCGCGACAACTGTCGCGTTGTGCTTGGCAATCACGATCTGCATTTGCTGGCCGTCGCGGCCGGCTGCCATCCCTGCAAGAAAGGCGACACCCTCGACGACATCCTGCGCGCGCCCGATCGCGAGCGGTTGCTGGACTGGCTCGCGCAGCAGCCGTTGGCCGTGCAGCAGGGCGAGTGGCTGATGACCCACGCCGGCGTGCCACCCGGTTGGACGGTCGCCGACACGCTGGCCGCCAGCACCGAAGTACGGCAACAGTGGTTGCAGCAACCCGCCCGTTTCTTTGGCCAGATGTATGGCAACGAACCGTCACTGTGGCACCCCGATCTGCACGGCCCGGCCCGCTGGCGGTATTGCATCAATGCCTTGACCCGGATGCGTTTTGTCGACGCCGATGGCCGGCTTGAGCTGAAACAGAAAGGCGCACCGGGTAGCCAGCCGGCCCACCTGTTGCCGTGGTACCAACATCCAGACCGGCCGGTCGGTGACTGTCAGATCGTGTTTGGTCACTGGGCCATGTTGCATGGCAAAGCGGATGTCGAACGGGTACATGCGCTCGATACCGGCTGCGTTTATGGCCAGCAACTGACGGCCCTGACGCTGGAAACCGGGCAACGCACCCACGTTCCCGGCTGGCGCCGTTGATGGGCGGATTTGCGACAGCGCCCTCTGGTAACACGGTCCAAGCTGCGTGCTACACTCGGCCGCAAACTCGTATCCGTGCCCCACAAGGAAGCCCACTCATGCGCTCATTGCTGTCTGTGCTCACGCTTTCGCTGGCCGCCGCCGGCTTTGCCAACAGCGCCCTGGCCGCGGACCCGCTGACCGGCCGCCCGCTCAAGGAAGATTCGCTGTACCAGCATCGCAGTGTTTTCTTCGTCAATTTCGGTGTCCAGAACGGCGGCGATGAATTGATTGCGCTGTTTGATGTCGACTCGGGCGAGCAGGTCGACAATTCGCGCGCCGGCGGCTACACCCGATTGACCTTGGGTGGCGAAATCGCGATTGGTGATACCCCGTTCAGTGTCCAGATTGGCGCCGGCCTGCTGCGTGACGGCCTGACCAGCAATGTCAATTCGAGCAAATCGGTATTCAAACGAAAAGTCCTGGAACTGATCCCGTTCTGGAATTTTGATCGCCATCGCCTCGGCGTCGGTGCTGCTGCGCACTTGGAGCCGACTTTCTATTTCAATCCGGATGGCCCGGGCAGCATCAGCGAAGAGTTTGATGATGCGGTCGGTGCAGTGCTGCAATATGACATCCGTTACGACCAGAACCTGTCGGTCGGCGCGCGCTATACCTACATCAATTACGAGATCGAAACGCCGGTTGCACTGGAAAAAAACGAATACAGTGGCCGCTCGATTGGTCTGCATGTGACCTACGCGTTCTGATCCGACCCCATTTTCCGATCAATAAAAAAGCCGCGCACTGCGCGGCTTTTTTATTGGGTTGGCGTCGTTCACACCAACTGCCAGCTTTTGCCGATGGGATTCAGCTCTTTCGGCGCATCGGCCAACCGTTCATAGGTGACAAAGCTGTAGTTGTAGGGATTCTCGGCATCCGGCGTGTGCGATTCGGAGTCGAGCTCACGCCAGCGATACTGGCGCAGATCCGGAAAATGGGCGTCGCCCGGCACGTTCAGCTGGATGAAGGTCAGGTACAGCCGATCCGCAATCGGCAACGCCTGTTCGTAAATGCTGGCGCCGCCCATGATCATGATTTCTTCGGCGGCATGCGGCTCGGCCAGTTTGAGTGCCTGTTGCAAATCGTTGGCGACGACGACGCCAGCGGCACGAAAGTTGGCATCGCGCGTCACCACGATATTGACCCGCATCGGCAACGGCTTGCTGCCGATCGACTCGAAGGTCTTGCGGCCCATGATCACCGGTTTGCCGAGCGTCAGTTTCTTGAAGTGACGCAGATCGGCCGGCAGATGCCAGGGCATCTTGTTGCCGTCACCGATGACGCGGTTGGCCGCCATCGCGGCGATCAAAGCGATGCGCGGTCTGGCGTGAAGGGTTGTGGCCATGCAGAAATCCTTGCGAGCCCCGTGCAAACCAAGCGCGAGGCGGGGCGTGGATTATACCGGCTTGTCAGAGCCGACGCTCAGCTGACCCTGTTGCAAAAGTTGTTGCAGCGCGAGCGCGGTCTCCGCTTGTTTCAGCAATTGCCCGCAGACAATGTCGCACAGCTGATAGGTGCTGTCGTTCGCCATGCGGTAATAGGCTGCGGTGCCGCGCGCCTCGCGCTGGATGAGGCCAGCCTGCAGCAACACGCTGAGGTGCTTGGACACATTAGCCTGGGTGCTCTCGGTGAGGCTGACCAACTCACTGACATTCTTCTGACCGTCACGCAGGCTGTTCAGGATCTTCAGCCGGCGCGGTTCCGCCAAGGCTTTGAACACCTCGGCGACCCGGATCAAGGCAGCATCGTTCAAACCTTCCATACTGTGTGTTCCTGATGCAGGTGGTTCTCAGCACGGGCCGCGCGGGTGCAGGGCATCCGCCGGCCTGTCGTCGGTAGTCAGCCGGGCAAGCCCCGTCGCTGCGGCATGGCAGCATCATACCAGAGACTTGACTAAGTAACTACATAACCATATAGTTATTTATAGATTCTCACGGAGTGACCCGATGAACACCCGTTTCCCTGTTGGGCTGATGACCCTGCCGCTAGCAGCTAGCTTGCTGGCCGCACTGTCCGGTGCCGTGCTGGCCGCCGATACTGTTGCCGAAGCCGCCGCCAGTGCCCCGCAAACCCTGACCGTCCGCCGCAGCGAAAGCGGCGGCCAATACCTCGCCGATGGCGTGGTCGAGGCCGTCCGGCAATCGGTGCTGTCGGCGCAGACCGCCGGTCGCATCGTCGAACGGCCGGTCGAGGCCGGTGCGGTGGTACGCCGCGGCGCGCTGCTGATCCGCATTGATGACCGCGAAGCCGCCCAGGCCGAATCAGCCCGGCGGGCCGAACTCGCCGCGGCCGAGGCCCAGCTCGCCAATGCCCAGGCCGAGCTCGAACGCACCAAGCAGCTGTTCCAGAAGTCGCTGGTCGGCCAAGCGGCGCTCGATCGCGCCGAAACGGCCCAACGGGCAGCATTGGCACAAGTGCGGGCCCTCAGCGCCTCGAGCGATGTCTCGACCACCCAGCGCAGCTTTACCCGCGTGCTGGCGCCCTACGATGGTCTGGTCAGCGCGGTGCAAGTACAGGTCGGCGACATGGCGGTGCCGGGCAAGCCACTGCTGACCGTGTATGACCCGAGCGCGATGCGCGTCATTGCTTCGCTGCCGGTTGCCCAGCTGTCGCAATGGCAGCGCGATCAAACCGTTTCGGTGGCCTTGCCGCAGCAAACGGTAACGCTGACCGCCGCCGCCATCACGGTACTGCCGGTGACCGATCCGAATGCCCAGCAAGTGCAGGTGCGGCTCGAATTGCCGCAGACGCCGGCCGGTTTGCTGCCCGGCATGTTTGCCAAGGTCCAGTTTCCGATCGGCAGCCGACCGCAGCTGCGCATTCCGCACAGTGCGGTGGTGCAGCGTGGCGAACTGAGTGCCGTTTATGTGTTGGATGCCCAGCACCGGTTCAGCCTGCGTCAGGTCCGGCTCGGCGCCCGCCACGGCGATGACGTCGAGATCGTCGCCGGCCTCAGCGACGGCGAACAGATCGCGCTGGATCCGGTCAGCGCCTCGCAGCAGCGGAGCACGCCATGAGCGCGTCCGAGCA
>DASUEK010000196.1:0-13040 GCA_036275115.1 Permianibacter sp. | reverse complement strand
AGGCCGTTCTGCCGGTCGTTGCTGAAGCTTGGCATCAGCAGACCGGAACGACGCCGATCATCGATCGGGAACGTCATCCACGGGATGTAGAGGGCAGGTACGCCAAACAGATCGATGCTGGTGTTCCACGCTTCGCCCCAGCCTTCGTTGCGATCCAGTTTCATTTCCCCGGCGCGCAGCAACCAGCTTTCGTCGCCTTCCGGGCAACTGGTAAACGTGGCATCGGTCAGCGTGATGAAACCGTCTTCGCGAACGGCAAACTCGCTGGCCGAGCCGTGCATGCCGCGATCGGTCAGCCGGTATTCGGTGTCGCGCACAGTGGCGCTTTCGCGGTTCATGTCGGCGCTGAGTTCGCTGCCGCGCATCTCGATGTTGCGGTCGGTCAACACGACGTTGCCGCGTGCGTACATCTGGCCGCTGGCGTCATCGAGTCGGGCTTCGTCGGCGGTCAGGGCGCGGCTGCCTTGTTCGATGCGAACATTGTCATGCAGCAGAATTTCGGTGTCCGACGGCATATCGGTGTGGTCAGCGCTGGCCCGCAACGGTGCGTCGGCAAGCGTGGGTGCATCGGCAGTCGGTGTCGGCAATGGCTTGGCCACCGGACAATGGCCGAGCGGGTTGTCGCGGGTCTCTGCCGCCCTTACGCCGCCGGCCAGCAACAAGACCGCCACGGCGCAGGCGAGCGGAGAGCGGCCGAATCGGGCACGGTGGCTGGGGAGACCAAGAGAGTGACGACGTAGGGACACCGGAGGCTGCAATCGGGGCGACAGATAAGCCGGCCATGATACCCGAGCGTCGGCGCTATCTCGACTGTCCGCTTGTCTGGTCTGTGCCGGCGGTGACAGGGTCTTGGAGCCGGCGCTGGTGCTCAGAACCGGTAGGCGGTGGTGGTCATGACCTTGGCGCTGGCGCGCATGGCGGCCCGGATCGCAGCCGGCAGCGGCCGGGCACCGCGTTGCTCGGCGGCATCGGCGTGGGCGATTTCATCGGCTTTCATCTGTGTCACGATGGCGCGGCTGCGCTGGTCCTGCGCCGGCAACGCTTGATTTGGGTCGGACAGGTGGCTGTCGAGGTGGGCCTCGACCTGACGCTCGGTTTCGACGACAAAGCCGAGGTTCCAGCCGTCACCGGCGAGGCCGGCGCCGGCGCCGAGTGCGAACGCGCCACCAAACCACAGCGGGTTGAGCCACGAAGGCCGGCTGTTCAGTTCAGTCAAGCGGTCGGCACACCAGGCCAGATGATTGGCTTCGTCGGCGGCGGCGGCCAGCAGGTGGGCGCGCAGATTCTGGTCGCGGGCCGTCAGCGCCTGACCGAGGTAGAGCGCCTGGGCACAGATCTCGCCGACATGGTTGACCCGCATGAGACCGGCGGCATGCTGTTGCTCGGTCGGGCTGAGTTCGGCGTCGGCGACGCCGTCGGCCGGGTTCGGCCGCGCCGCGGGCGGGTTGGCGAACAGCGTGCGCAGCACCTGATCGGCGCCGGCGAGCAATTGGTCCAGCGTACTGAGCTGGCGATCGGAGGTCATGGTGAGGGTCCGAAGCGGCGGATGAAAGCCTGAGATCATACGCAATCCCGGCCCGGACGCGGGCTTGACCTGGGTCAATTTGCCGCCGCAGTGGGCAGGCAGCCATCGCCGACTGTCGCTACACTGGGCGCCAGTTGAGCGGATGCCGGCTACGCTGCGTATCAGCACAGGTCCTGATGCGAGGTCGCGCTCACCGTTTTTATCTCGAACCGTGGAGAGTCATGATGAAATCCCTGTTGCTGACTGCTGTGTTGCTGGCCGCTGCCGGTACAGCCCAAGCCAACCCGGCTGAGGATCTGATGAAGAAGTACGCCTGTGTGGCCTGCCATGCCATCGACAATCAGCTGGTCGGCCCGGCATACAAGAAAGTGGCGGAAAAGTATCGCGGCGACAAAAAAGCCGAAGCGATGCTGGTGCAGAAAATCCTCAATGGTGGTGCCGGCACCTGGGGCCAGATCCCGATGCCGCCGCACAAGGGTCGGGTCACCGACGCCGAAGCGCTGACCATGGTCAAGCACATCCTGGCACTGAAATAAGCGCCGCATTGCCAGCGTGCCGACCCCGGCACTGGCAAGCCAGCAGGGCCGCAGGCACAATGGCGGCCCTTTTTTCTGGCGGCGATTTGGCAACATGAGTGAAGCCCGCGATCTGCATGATCTCAGTTTGTTGTTGCGCTGCCAGACGCCGCTGGTCGTGCTGGAAACGCGGGAAGAGCGGCGCGCGGTCGAGTTGCTGCGGCAGGCGCTGAAACAGCAGCCGAAACCGTTCTTCACCTGGAGCGTGGTCAGCGGTCTGGCCCGTCAGGATTTGTCACTCGACAGCCAGAACGCGCCGGACGCCAGTGAGCCGCGCCGCCTGCTCGAGCACATCCGCAGCAGCCGCCACCCCGGCCTGTACGTGCTGTTCGATTTTCACCCCTATCTCGAAGACCCGGCGCTGATCCGGTTGATCAAGGAGATTGCGCTGGCCCACGAACAGCTGCCGCGCACCCTGATCTTCGTGTCGCACCAGTTCGATCTGCCGGGCGAACTCAAACGCCTGTCGGCCAAGCTGGAGCTGTCGCTGCCATCCAGCGACGAGATCCGCGCGATGATCGCCGAGGAGGCGCGGCGCTACAGCGAGCAGCACAGCCAGCAGCGTGTGCGGACTGACCGCGAGGTGCTGGACAAGCTCACCCGCCTGCTCAGTGGCCTGACCCACAACGATGTGCGCCGGTTGGCGCGCAACGTCATCTACGACGACGGCGCCATCAGCGAAGACGAGCTGCCGGAAATCAACCGCGCCAAATTCGAACTGCTCGACATGCAAGGCGTGGTGTCATTCGAATACGAAACGGCGAAATTTGCCGACGTTGGCGGTTTGCGGGTATTCAAGCGCTGGCTCACTGAGCGGCAGGTTTTCTTCTCTGGCACGCCACCGCAAGGGCTGGAAGCACCGAAGGGTGTGCTGCTGGTTGGTGTTCAGGGTGGCGGCAAAAGTCTGGCTGCCAAGGCCAGCGCCGGCTTGCTCGGCTTGCCCCTGCTGCGGGTCGATTTTGGCGCGCTGTACAACAAATACCATGGCGAAACCGAACGCAATCTGCGCGAGGCGTTGAAGCTCGCCGAAGCGGTGGCGCCTTGCGTGCTCTGGTTCGATGAAATGGAGAAAGGGCTGGCGTCCGATGACAACGACGGCGGCACCTCGCGGCGCGTGCTCGGTAGCCTGCTGACCTGGTTGGCAGAGCGGCGCAGTCCGATTTTTGTCGTTGCCACCGCCAACGCCATCGAGCAGCTGCCGCCCGAGCTGATCCGCAAAGGTCGATTCGACGAAATCTTTTTTGTTGATTTGCCGGATGCCGCCATCCGGGAGGACATTTTCCGCATTCACTTGCGCAAGCGTGCGGTCGATGTCGCCGCATTCGATCTGCCGGCGCTGGCGGCGGCCAGCGAGGGTTTTTCCGGTGCCGAAATCGAGCAGGCTGTCGTCGCCGGTTTGTACCGTGCCCATGCCGCGCAGCAACCGCTGCAGCAGCAGGAATTGCTGGAAGCGTTAACCACGACGCAGCCACTGTCCGTGGTCATGGCGGAACATATCGCCGCCTTGCGTGAATGGGCGCAAGGCCGCACGGTCCGGGCCGATGCCTGAACGCTGGCAGCGTACGGAGACGCTGCGGACCGGCGAAGGCATTGCCACTGACACCCTTTTCTTTCACCACAATAACGACAACATGCCATGACTGCCGAAGCCCTCCAGGTGCAAGCTCAGCTCTCCGATACCGAATTTCTGGCCCAGTTTGAAGCGGCCACCTTGCCGGCCGAATTTTTCTCTCACCTCGGTCATCTGCGAGCGGCGTTTCTGTTTCTTGAGCGCGAACCGATCATTCTGGCGCAGCGTCATTTTGCGGGTGCCATCGCCCGCTATGCGACCGCGCTCGGCAAGCCGGAAAAATTCCACACCACAGTGACCTATGCCCTGCTTGCGGTCATCGCGGCCCGGCAAGGGGTGCAACGTTGCAAAAACTGGCGCGAATTTGTCGCCGGCAACGCCGACTTGCTGACCGGTGCCCGCGCACTGCTGTTGCACTACTACACGGCGGAAACGCTGGACAGCGACAACGCCCGTCGCCAGTTTGTCTTGCCGGACAAAGCCAGCCTCGCCAGTCTGATGGCGGCAAGCTGACGAGCGCTGAAGCGCGCCGATGCGCTACTTGGCTCGATGCGCCAGGTAGCGCGATGCAAAAGGTGGCCTGATGAGCAAGGTGGTGTCGTTTCAAAAAGCGAAGCAAGCGCGCCAGAAAGTCATCAGCCCGCTGTGCCGGGAAGGCTTTCACAAATGGCAGCCGGTGAAAAATACCGGCTTCGATGTCAAGCAAGGCAAGCTGGTCACCTTGCTGCGCTGCGAGCGCTGCGGCGCCGAGAAAACCGAAGCGCGCTGAATTGCCGAATCTGCCGTAATCTCCGTGGCGTAGCTTGACCATGGTCTAGCTTCATCACGGTTTCGCTTCTCCGTAGCGTAGCGTCGGTATCACCGCGTGTCGCGGAAATTCCAGCGCAGTCCGAGCAGCCATTGCCGCCCCCGCTGCGGCAAATCGCGCACGATGTCGCCGTTGCTGTCAGTACCAAGGCCTCGGCCCGGTTCGGCGGCGAGAATGTCGCTGTCGGTCAGGTTGCGCACGCCGGCGTAGATTTCCCAGGCGGCGGCCAGCGGGTAACGCAGCTGCACATGCAGCTGTTGATAATCGCCTTCGTGACGCAGTGCCGACACCGCCCGAGCCCAGTTTCCCATCAGATCCACGCGCACGGCTTCACCATGCCAATGGCCGCTGAAACTCAGCACATCGCGGCTGGCGTAATCTTCACTCAGCGCCACATCGGGCGGCGCTTCATCGGTATCGGCAGCGAAGGCATGGCCGAAGTTGAATCGAACCAGCCACTGTTCGTTCAATTGCTGACGCAGATGCCACTCAATGCCGCGGGTTGCCAATTCGCCGCTGTTGCCGGCCTGGACGCGGCCATCCGCGAGCGGCAGGCGCCCGATCAGATCCTTGATGCGCAGTGCATACAACGTGACTTCGCTGTCGAATTGCTCATCCCGGTATTGCCAGCTGATTTCCAGCGTTTGTGAGCGGATCGGATCGAGCTCGTTGCTGGCTGCCACCACCGGCGTTTCGCGAACGAATTGGTCGGCTTGCGACGGTGGCCGATAGGCTTCAGCGTATTGCAATTCCAGACTGTTGCGCGCGTCCCGTTGCCAGAGCAGTGACAGCCGCGGTGTCAACGCGTGCTCGCCCGGGTCGTAGTGATCGAAGCGGGCGCCCAGCACGGCGCGCAGTTGAGAGCTGAATCGGTGATCCCATTGCAGATAGCCGCCAGCCAGCTGCCGATCTTCATCGGCGACAATGCGATGGGCATCGTCATCCTGCAGTTGCACGCTGCCGAGCCAGGCACCGGTCACCGTGTCGTAATTGCCGTACGCGGCCGAACGCGGAATGGTCGCCAGCTCCCAAGCCAGGCCGTAGTTGATGACGTCATTGTCATCGAGTTGCCAGAGTGCATCCGCTGAACCTTGCCACTCACGATGTTTGAGTGCCGGCCCGCCGATGAAGTCGCCATTCAGATACGGCGGAACGCCGTTCGGTGCCAATCGGGTCAGTCCTTGCCAGCGCGCTTCCAGCCAGGCCAGTGCCAGCGTCAGCTGGTGATCCTCGGCTGCACCAAGCCGCCATGACAGTCGGGCGTTGTTCTGCTCGGTTTCACTGAAGTTCAGATCATCGGCCAACCGCCCGAGCAGATAAAAATCTTCGCTCCGGCGCCAGTGATGGCGCAGTTGCAATTCCACGTCGCGATGGCCGAACGATAGCAAGGCATCCTTGCCGCGACGCGGATCCTGGGTTTGCTGATCGCGCTGCAAGGGATCGAACGCGTCACGATAGTCGTCGCCGTGATCGCGTTGCCATTCCAGCCAGGCGCGCCAATGCCACTCCGCTGGTGTGCCACCACCGGTTTGCACGGCGGCGCGCTGGTGGCCGAAATCGCCAGTTTCCAGCAGCGCCAGCTGGCGCGCGTGTTCGCGACTCGAGATCAGGTTGATCACCGCCGTCATGGCATTGCCGCCGTACAACGCCGAACCCGGTCCGCGGATGATTTCGACCCGTTCAATCGGGGTCAGTGACAGCCAGCGATTGGCGCCGGTGAAATTGCCGTTGTAGGCCGCCGACAAGCGCTGACCATCGAGCAGCAGCAACATCATGTGGCCGTACGGTTCGTAAACGCCGCGCGATTCGATCACCGTTTTGCCGGAGGTATCCGGGCCGACGAAAGTGTAGGTGCGCATGCCAGGGACAAAGTTGAGCAACTCGTCGAGCGTGCGCACGCCGAGCGCATCCATTTCTTCGCGGGTGAACACGGTGACCGCACCGGGCGCTTCGTCGATGGCCTGGGCCCGGCGGCCGGCAGTGACGACTTTGACGTTGCGCAGGCTGTCCAGATCCAGCTCGAACAATTCCTGCGCGCGTGCCGGCACCGCCGCCGAGATATCGGCAGCGAACAGCAACAACGGCAACGTCAAACAGCGCACAGGCGTCATGGCAGGAGCAACAATCCCGAGCCGATCAGGCTTTCAGTCTAGAACATTAGTACGTGAAACGATCGTACCACGGTGATCGTGCTTGCACTGCAATCCGGCGGCCATCCGGCTAGCATGGCGCCCCATTCGCATGGCTTCATTGCATTTGCCCAGGATTGATCGTGCGCCCGCATCTGACCGACACCGTCGTCATGGTCCCGCCAGACGATTTCGCTTTCAACGAGCAAACCGCCCGCGACAACGACTTTCAGCACGCCGGCGGCGAACCGCAACAGGTTCGCGCCGCGGCGCTGGCGGAATTCCGCGCCATGGTGCAGGCACTGCGCGCGGCCGGTGTCAGCGTGCTCACCTTGGAAAAAGCGCCGGAGACGCCGCCGCTGCCTGACGCGGTGTTTCCGAACAACTGGTTCTCGAGCTGGCCGGACGGCAGCCTTTGGCTGTACCCGATGCGCACACCCAATCGGCAGGCCGAAGTCCGGCCGGCGGCGCTGATCGACCTGCTGGCCCAAGCCGGTCACGTCGTGTCGGTACCGCGCACGGTTGCCGCCGCGCCGGGGCAGGCGCTTGAAGGCACGGGTGCGCTGGTGTTCGATCACACCGGCCGGCAGCTGTTCGCCGCCCGCTCCGAGCGCTGCGACAGCGCGTTGGTGCACGATCATGCGGCGGCGCTCGGTTATGCGCCGGTGCTGTTTGATACCCGCGCCAGCGGCGGCCGGCCGTTCTATCACACCAATGTCATGCTGAGTGTCGGTGAGCGGTTTGCCGTGGCGTGCTTGGCGGCGGTGCCGGATCCGGTCGAGCGGGAACGGCTCCGGCAGGCGCTGACCGCTGGCGGCCGCGAACTCATCGAGTTGACACTCGCCCAGACCGAGCAAGGCTTCTGCGCCAACCTGCTCCAGCTCCGGACAGCAGCCGGCAGCCCGCTCATCGTGTTGTCCCAGACTGCCCACGACCAGCTTCAGGCCGACCAACGCACGCAGCTTGCCCGGCACGGCCGGCTGCTGCCGGTCGCCATCCCGACCATTGAGCGGGTTGGTGGCGGCAGTGCCCGTTGCATGCTGGCCGAGGTGTTTCTGCCCCGCGCCGGTAGCGCCGGCGCTACCCGGTGATCAGCACCGGCTCGGCGCTGGTCAGTTTTTGATCGTTGCGGGGCCGGTGGCCGGCGGGTATGATCCGCGTCCCTTTTTAAAGGCGTGCGGTACCCGGCCCGATAGGTTCAAGGGCGCGCGGATCTGGGGTCAGATCCGGGCAGGCTGGGCGGCGGCACGCGGAGAGACGCCATGCAAGAAGGCATTCACCCGAAGTACACCGAAATTACCGCCAGCTGCTCGTGCGGTAACGTCATCAAGGTCCGTTCGACCGCTGGTCGCGACCTGAACCTCGACGTCTGCTCGGCCTGCCACCCGTTCTACACCGGCAAGCACAAGATCGTTGACAGCGGCGGCCGTGTTGACCGTTTCCGCAAGCGTTTCGGTGCCGCTCGCACTGCCAAGTGATGCGATCGAATCTGGGCAAAAAGGCGCTTTTCAGCGCCTTTTTGTTTGCCTGCACGTTCCCGGCGGCGCCGCTGCGTGCCGACGATTGCCGGCTGCCGGGCAGGCCGGAACCGGCCGAAATCGCCGCGGTGCTGGATGGCGACACCGTCCGGCTGGCCGACAACCGGCGGGTGCGTTTGCTCGCGTTCGGCACGCTCGAAGTCGATCACGAACATCCGGAACGCTCGGCCGCGCTGGCGCTGGAAGCGCGCAAAACGCTGCAATACCTGCTGCCGAAAGGCAGTCGCGTGCAGCTGCTCACCGACCGGGAAAAATACGACGTGCACGGCCGCACGCTGGCCCAACTGCTGCGCGACGACGGTCGCGATGTCGCCGAGCCGCTGCTCAAACGCGGGTTGGCCCACGTCTACATTTTTCCGCCCAACGACACGCTCTGGCGCTGCTATGCCCGGTTCGAGCAACAGGCGCGCGCGCAGCGACTCGGTATCTGGGCCTTGCCGGAGTTTCAGTCGCGACCGGTCAAACAGCTGCAACCGGGGCCGAGTCTGTACGGGGTGGTGACCGGTTCCGTCACCGGTTATCGCAAGCGCGGCGATGCCATTACCGTGCTGCTCGATCAGCGCCTGCATGTGCGCATTGCTGCCCGCAACGCGGCGTTGTTTCAGGGCGATTTTTCGTTGCCGGGTATCGGTGAGACCGTGACCGTGCGCGGCCATGTCAATTGGCGTGGCGACAAGGCCTTTCTCGATCTGCGTCATCCACAAGCACTAGAAGTTATTTCGGTCCGCTGACCTGCTCGTTTTATAACTGGTTGGTCCATTACTGTGTCGGCGCCGTAAAACCGCTACACTACCGCCACAAAAAATTTCTCATCCTCCTTTTCTTTCAAGGGTTTACATAATCATGCAAGAGGAAAAACGGCGCGCGGCCCTGCGTTATCACGAGGAGCCGAAGCCGGGCAAACTCGCGATTGCGATCACCAAACCGACCGAAAACGTTAACGATCTTTCGCTCGCCTACACGCCGGGCGTCGCCGAGCCGGTGCGCGAGATTGCCAAAGATCCGGCCGCCGCCTATCGCTACACTGCCAAGGGCAATCTCGTTGCCGTGATCACCGACGGCACTGCCGTGCTCGGTCTTGGCGATGTCGGCGCGCTCGCCGGCAAGCCGGTCATGGAAGGCAAGGCCGTGCTGTTCAAGAAGTTTGCCGACATCGATGTGTTCGATATCGAAGTCAACGCCGAAAGCGCGCAGACGTTCATCGAAACCGTGGTCCGTATTTCGCCGACCTTTGGCGGCATCAACCTCGAAGACATCAAGGCACCGCAGTGCTTTGAAATCGAAGAAGCATTGATCGAGCGGCTCGACATTCCGGTGTTCCACGACGACCAACACGGCACCGCCGTGGTGCTCGCGGCCGGCCTGCGCAACGCGCTCGAAATCGGCAACAAGAAAATCGAAGACGTGAAAATTGTCTGCCTCGGCGCCGGTGCCGCGGGTATCGCGTCGATGCGTTTGCTGGTCAGCATGGGCGCGCGTCGTGAGAACATTTTCATGGTCGACCGGCAGGGTGTGGTGCACACCGGCCGCAAGGATCTGAATGCCTACAAATTCATGTTCGCCAACAACACCGACAAGCGCACGCTGGAAGATGCGCTGACTGGTGCTGACGTGTTCATCGGCGTCTCGGGTCCGGATCTGGTGACCGGCGAGCAGCTGAAGAAAATGGCGCCGAATCCGCTGGTGTTCGCGCTGTCGAATCCGGACCCGGAAATTCGCCCGGATGTCGCCAAAGCGGCTCGCCCGGATGTGATGATGGCAACTGGCCGCTCGGATTATCCGAACCAGGTCAACAACGTGCTGGGCTTCCCGTACATTTTCCGCGGTGCGCTCGATGTGCGTGCCCGTCGCATCAATCAGGAAATGCTGATCGCCGCGGTCGATGCGATTGCCTCGATCGCGAAAGAGCCGGTGGTGCCGGAAGTGATGACGGCCTACCCGGACCTGAAATCGCTGACCTTCGGTCCGGATTACATCATTCCGAAGCCGCTCGATCCGCGCCTGCGGGATCGGGTTGCGCCGGCGGTGGCTGCTGCCGCGGTCCGCACTGGCGTCGCCCAGTTACCGTATCCGGAGCATTATCCGCCGATGTCGTGAGTGGGTATGGCAAGCGTGTGGCCATAACCGACCGCTACACCGGAACTGCATTTGACCCAACAAAAAGGGCTGCATTCGCAGCCCTTTTTGTTGGGTTCTCGTGTTGGCGATCAGAACAGTGGTTCGTCGCTCTCAACGGCCGGTGTGTTGGCGTTGTCGGTCGGATTGAACACATCCGGGGCATCGCTGCGCAGCGGTGCCGTTTCGGTCGGTGCATGCTCGGCCATGAACATTTCCATGATGGCGTTTTTGCTGCCGCTGGCGGCGAGCAAGCCCGTTTCCGCATCGATGCGCGCGGTCACCACGCCGGGGGGCGGAATGTCGGCGGCGATCGGCGCATTGACAAGCACGGTTTCCATGAACTGTTGCCAAATCGGCAGCGCCGCTTTGCCGCCGTATTCGATCCGGCCGAGTTTCTTGCGGTGATCGTCAAAACCGACCCAAGCCGTGGCAACGATGTCCGGGTTGTAGCCGGAAAACCACGCCTCTTTCGAGTCATTTGTGGTGCCGGTCTTGCCGGCGAGATCGGTGCGCTTCAGCAGTGGTGAATCGGTGTTCATCAAGGTTGTGACCGCGGTACCGCGGTGGATCACGTCTTTCATGATGTCGGTGATGAGGTAGGCGTTGCGGGCATCAAGGACCCGCTCGCCGTCACGGACGTCAGTTTCAAACAGCCGCTGACCGGCATTGTCCTCAACGTGGCTGATGAACCACGGTTCGACCCGTTTGCCGCCGTTGGCCAGCACCGCGTAACCGCGCACCAGTTCCAGCGGCGTGATTTCGGACGCCCCGCCGAGTGCCAGTGCGGGATAGGGTGGCAGTTGGTCATCGGGAAAACCGAATTTCTTCAAGTGCGCGATGACGAAGTCCGGGCCGAGCGCCTGGAACAGCCGAATCGACACGGAGTTGGTCGAGCGGGTCAACGCTACCCGCAAGCGGATCGGGCCGTAGTAGCGGCCGGCGTCGTTCTCCGGTCGCCATGCATCGTCGTCGCCATTGTCTTCATCGACGATCGGCGAATCGTTGATCACGGTGGCCGGTGAAAAGCCTTTTTCCAGCGCAGCCGAATAGACAAATGGTTTCAGGTTGGAACCGGGCTGCCGGCGGGCCTGCGTCACCCGGTTGAATTGGCTGATCTCGAAATCGAGCCCGCCGACCAGCGCCAGCACGGCACCATTGTCCGGCTGCAGCGCCACCAGGGCACCCCCGACATTTGGCACCTGACCCAGCGCCCAGCGCGCCGGTTGCTCGCCCTCAGCCGGCAGTTGTTCGAGCCGGATGCGATCACCAACGCTGATGATATCGGTGACTTTTTTCGGCGCCGGACCCATCTGGTTTTCATTGACGTAGGGTCGCGCCCAGGCCATGTCGGCCAACTGCAGGGGGATTTCACTGCCGTCGGCGAGCAGAGCCGTGGCGGTATCGTCACGGGTGGCGATGACTGCGGCTGCCGGTTGATTGGCTAGCGTCGGCACCTTGGCCAGCTGATTCAAGATGCTGTCGCGGTCCTGCAGCTGCTCGATCGACCAACGCGCCTCGGCGCCACGGTAGCCATGGCGGCGGTCGTAGGCGTGCAGACCGGTCAGCAGCGCCTGATTGGCGGCCAGCTGCATGGTGCTCGGCACCGTGGTCCAGACTTTCAGGCCGTCTTCGTAGGCTTTTTGCTGGCCAAACCGCTCGACCACCGCGAGTCGGACCATCTCGGCCAAGTAAGGCGCCTCCATTTCGACCCGCGGCCCGTGGTAGCTCGATACCACCGGCACCGCCAGGGCCTGCTGGCGTTGTTCGTCACTGATATAGCCTTCGGCTTGCATCCGGTTCAGCACATGAGCCCGCCGTTCGCTGGCATTTTTCGGGTTGCTGATCGGGTTGTACATCGACTCGCCCTTCGGAATGCCGGCGAGCACGGCGATTTCATGCAGTTCGAGCTGGTCCAGGGTCTTGCCGTAATACACCTGGGCCGCCGCGGCGATACCGTAGGCTTTATGGCTGAAGTGAATCTTGTTCAGGTACATCTCCATGATGGCCTGCTTGTCGAATTCGGCTTCGATTCGCATGGCCAAGAAGATTTCTGTGAACTTGCGCGACAACGTCCGGTCGCGACTCAGGAAATAATTGCGGGCCACCTGCATGGTGATGGTGGAGGCGCCCTCGGCCCGATCGTTGGTGAGGTTCTTGACCGCGATCCGCAGCAATCCCCACAGATCGACCCCCCGGTGTTTGAAAAAACGCTGATCCTCGACTGCAATAAAGGCATTCACCACCATCGGCGGTATCTGCTCATAGCGAACCGGGATGCGGCGCTGCTCGCCGAATACCGCGAGCAGCTTGCCGTCGCGACTGTAGACCTGCATCGGCGTGCTGAGCCGGATGTCGCGCAGTTCGGCGGCGTCCGGCAGCTGCGGCGCCACCTGCAGGTAAATCGCCAACACGCCGAGTACCGGCAGGGCTGCCAGCAGGACGAGGATGGCCAGGCTGCGGCGCAGCCAGCGGGGCATGGAAAGCGTGAAAGGTCGCGACATGAACAAAAAACCGGCTATCTAGTGCCTGACTCGGACGGGCGACACAGTATATCGGTTCCCCGGAATCGGACTGGTGGAAAAACCAAAAAAAGGTGATTTAGCGCATAGTTAGGTCTATTATTTCATGTTAAAACATATATAGTTTTCGTAAACGCGCACCCTGAAAAGGAAAAACTATGTTGGCGCAGCTCTTCGGGAAGAAGAAAATCCCCTTGATAGGACTGGATATCAGCTCCACGTCCTGCAAGCTGCTTGAGCTCGGGCGGGTCGGTAACC
>DASUEK010000195.1:0-6534 GCA_036275115.1 Permianibacter sp. | reverse complement strand
GCCGAGGTAGCGCTCGGTGTAATGGGTGTCGTACCAGGCCCAATCGGTCACCGGCGCGACCGAAACGCCAACGTGGAAATCCTGCGGCGCCTGCAGCAACATCATCAGGCTCATGTAGCCGCCATAGCTCCAGCCGAACACACCGATGCGCTCGCCATCGACTTGCGGCAAGCTGCGCAGAAACGCCACGCCGGCCTGCTGGTCCTGCACCTCGACGGTACCAAGCTGACGATGGATCGGCGCCTCGAAGCGGACACCGCGCCGGTTGGTGCCGCGGTTGTCGAGCGAGAACACAAAGAAGCCTTTCTGCGCCATCAGCTTGTGCCAGAAAGCATTGCGGCTTTCCCAGTTTTTCTGCACGCGAGCGCCATGCGGGCCACCGTAGACATCGATGATCACGGGATATTTCTTGCCCGCCTCGAGATTCGCTGGCTGATACAGCCGGTAATACAGCTCCTGTCCGTCCACGGCCTTGATGCTGCCGAATGTAGGCTGGACATCGCTCGCCAGATACGGCGCATACGGATGCGTTTCGTTGAGCGTATTGTCGAGCAGCACGGTCGCGAGCGAGCCATCACGACGGTGCACACTGACTTTCGGCGGCTGGCTCGGTGAAGAAAATTCATCGAGAAAAAATTCACCGTCATCCGACACCGCGGTCTGGTGCCAGCCTTCGCCCTGGGTCATTTTCTGGATCGGACCCCCTTCGAGCGAGACGCTGTACAGGTGCAGTTCGAGCGGCGAGTCGGCATAACCGGTAAACCAGAGCCGGTTGTTGGTTTCATCGATCGCTTTCAGTTCTTCGATCTGCCAGTTGCCTTCGGTCAGCGGCTTGACCAGCTTGCCGTTGCGATCATACAGGTACAGATGCTTGAAGCCGCTGCGCTCCGAAGCCCAGACAAACTGCGGCCGACTGCGCAGGAAGCGCAAATCACTGTGCAGATTGACCCAGGTCGGGCTGGTTTCGCTGATCAGGATCTGGTTACGCTGACTCAAGGTATCGTGAACGATCAGATCGAGGCGCTTCTGATCGCGGCTTTGCCGCTGAATTGCCAGCTGGCGCGAATCCGGCAGCCAGTCAACCCGCGCCAGATAAGTATCCGGATTGGCGCCGAGATCAATCCAGCTGATATGGCCATCGAGCAAATCCATCACTCCGAGTTGCACGCGAGCATTGGCCTTGCCGGCACGCGGATAGCGCTGGCTGACAACGGTGAGCTCGTCCTTGCCCGGTTCGTAGCGCTGCTCGACACCCATGGCCGATTCATCGACCCGGGTGAACGCCAGGAACTGATCATTCGGCGACCACCAGTAACCGGTGTTGCGACCCATTTCTTCCTGCGCGACGAATTCGGCCATGCCGAACTTGATCGGGCCACCGCCTTCCAGCGTCAGCTGCCGCTCGCGACCGCTTTGCACATCGATGACAAACAGATTCTGATCGCGCACGAACGACACGTAGCGGCCCAGCGACGAAAACCGGACATCGGTGATGTCACCGCCGCTGCCGAGCACCCGGGTCGCGTTGCTGCCGGCGTCGGGCGTGTGCAGATACAACTGACCGGCGAGCGGAAACAGCAGGGACTGACCATCCGGTGACCATTGATAATCGACGATGCCGGAACCGGTCACACGCTGACGCTCGCGCCGGGCCTGCTCTTCGGCCGACAGGTTTTCTTCGCCACCGGTCAGCACGCTGGCATCGACCAGCAAGCGGATCTCGCCGCTCGCGGTCAGGTATTGCCAGAGATCCTGACGCTCGCCTTCGCTGGCGCGCAGAAAGCTGATGCGCTGACCATCCGGTGAAAACGCCGGCGCTTTCAGAACCGGACCCGACAGCGACGGATCTTGATACAACCGCTCGAGCGTCAATTGTTCCGCGTTCACATTCACCCCGTAGCCTGTTACGGCCGCCAGAACCAGACCTGCAGTCCAACGCAACATCGGTCGCCCTTCTTGTTACCGACAGGAAAGCCGGTATTCTCGCCAGCATGCCGAACGGATACAACCGGAATCGAACCGGCCGGAAACAGTCGGTTTCTGCGGCCACGGTAATCGTGCATGGCGAGCCTGACTCGCTTGGCCGATAATGACGCCTCAATCGCTCGCCGACCTTCCCCGATGCATACCACCTCTGGCCGCTGGCAACTCGGCCTCATGCTGTCGCTGTGCACCGCCCTGTTGTGGGGTGTGCTGCCGCTGGCCCTGAAAACCCTGCTCGGCCAGCTCGATGCGGTCAGCATCACGGCGTTTCGCTTTCTGACCGCAGCCATCGTGATGGGCCTGTGGCTGCGCTGGCGCGGTCAGCCGCTGCGCTGGCGGGCACTGCGCGAACGCAAGGTCTGGCTGCTGTTTGCCATCGCGGTGCTCGGCATTGTGGGCAATTACGTCTGTTATCTCATTTCGGTGGATCACATCAGCCCGGCCGGCGCGCAAACCCTGATCCAGATGGCGCCGCTGCTGTTGTTGCTCGGCAGCGTGCTGTTGTTCGGCGAGTCGTTCGGCAAAGCACAATGGCTCGGCTTTGCCGTGTTTGTTGCGGGTCTGGTGCTGTTCTTCAATCAGCGACTGCTGGCACTCAGCGAGCACCCGGCGTTCGTGGTCGGTCTGCTGTGGATGGTGGTGGCGTCGATCACCTGGGCCGGCTACGCACTGGCACAGAAAGCCTTGCTGAAGACTTGGCCGTCACCGGTGATCATGTATCTGATTTATCTGGTCGCCAGCGTGCTGCTGTTGCCGTTCAGCCATTTTTCGGCCTTGCCGAATCTCGATGCATTCGGCTGGGCCTTGCTGCTGTTCGCCTGCGCCAACACGCTGCTTGCCTACGGCGCTTTCGCCGAAGCCCTGGCACACTGGGAAGCCTCGCGGGTCAGCGCCACGCTGGCGTTGACGCCGCTGATCACTATCGCCGCCGGCGCCGCGTTGAACCAACTGTATCCCGGCAGCGTGGTGCTAGAGCCGCTTAACGGGCTGAGCTATCTCGGCGCCTTGATGGTCGTGGCCGGTTCGATGGCGGCGGCGCTGTTGCGCAAATAGCCGTAGCACGTGTCACCGCATCACCCGCGACGACATCACCGGCGACGCTGTCACGGATAACACGGCGACTGGTAACACGATCACGGACAACGATATCGCTCGCCCCAATTTCACTCGGCGAGATGCACTGCCAGACGCGCGTCCACGTCACGCAGGAAGGCTTCGACCGCATGGGTGTAAGCAGATGACAAGCCCAGTTGCTCGTTGATGTCGCGATGACTCAAATCCTGCGGCAGCACGGTCACGTTGACGCCCAACGAACGGGCCTTGCCAGCGAAGGCTTCCGCTTGTTCGCAGGCCACATCACGACGGGTCGAACAAACGGCCAGCAGCGGTGGCGCAATGGGCGTCAGCACATGAAAAGGCGACGCCGCTCGCCACAATGCCCGCTCCGAGCCGAATGCCTTGTCGTACAAACGGAAATGGCGTTTGTCCATGATGGCTTCGACATCAAATGCCGCACTGTCGAGCGCGACGGTCGCCAGCCATGGTGCAACGCCGGCACGCGTGGCGATGGTGGCGGATGCACTGAGCAGCGCCACCAGATGCGCGCCGGCCGAGTGACCAACCAATACCACCGCCGTCGGATCGGCGCCCCACTGCTCGGCATGCCGCTGGACAAACGCTACGGCGGTCGCGACATCGTCTGCCTGCGTCAACGGCGACGCCTCCGGCAGCAAGCGATAATTGACCGACACGACGACAAAACCTTTGGCGGTCCAGCGTCGCACCTTGTTCGCCACAACCGCGCGCGATGCTTTGTCGCCACGCGCCCAGCCACCACCGTGCACCAGCACCATCAGTGGCGCCGCCCGCGCCGCGGCCGGCTGATACCGATCCAGGCGCTGCCGGGGATCTGCCCCATAGGCAATCTCGCGCTGCACGGTGACGCCCGGCGGCAACGCAAAGGCAGCGACCGGGGCCACATCGTCTTCGTCCAGCGCGCTGGCGCGCGCCTGAGTCGACATCGCAACGCTGGTCATCAGCAGCCACCCCAGCAAGCCGTATTGAATCGCTTTCCACTCCCTCACATCCGTCACCTTCTCGACGCGCCGCTCTCGGGCATTAACGAATATCCCGCGACGCGGTTGACGGCACCAACAAAAAAGCCCGAGGCATGTTGTGCCTCGGGCTTCTCTTCGTGGACCTTCACATCCGGTTTACAGCAACAGGCGACGGATGTCGGTCAGGTTCTTCGCCAGATGGGTGATGAAGCGCGCGCCGACCGCACCGTCGATGACGCGGTGGTCATACGACAGCGACATCGGCAGCATCAGCCGCGGCACGAACTGCTTGCCATCCCAGACCGACTTCATGCTGCTCTTCGACAGACCGAGAATCGCGACGTTCGGCCAGGCAACGATCGGCGTGAAATAGGTACCGCCGATACCGCCGAGCGACGAGATGGTGAAGGTCGAGCCTTGCATCGCGTCGGCACCGAGTTTCTTGTCGCGGGCTTTCTTGCTGATTTCGGCGAGTTCCTCCGACAACTGGAAGATCGACTTCTTGTCGACGTCGCGCACCACCGGCACCACCAGCCCATCCGGCGTATCGACCGCCACGCCAATGTGCCAATACTTCTTCAGCACCAGCGTTTCGCCATCCGGCGCCAGCGAGGCATTGAAGCTCGGGAAGGCCTGCAGCGTGTTGACCACGGCTTTCATCACGAACACCAGCGGGGTCAGCTTGATGCCGCGCTTCTCGGCTTCGTCTTTCAGCGACTGCCGGAACGCTTCCATCTCGGTGACGTCGGCATCGTCGTGCTGGGTCACGTGCGGAATGGTCAGCCAGTTGCGGTGCAGGTTGACGCTGGAGACTTTCTGGATACGCGTGAGTTGTCTGGTTTCGACTTCGCCCCACTTGCTGAAATCGATTGACGGCAGCTCCGGCATGCCAGCGCCGCTACTTGCCACCGGCTTCGGCCGATTCAGTTCGAATTTGACGAAGGACTGGACGTCTTCCTTCATCACCCGGCCTTTCGGGCCGCTCGCATTCACTTTCGCCAGATCGACGCCAAGCTCGCGGGCAAAGCGACGAATAGCCGGCGAGGCGTGGACGATTTTCTCGCCTGCTGCTTTGCGTTCGTACGGATAGTCCGGCACCGGCGCGCCACGATCGGCACCAGCGGTGGGCATTGCAGCAGTCACCACACTCGGCGCAGTCGCTGTCGCCGAGACGCTGGTGCTCGCAGAAGAGACCGCAGCCAATGGCGCGGACGCGCCGCCCGCCACTTTGATCACGCCAATCACGCTGCCTTGCGACACCTTGTCGCCGACTTTCAGCGCAATCGATTCAACCACGCCGCTGACCGGCGAGGGGACATCCATCGTGGCTTTTTCGCCTTCGACGACGATCAGCGTGTCGTCTTTCTTAACCGTATCGCCGACCTTGACCGCAATTTCGATTACATCGACATTTTTCGCGTCACCAATGTCAGGCACCGCCACGGTCTCGCTCTTGGCCGGGCCGCTCGCAACCGGCGCTGCGGCAACCGGAGCAGGTGTCGGTGCTGGTGCTGGTGTCGGTGCTGGTGCTGGCGCCGCCGCAGCGGATGCCGCCACGGGTGCCGGTGCAGCTGCACCGCTTTCTTCCAGCAACAGGATCAGCGTGCCTTGCGACACCTTGTCGCCGACTTTCAGCTTCATTTCCTTGACGGTACCGGCGGCAGACGACGGCACTTCCATCGTTGCCTTGTCGGTTTCGATGGTGATCAGCGGATCATCCTTGTTGATGACATCGCCGGCCTTGACCAGCACCTCGATAACATCGACGCCCTTGGCATCGCCAATGTCCGGTACGGTGATTTCACGGATTGCCATGTCGTGCGCTCCTTACACCGTGACCGGATTCGGTTTATTCGGATCAATGCCATATAGGGTGATGGCATCCTTGACCGCTTTCGCCGGCACATCGCCGCGATCGGCCAGCGCTTTCAGCGCAGCGACCACGATGTAATGCCGATCGACTTCAAAGAAGCGGCGTAGCGCAGCACGCGAATCCGAGCGACCGAAACCGTCGGTACCGAGCACGCGGTAATCACCCGGCACCCACGGCCGGATCAGATCAGCGAGCGCTTTCTGGTAATCGCTGGCAGCAACGACCGGACCTTCGCGATCTTTCAGTTGCTGAGCCACGTAGGACAGCTTCGGCTTTTCATCCGGATGCAGCAGGTTGAAGCGGTCGGCATCGAGACCGTCGCGGCGCAGTTCGGTGTAGCTGGTGACGCTCCAGATGTCGGCGGCAACACCGTGGTTATCGCGCAGCAATTCGGCAGCAGCCAGCACTTCGTTCAGAATCGTGCCGGAACCGAACAGCTGCACTTTCGGCGCTTTCTTGCCTTTTGCCTTGCTGCTGACTTCGCCTTCGCGCAGCAGGTACATGCCTTTCAGGATGCCCTCTTCGGCGCCTTTCGGCAGCGCCGGCTGGGCGTAGTTTTCGTTCATCAGCGTGATGTAGTAGAAAACGTTTTCCTGTTTCTCGACCATGCGCTCCAGACCG
>DASUEK010000194.1:0-2606 GCA_036275115.1 Permianibacter sp. | reverse complement strand
AAGGACGCTGAACAGCACAACCACCATGGCATCTGGCGGGAAACCCGGCTCACGCCACAAGAGGCGCCGCCGCGCGATGTCGAGGTCGCCCTGACCAGCCTGCAGCGCACCGGCCAGCGTCGCTATTGCTGCCTGCTGCATGACATGACCGATCGCATCGCCCATGAGCGGATAAAACGCGAATTTGTCGCCATGGTCAGCCATGAATTGCGTACGCCGCTCACCTCCATTCGCGGCGCACTCGCGCTGCTCGGCAGCGGTCAAGTCAGCAACGATCCCAGTCAGCATCAGCAACTGCTGAAAATTGCCACAGACAACAGCAAACGCTTGCTGCTGCTGGTGAACGATTTGCTGGATTTTGAAAAACTCGAAGTCGGCAGATTCGAGCTGGCGTTGCGCCGGGTTGCGGTGTTGCCGCTGTTACAGCAAACCCTCGACGAACTGCATGGTTTTGCCCAGAGTCAAGCGGTCACGCTCGAACTGCAAAATCACATCCCGGACGATACCGAATTGAAGTTGGCGCCGGATCGGTTTGTTCAGATCATGGTTAACTTGCTATCCAATGCCATCAAGTTCTCGACCCAAGGCAGTCTGGTGCACGTGCGCGCCTCGCTCGATGGCGACGACGTCTGCATCGAAGTCATCGATCAGGGTATTGGTATTGCGGCCGACAAGCAGGCGTTCATTTTTCAGAAGTTCTGGCAGGCGGATGCATCGGCGAGCCGCAAGCACAGTGGCACCGGATTGGGGCTGGCGATCAGCAAAGGCTTGACGGAAGCAATGGCCGGCCGCATCGGCTTTCACTCGACGCTGGGCCGCGGCAGCACATTCTGGCTGCGGTTTCCACGGCCGAAAGAGAGCGAATGACAATCATGACCTCGACCCGGCCATTACAACGCTGGATATATCGTCGCTCCATGGCCGGCGTGATCGCCGCTGCCTGCTTTGGCTTGGTGCTGGCCGCCAGCTGGAGTCTGTATCAAGTCAGTCAACGCGCCGATGCGGCCCGGCTGGAAGGCTACAGCCGCGATCTGCGTACCCTGATCTCCCAACGCATGCTCGGCCACGAACAGATCCTGCGCGGTGGCGTCGGCTTGTTCGATGCCAGCGACGGCGTCACCCGCAACGAATGGCAGCAGTACGTCAACCAGCTGAAACTGGCCGAACGCTACCCCGGCATTCAGGGCGTCGGTTTTAGTGAACGGATTGCCGCGGCCGATGTGGCTCAGCATGTTGCGCGCGTTCGCGCCGACGGTTTTCCCGATTATCAGGTCAAGCCGGCCGGTGAGCGCAACGACTACTCTGCCATCATCTATCTCGAACCCTTTACCGGCCGCAATCTGGCGGCGTTTGGTTACGACATGCTGTCGGAATCGGTGCGTGGCCAAGCCATGCGCCGCGCGATGCGCACCGGCGAAGCGAGCCTGACCGGTGCGGTGACGCTGCTGCAAGAAACCCACGGCACTGTGCAGCCCGGTTTTCTGATGTATGTGCCGGTGTATGCGCACGACGCCGATCTGTCGAGCCCGGAGGCTCGCGAGCGCGCCACGCTTGGTTGGGTCTATAGCCCGTTCCGTGCCTACGACCTGATGCAAAGCATGCTGCGCGACTGGGGCCAGTCCAATCAGGGCGAATTCGCCTTGATTGACGGTGTCAATGTCGACGACCCGACCGCGGTGCTGTTTCGCAGCGATGCCGATCACGTCGTCGATTGGAAAACCCTGCGTCATGTCCAGCGTCAGGTGCTGCCGCTGTTCGGTCACGACTGGACGCTGGTGAGCTGGCTGCCTGCGCAGCAAACTGCGCAGAACCCGACCGTGGTCGCTGCGCTGCTCGGGCTCGGCAGCATCATCAGTGCGCTCATCTGGTTGTTGCTTCGCACGCTCGCCAATCGGGAAGAGCGCGCCAATCAAATTGCTGAAGCGATGACGGTCAATTACCGGAACAGTGAAGCTGCACTGGCGGCGAGCGCCCAGCGTTCACGCGCAATCATCGATAACGTTGCCGACGCCATTCTGATGGTGGCGAGTGATGGCGCCGTGCTGCAGGCCAACCCAGCGGCCGCGCGGCTGTTTGGCTACGAAGACGAGAGCATGGCGGGCAGTACCTTGCAACAGCTGCTACCGGCCGTGCCACAAGAGCAGTTGCAGGCGCTGCTCCGCGATGCCAGCCAGTCGGCCGGGCACGCAACGACCACGCCACTGCGCGAGCTGGAAGGTCGGCGCAAGAACCAAACCAGTGTACCGATCGAAATGGCGCTGTCCGTGTTGCCACAGGCAGAGCCGGAAACGTTCATCGCCGTCTGCCGCGATGTGACCGCCCGGCGCCGGGTCGATCGGCTCAAGCGCGAGTTTGTCGCGACCGTCAGCCATGAATTGCGGACGCCGCTGACTTCCATCGCTGGGTCACTGGATTTGCTGGTGTCCGAACAGTTTGCCAGCTTGCCCGGCCCGGTCCGCGATCTCCTGCTCATCGCCCATCGCAACAGCAAACGGCTGGCTGATCTGATTAACGATTTGCTCGACATCGAACAGATCAGTCGCGGCCAGCTGACGATGTTTCTGGAAGATGTCAACGTGAAAAGCAAACTGGAGCATGTGCTGTCG
>DASUEK010000193.1:0-6706 GCA_036275115.1 Permianibacter sp. | reverse complement strand
AGGCGTCGATCAATGCCCAGGTGCCGCTGATGATCGCAGTGATCGTGACGCTGCTGATGCTGCAACTGCAGAGCTTCGCGCGCACCACGCTGACCCTGCTGACCGCGCCACTGGGGCTCATCGGCGTCACGACGTTCCTGCTGATCTTCAACCAACCGTTCGGCTTCGTCGCGATGCTCGGGGTGATTGCGCTGGCCGGGATGATCATGCGCAACTCGGTGATCCTGGTCGATCAGATCGAGCAGGACATCGGCAGCGGCATTGCGCCGTGGGAGGCGATTGTCGGCTCGGCCGTGCGCCGGTTCCGGCCGATCATGCTGACTGCGCTCGCCGCCATTCTGGCGATGATTCCGCTCGCGCGTTCGGTGTTCTGGGGGCCGATGGCGGTGGCCATCATGGGCGGCCTGCTGGTCGCCACCGCGCTGACGTTGCTGGTGTTGCCGGCCATGTACGCCGCCTGGTTCAAGATCGAGCGGCCGCGCTAAACGGCATTTGCACCTGTAACGCCTCGCGCAACGCGCATGCCGCCGACGCCGCGGTCACCTGCTCCCTTGCATCGGGGTATGGTGGCCGCGGCGTTCGGCTTTATACTCCGGCCATGTTCCGCCACCTGTAGTCGTCTGCCATGACCCGGCAATTCAGTGAGCGTGCCCAAGTCCTGATGAAAGCGCTGGTCGAGCAATACCTGCGCGACGGCCAGCCGGTCGCCTCGAAAACACTGGCTGAAGTCAGCAACCTTGGCGTCAGCTCGGCGACCATCCGCAACGTCATGATGGAGCTGGAAGATCTCGGCTTCGTCCAGACCCCGCACACCTCCGCTGGCCGCATTCCGACCGCGCTCGGTTACCGGCTGTTTGTCGACCAGCTGCTGACCGTGCAGTCGCTCTCCGAGCAGGAAGTCGCGCAGATCCGCGCCCAACTGAAACCGGAACTCGATACCGGCTCGCTGCTGACGCAGGCCAGCAACCTGCTGTCGGAAGTGACTCACATGGCGGGTCTGGTCCGGGTGCCGAAACGGCAGGTGCAAACGCTGAAGCATCTGGAGTTTCTGCCCATCGGTGGTCGCCGGGTGCTGGCCGTGCTGGTGCTGTCGGATCGGGAAGTGCAGAACCGCATCCTGCACACCGACCGCGATTACAGCCGCGACGAATTGCAACAGGCCGCCAACTACGTCAACCAGCATTTCGCCGGCCGCGATCTGCGTGCCGCCCGCACCGAGCTGGTCAGCCAATTGCGCGCCGACCGCGCCGCGATGGACCGGATGATGAGCGGCCTGCTGCGCGTCGCCGAAGCCGCGCTCGACACCGCCGAACCGCAGGACGATTTTCACGTTGCCGGCGAATTGAACTTGCTGCAGCTGACCGATCCGGCCGGGCTGTCATCGCTGCGCGAACTGTTCGAAGCCTTCACCCGCAAGCAGCAAATCCTCAGCATGCTCGATAAATGCCTCGCCGCCGACGGCGTGCAGATTTTCATCGGCGAAGAAGCCGGCCAGCCCGGCATGAAAAACGCGAGCCTCATTGCCGCGCCGTATGAAGTGAACGGCGAGCGGGTTGGTGTGCTGGCGGTGATCGGGCCGACCCGAATGGCTTATGACCGGGTGATACCGGTGGTGGATATTACGGCGAGGTTGTTGTCTTCGGCGTTGACGAATGATGAGGGGTAAAGGAGAGAATAGTTGAGAGTTCAATTAGGCAGTTCTTTGCTTGTAGTTTCATGTTTTTTTCTTGGACCATACGCGTCTGCTGATATCGTTGTTAGGACTATTGCAGGTGAATCTGCGATTTGCCGTGGATTTGAGGCGGAAATTAATAGTCGATATGCATACAAAAAATTTGAGTATCCTGGATTTGAATCAATTCATGTAACCCAAGGCTTTGAGGCTATAAAGCTTCCAGTCACTCAGCGGGTCGTGCGTGAGCCCATGACTGTCGATTTCAATAACGACGGAACAATTGACCAAGTCTTCCAGTACGATGATGCTGGAAGCTACATCACTGGAACCATCTTGTATGTACTGCCTGATGTGGAGTTGGCTGATTTGTCGACTGCCGCCGGCTCGCTGAAAGGATTTAATATTTTTCCTTGCCAATACGATAAATCACATCCTTCGGTTACTGAGTGCCCTACCGTTTCGCAAAAGGCTGACGAGGCTGGAATCGAATTTGTTCTTGGCAGAAAAGTGTTTTTTCGAGGTCGATATACTGAAATGCGGCCGTTGCGTTACAACGGTGAAACTTTCGTGCAGCTTCGGAGCATGTCAGAAGAAACGAAACAGTATTGGGCAACGATGAAGCCGACTGGAAAGGCAGAGTTCGAGCCGATTTGCCTTTTCGAACGAGCTCAATGAGGGGTAGTAACGTAGGTTGGGCCGAGCTTGCGAAGCCCAACACATCTCCAACAGTTACAAGATTGTCTCGCGAGTTGAACCAATGACTCCCCTCCTTATCAAGGGCGAACGCGGAATTCAAATCAGTCCTGATGGACTGATTTGCTCGTGAGCGCCACGCCCTCTGTGGCGTGGCCGGGCGGGGCTGGGGGGCGTTCAGCTCAGCACGTGTTGTGGTTCGCTATCCAAGCCAAGCGCTGTACTTTGTTTTCAAGCCAGCGTTTTGCAGATGCGGTTCCAAGTAGCAGACCTTAGTAAGCGCTGAGCCCAACCCGCCCTTAGCCCTGCCTTGCCAAGGCGGGGGACCGAAAACGCCAGCAGATCAAACAATTTGTCCCCTTGAATCCCCCACCAATAGCCCCATATCCCGCCCCAGAATTGCCTATTGGCCATGACCAGTGGGTACTGACGTTCCGTTTTTGAGGGATTTCCATGAGCACTGAAAACCTCCAGCCTGATGCGTCGGGCCAGGAAAGCGCTGCCGCCAGCCAGGCCGACTTCCAGATTGATGTCGACAAGCTTCGGGCCGATCTGGCCTCGGCCGAAGAGAAGGCCAAGCAGAATTGGGAGCTGGTGCTGCGCACCAAGGCCGATGCCGACAACCTGGTTCGCCGGGCCGAGCGCAATGCCGAGCAGTCGGCCAAGTTTGCGGTCGAGAAGCTCTGCGGTGAGTTGCTGGATGTGCTTGATGGCCTCGATCAGGGTCTGGCCCTGAAAGTCGAAACCGACGAAGGCAAGCGCATGCACGAAGGGCTGGAACTGACCGGCCGCAAGCTGCTGGCGACGCTGGAGAAGTTCGGCGTGCAGGCCATCGACGCGCTGAACAAGCCGTTTGATGCCAATCTGCACGAGGCGATGGTCGCGCAGGAAAACCCGAATGTGCCGGCCGACACCGTGATGATGGTGCTGCAGAAGGGCTACACACTGCATGGCCGGCTGCTGCGGCCGGCGCGGGTCATCGTGTCGCGCGGTCCGGCGACAAAAATTGATACCAGTGCCTGAGCGGCACTTGAAGCGTGACGAGATAACCCCACTTTCTCTGCCATGAATGAAGCACGCGTCGTCCGGCACAAGCCGCGGCGCTACCCCGCAACCGAATTGAATTGAGGCATCAGGAGTACACCATGGGCAAGATTATCGGCATCGATCTGGGCACCACCAATAGCTGCGTGGCGATCCTGGAAGGCCAGAACACCCGCGTCATCGAGAACAGCGAAGGCGCTCGCACCACCCCGTCGATCATTGCGTTCAGCAAGGATGGCGAGATCCTCGTTGGCCAGAGCGCCAAGCGTCAGGCCGTGACCAATCCGAAGAACACCCTGTACGCAGTCAAGCGTCTGATCGGCCGCAGCTTCAGTGACGATGTCGTGCAGAAAGACATCAAGATGGTGCCGTACAAAATTGTCGCCGCCAAAAACGGTGATGCCTGGGTCGAAGTCGACGGCAAGCCGATGGCGCCGCCGCAAATCAGCGCCGAAGTGCTGAAGAAAATGAAAAAGACCGCCGAAGATTACCTCGGTGAAGAAGTCACCGAAGCCGTGATCACGGTGCCGGCCTATTTCAACGACTCGCAGCGTCAAGCGACCAAAGACGCTGGCCGTATTGCCGGTCTCGACGTCAAGCGCATCATCAACGAACCGACCGCTGCGGCGCTCGCATACGGCCTCGACAAAGGCGGCCGTGGCGACAAGAAAATCGCCGTGTACGACTTGGGTGGCGGTACCTTCGATATTTCGATCATCGAAATCGGCGAAGTCGATGGCGAGAAAACCTTTGAAGTGTTGTCGACCAACGGCGACACCTTCCTCGGTGGTGAAGACTTCGACCTGCGCGTGATCGAGTACCTCTGCGAAGAGTTCAAGAAAGAATCGGGCATGGATCTGCACGGCGACGCGCTGGCGATGCAGCGGCTGAAAGAAGCGGCCGAGAAAGCCAAGATCGAGCTGTCGTCGTCGACCCAGACCGACGTCAACCTGCCGTACATCACCGCTGACGCCAGCGGTCCGAAGCACCTGGTGCTGAAGCTGACCCGCGCCAAGCTGGAATCGCTGGTCGATGAGCTGGTGCAGCGCACGATTGATCCGGTCAAGACCGCGATCAAGGACGCTGGCCTGACCGTGAAGGATATCGACGAAGTGATTCTGGTCGGTGGCCAGACCCGGATGCCGAAAGTGCAGCAGATCGTTGCGGAATTCTTTGGTAAAGAGCCGCGCAAAGACGTCAACCCGGACGAAGCGGTTGCCGTTGGTGCGGCGATTCAGGGCGCTGTGTTGTCGGGCGATGTCCGCGACGTGCTGCTGCTCGACGTCACCCCGCTGTCGCTCGGTATCGAAACCATGGGCGGCGTGATGACCGTGATGATCGAAAAGAACACCACGATCCCGACCAAGAAATCGCAGGTGTTCTCGACCGCGGACGACAACCAGAGCGCCGTCACCGTGCATGTGCTGCAGGGTGAGCGCAAGATGGCCGGTCAGAACAAGTCGCTTGGCAAGTTCGATCTCGCCGGTATTCCGCCGGCACCGCGCGGCACGCCGCAAATTGAAGTGACCTTCGACATCGACGCCAACGGCATCATGCACGTGTCGGCGGTTGACAAGGCCACGGGCAAGCAGCAGCGCATCGAGATCAAGGCCAACTCGGGTCTGACCGAGGAAGAGATCCAGCGGATGGTGCGTGACGCCGAAGCGCATGCGGACGAAGACCGCAAGTTCCAGGAACTGGTCGAAGCCCGCAACCGCGCCGATGCGATGATTCACGCCACCCGCAAGGCGCTGAGCGATGAATCGATCAAGGTTGAAGCAGGCGAGAAAGACGCCATCGAGGCGGCGATCAAGGACCTGGAAGCTGTGCTGAAAGGCGATGACAAGGCCGCGATCGAAGCCAAGACCGAAGCGCTGGCGAAAGCGTCGAGCAAAATTGGTGAGCGCATGTATCAGAACGCCGGCGGTGCCGCCGGTGCCGAGCAAGCGCAAGCCGGTGGTGAATCGCCGAAGCAGGACGGTGATTTCGTCGACGCCGAGTTTGAAGAAGTCAAAGACAAGAAGTAATCCGCCAAGCGCCCTCCCCTGCAAAGGGGCGGGCTGGGGTGGGGGCGCCGCTTGCATGGCAAGCGGCATCTCGACAGTTCGAGATGCGTGGCGCAACTGAAAACGATGGCGGATTGGGCTTGCGGCCCGACTCCGCCTTACGTCTTATTAGGGTATTGCTCTCAAAATGGCCAAACGCGATTACTACGACGTGCTCGGCGTGGCGAAAAATGCCGATGCGGCGGAAATCAAAACCGCGTATCGCAAGCTCGCCATGAAATACCATCCGGACCGCAACCCGGATGCCAAGGACGCCGAAGAGAAATTCAAAGAGGCGAAAGAAGCCTATGAAGTGCTGTCCGATGACGACAAGCGCGCGGCCTATGATCGCTTCGGTCACGCGGGTGTCGATCCGAACATGGCCGGCGGCCGTGGCGGCGGCGATCCGTTCGGTGGTGCGTCGTTCCAGGATATTTTCGGTGATGTCTTCGGCGACATTTTCGGTGGCGGTCGTGGCGGCGGTGGCGGCCGCGCGGCGCGCGGTGCCGATCTGCGTTACAACCTCGAACTGAGCCTTGAAGAAGCGGTGCGCGGCACCAAGGTCGAGCTGCGGGTGCCGAGCTGGCAGCGCTGCGATACTTGCTCCGGTTCCGGCGCCAAGAAAGGCTCGTCGCCGGTCACCTGCAACACCTGCGGTGGTGCCGGTCAGGTCCGGATGTCGCAAGGCTTTTTCTCGATTCAGCAGAGTTGCCCGCAGTGCCATGGTCGCGGCACCGTGATCAAGGATCCCTGCGGTACTTGCCACGGTCAGGGGCGGACGCAAAAAGAGCGTACGCTGTCGGTTAAAGTGCCGGCTGGTGTCGACAATGGTGATCGCATTCGCCTGTCCGGTGAAGGCGAAGCTGGGGTCGCCGGTGCGGCGCCCGGTGATCTGTATGTGCACATCCACGTCAAAGAACACCCGATCTTCCAGCGCGAAGAAAACAACCTGTTCTGCGAAGTGCCAGTCAGCTTTGCCACCGCAACGCTCGGCGGTGAAGTCGAAGTGCCGACGCTCGATGGCCGGGTGATGCTGAAAGTGCCGGCCGAAACCCAGACCGGCAAACTGTTCCGCCTGCGCGGCAAAGGTGTGGTGCCGATGCGGGGTGGCAGCCCCGGCGATCTGCTCTGCCGTGTCGTCATTGAAACGCCGGTCAAATTGAACGCCAAACAGAAAGCACTGTTGGAAGAGTTCGAAAAGTCCCTGAAAGAAGAACCGAGCCACAGCCCGCGCGCGGACTCCTGGTTC
>DASUEK010000192.1:0-3471 GCA_036275115.1 Permianibacter sp. | reverse complement strand
GCGAGCAGCTGTTCGGTGGTGTTGTGATCGAGGCTGGCGTGCGGTGTCGAGCGGCCGGCGCCGCGTTGATCCACGAGAATGATGCGGTAGTGACGCGGGTCGAAGAAGCGGCGCTGGCTGCCCTGGCAACCGGCCCCGGGGCCGCCGTGCAGCACCAGCACCGGCAGTCCGGTTGGTTCGCCGCATTGTTCGATATACAGCGAGTGGCCGTCGCCGACGTCGAGTCGGCGTTCGTCATACGGGCGGATATCGGGGAACAGCTCCAGCATGATCAGGCTCCGGGCCAGCACGGCGCCGGACAGACCCGCTCTCCGTGCGCTGCGTTGTATGCCGGCATTGTCGCACAGTCATTTGCCGGCACCAGAGCCGACAAGCTTAGCCTTGCGATTTGTCCTGTGTGTTCAGCCGGCCCCAGATGAACATGTCTAGCACGACCGGGATGATGAACAAGATCCGCAGGCCAATCAGACGAAATAGACGGTCATCGGTCGCCAGCACTGGTTTTCACAGTACCGACATGGCAACTCCCTCGCAGAGACAGGGTTGCCAGTATCAAAGTAGTCGAAACGGCGCGATTTGACCCTGAGCAAGCTAAGGGAATTCAGTGGCGCCGGCGGCTCGACTCAGGGCGTGGGCTGTTGCGTCACCACGGTTTCGCCATCCTGACGAACGATCACGATGCCTTCCGGCAGCGGTTTTTCATCCAACCCTTTCGCTTTGCGGACATTGGCGTAGGCGATCTGGGCGCATTCCGGGCCGCCGCCGTCGCCGACACAGATGTCGTACTCGCGGGTCAGCTCCTGCAGCACGGTGGTCTGTTCCGGCGGCGGTACCGCGCCGAACAGCATGCCGATGATGTTGACCGGGGTCTTGATGGCTTCCTTGGCGGTGCAGGCTGTCAGCAGCGAGAGCAGCAGTACGGCGCCGAGTGCGCGGGCGTGGGAGCGGGGGTAAGCAGTCATCCGGGTCACTCAACGGTAATGGTGATTTTGTCCGACAGCACGGCTGGCTGATGCGGAATATGCAGCTTGTCACCAAGCAAGAGTTGAAGCGTGTGCGTGCCGGGCGCCAGTTGCAAGACGGTTTCGGTCTGGCCGCCGCCAAAGTGCTTGATCTGATCAGTGGCCGGCAGCGGCTGGTCGAGTGCCGGCAGCGCCGCCAGATCGATCAACAGGTGATGATGGCCAGTGTTTTCCTTGTCCATACCGGCTGGTGCCACGCCCATGTTGCTGAGGCCAAAGCGAACCGTGACCGGGCCTTTGATGCGCTCGCCGTCTTTCGGGCTGATGAAGTACAGCTTGGCGTTGGCTGGCGCGGTCGATCGCGGCAAGTCGGCGGCGGTGCCGGACGGGGCTGCCGTGGCGGTCAGCATGGCGAGCAAGGCAAGACGCAGCAGAGGCATGAGAAAGCTCCTTGTCTGGGGCGAGTGGCGTAGTCAGTTGGACGAGCCGAGCGTGCTCCGACTGCCAATCCGGTACGCAGTTCCGTGTTGGCATTGTGAGCCGCTTGCCGGGTGATGGCAAACCGTCAGCCTGAACCCGGCCTGGCGGCACGACAAAAAGGGCGACATCGCTGTCGCCCTTTTTGTTGCTGCTGCGTATGTGCGCCGTTTGGCACACGCTGCCGCTTAGTCTTTCGCGGCGCGGTCAGCGCGCTTGCGCTCATGCTCTTGCAACAGCTTCTTGCGGATGCGGATTGCTTTCGGCGTGACTTCGACCAGTTCGTCGTCCTGGATGAATTCCAGCGCCTGCTCCAGCGAGTACTTGATCGGCGGTGTCAGGATCAGTTTTTCATCGGCGCCGGCCGAACGGATGTTGGTCAGCTGCTTGCCTTTCTGGACGTTGACGACCAGATCGGAATCGCGCGAGTGAATGCCGACGATCATGCCTTCATAGACTTCGGTGCCGTGTTCGACGAACAAGCGACCGCGTTCCTGCAGGTTGAACAGCGAGTACGCCACGGCCTTGCCCATTTCGTTGGCGATCATCACGCCGTTGACGCGTGCGGCGATGCTGCCGGCCGCGGCCGGGCCGTAATGGCTGAACGAATGGTAAATCAGGCCGGTGCCGCGCGTTGCCGTCATGAATTCGGTCTGGAAGCCGATCAGGCCACGGGCCGGGATGACGTAATCCAAACGGACACGACCTTTGCCATCCGGCACCATGTTTTCCATCATGCCGGAGCGCTCACCGAGCTTCTCCATGACGGTGCCCTGGTGTTCTTCTTCGACGTCAACGGTCAGCGTTTCGTAGGGTTCGTGGCGCACGCCATCGACCATTTTGAAAATCACTTCCGGACGCGACACGCCGAGTTCATAGCCTTCGCGGCGCATGGTTTCAATCAGGATACCGAGGTGCAGTTCGCCACGGCCCGAGACGCGGAACTTGTCCGGATCATCGGTTTCTTCAACGCGCAAGGCGACGTTGTGCACCAGCTCGCGCTGCAGGCGGTCACCGATCTGACGCGAGGTGACGAACTTGCCATCGCGGCCGGCGAACGGCGAGTTGTTGACCTGGAAGGTCATGGTCACGGTCGGTTCGTCAACGGCGAGCGGCGGCAAGGCTTCAACGGTGTCTTGCGCGCAGATGGTGTCGGAAATTTGCGGCGTTTCGATGCCGGTGATCGCGACGATGTCGCCGGCAGTGGCTTCTTCAACTTCGGTGCGCTCAAGGCCCATGTAGCCGAGCACCTGGCCGATTTTCGCGTTGTAGGTTTTGCCTTCGCGGCTGACCACGGTCACTTGTTGGTTGCGCTTGACCGTACCGCGGGTGACGCGGCCGATGGCGATGGCACCGACATACGACGAATAATCGAGCTGCGACACCTGCATCTGCAGCGGGCCGTCGATGTTCACTTTCGGCGGTGCGACGTGACGGACAATGGCATCGAACAGCGGGCTCATGTCGCCTTCGCGCACTTCCGCTTCCAGGCCGGCGTAACCGCCGAGCGCCGAGCAGTAGACGACCGGGAAATCGAGTTGTTCATCGTTGGCGCCCAAACGATCGAACAGATCGAACACCTGATCAATGACCCAGTGCGGACGCGCACCCGGACGGTCGACCTTGTTGACGACAACGATCGGCTTCAAGCCGTGCTTGAACGCTTTCTGGGTGACGAAACGGGTTTGCGGCATCGGGCCGTCCACGGCGTCAACGACCAGCAACACCGAGTCAACCATCGACAGGATGCGTTCGACTTCGCCGCCGAAGTCAGCGTGCCCGGGGGTGTCGACGATATTGATGCGGTAATCGTTCCAGCGAATCGCGGTGTTCTTGGCCAGAATGGTAATGCCGCGTTCTTTTTCCAGCGGGTTCGAGTCCATGACGCGCTCGGTCGGCGCAGCGCGGTCGCCCAGCGTGCCGGACTGTTGCAGCAGTTTGTCGACCAAAGTGGTTTTGCCATGATCGACGTGGGCGATGATGGCGATATTGCGAAGCTTCTCAAGCACGGTAAGGACTCAAAACAGGGCTG
>DASUEK010000191.1:0-11221 GCA_036275115.1 Permianibacter sp. | reverse complement strand
GCCGGCCGTTGAACGTCAGCCAGTGCACGGCGTTCCTGCACGAGGCCGCGGCGAGGCGAACATTGCCAGCGCTTTCTTCTCAAGTGGCCGTTAACTGAGGCTTGGTCAGCTAAATATCGTGTTGCGGCGCAGCAAAATGCTGGTTTTTTCGCCGAAAAAACGCCCTTTTCCGGCCAGAGGTCTGGCCGCTTGCGACTCATCTGGCCTGTTGTTAGTATCGGCCGGTGCGTTTTCTGGCCTCGCTGGTCTGCTCAGTTTTTCCAGCCCGCGCCGAACCACTCATCCAACACATCTCGGGGAAGGTTCACAATGACAAGAACAGGGGAAAAGCAAACGATGTCGACTCGTCTGCACAAGCTGACCGCCGTCGCCAGCGGTGTGTTGCTGACGCTTGCTGCAGCACAGCCGGCCAAGGCCGTCGACATCTCGTCGGGTAACTGGGAAGGCAGTTTCGACTCGACCTTTACTGTGGGTGCCGGTTGGCGGATGGAAGAGCGCGATGACGCCAAAATCGGCATCGCAAATGGTGGCACGGCGTGGTCCAACAACAACGATGATGGCAACCTGAATTTTGACAAAGGCGACACCTTCTCCAAAGCGATCAAAGGCCTCCATGAGCTCGATCTGCGCCATGCCGACGGTTACGGCTTGTTCATGCGCGGCACGTGGCTTTATGACGTTGAGCTGATGGACGAGAGTCGTGAATTCCGCGAGCTGTCCGGTCCGGCAAAAGATCGTCAAGGCAGGGACGCACGCCTGCTTGATACCTACATTTACATGGGCGGCGATTTGTTCGAAAAGCCGTTCCAGGTGCGGATCGGTGAGCAAGTCATCAACTGGGGTGAAAGCACCCTGATTCAGCACAGCATTTCCGAAGCCAACGCGCTCGATCTTGCCAAGCTGCGCGTGCCGGGTTCGGAACTGAAAGAAGCGTTTATTCCGGCCAAGGCGATCTGGGGCTCATACCAGTTGACCGACTCTATCGGTGTTGAAGCGTATGCGCAGTTCGAGTGGGAACCGGTCGTATTCGATTCGCCCGGCACCTTCCTGTCGACCCAGGATTTCATCGGTGACACCGAAGTGGAAGGCGGTTCATGCGATGGCGCCAACGGTGTTGTACATCTGTTGTTCGGCCAGGTTCCAGAAAGCACTTTCTCGACCCAGGCGTGCCGCACGGCAGACCGCGATCCGGCAGACCACGGTCAGTTCGGTGTCAAATTCAGTTGGTTGTCCGAGACGCTGGGTGATACCGAATTCGGTCTCTATTACCTCAACTACCACAACAAGCGTCCGGTGATTTCCGCTTACGCACACAACGGCTCGCGTGTAGAAGGCTTCCTTGAATATCCGGAAGACATCAAGCTCTACGGCCTGTCGTTCAACACGTCGACCGATGGTGGTTGGTCGATCGCCGGTGAAGTCTCGATGCGCAAGGACGAGCCGCTGCAGATCGACGATGTCGAGCTGTTGTTTGCGACCTTGGAACCGGTTGGCATCATTCCGTTTGGCACGAGCCAAATCCCCGGCGGTGCATTGCCGGGCGAAGAGATTTCTGGCTACCGCCTCTTCGATACCTACCAGGCCCAAGTCACGTTTACCAAGCTGTTCGGTAGCTTTATGGGCGCTGACCAGTTTGTGTTCCTGACCGAAATCGGCGGCAACTGGATTCCGGACCTGCCGAGCCAGGATGAACTGCGCTTTGAAGTCGCCGGCACGTCGCGCTCCGGCAATCCGGGCCGTGCCGGTAACGGCATGTTTACACCGTGGACCGGCACCGGCTGCCGCCAGGCGATTCCGGGAACCAGCCCGATTCAGCTTGGGCAGTGCGAAGGCGTCGAAACCAACGAGTTCGCTACCGACTCGTCTTGGGGCTACCGACTGGTTACCCGCTGGGAATACAACGATGCCTTCTGGGGCGTCAACGTGACCCCGCGTTTGGTTTTCCAACACGACGTAAGCGGTTATACCCCGGCGCCGATCAGCAACTTTATGGAAGATCGGATGTCTGCAACGGTGGGGGTCACCTTTGATTACCTGCAGAAATGGCGTTGGGATATCGGTTACTCGTCGTTCTTCGGCAATGACGACCAAGATCCGCTGTCGGACCGTGACTTCATCTCGGCTTACTTGAGCTACTCCATCTGATTCAGACGAGACCAGAATGATGCAAACACTGAACAAGAAAACACTCGTCCTGTCTGCTTTGCTGGTTGCATTTGCGGGCAGCGTCGCGGCCAAAGTCAGCCCGGAACAGGCGGATCGTCTGGGCAAGGATCTGACCCCGACCGGCGCCGAGCGCGCTGGTAACAAAGACGGCACCATCCCGGCGTGGGAAGGTGGTATCACCAAGGCGCCAGCGGGCTTTGTCAAGGGCCAGCATATGGTCGACCCGTATCCGAACGACAAAGTGCTGTTCACCATCACCAACAAGAACGCCGATCAGTACAAGGATCAGCTGTCGCCGGGCCTTTTGGCGCTGCTGAAAACCTATCCGGATACCTTCAAAATGAATGTGTATCCGACCCGTCGTTCGGCCTCGTCGCCGCAGTATGTGTACGACGCGATCAAGCGCAACGCCGTTCGGGCCGAACTGTTGCCGAGTGGTAACGGCTTCAAAGGTGCGGCAATCGGTGTGCCGTTCCCGCTGCCGGCCAACGGTACCGAAGCGATCTGGAATCACATCACCCGTTACCGCGGCGTCACCGTCACGCGTGACACCGGTCAGGCGGCCGTAATGCCGAACGGCGACTACACCTTGGTGAAGTTCCGTGACGAGCTGGATCAGGCTTACATGCGTCCTGGCATGACCCCCGAAGAACTCGAGCGTGACAACATGCTGTTCTTCTTCAAGCAGTGGGTAACGTCGCCGTCGCGCCTGGCCGGTACCGCCTTGCTGGTGCACGAAACGTTGGATCAGGTTGCCAAGCCGCGTCAGGCTTGGACCTACAACACTGGTCAGCAGCGCGTCCGTCGTGCGCCGAACGTCGCCTATGACGCTCCGGGCACTGCGGCCGATAACCTGCGTACCACTGATGACTTCGACATGTTCAACGGCTCGCCGGATCGTTACAACTGGAAGCTGGTCGGCAAGAAGGAAATGTACATTCCGTACAACTCCTACAAGCTCGACTCGAACAAACTGAAGTACGACGACATCCTGAAGGCAGGTCACGTCAACCAGGATCATGTCCGTTGGGAATTGCACCGTGTCTGGGTCGTTGAGGCCACCCTGAAAGAAGGCATGCGTCACGTCTATAAAAAGCGCGTGATGTTCCTTGATGAGGACAGCTGGCAAGTCTCAGTCGCTGACATGTACGATGACCGTGACGTGCTCTGGCGAGTGTCGGTCGCGCATGCGATCAATTATTACGAGCTGCCGGTATTGTGGTCAGCACTGGAAGTCATCCATGACTTGCAGTCGCGTCGTTACCTCGCGGTTGGTCTCGACAACGAAGATGAGCCGTATGATTTTGACGCCAAGCGCACGATGGCGGACTTCACGCCTGACGCATTGCGCCGTCAAGGGCGTCGCTGATCGACGCTACTGCGCGCCGAACAGCAAGTGCGGCAGCGGCCGGTGTGAACCGGCCGCTGTCTTTATGGGCTGCGGAAAGTCGTGTGAATGCAGCCTGAGTTGAATGCCTGATATTTCTGTTGTGAGTGAGACTGTGAAGCGATTTCTTTGTCTGCTGACCGCCACGCTGTTGGCGACAGCCGGTCAGGCCAACGATTCGGCGCTGGCTGTGCGTGCCAACAAGAGCCTGACGCTGAATCTGACCCAGTTGGCCGACGGTCGTTACATTGCGGTCGGGGAGCGCGGGCATGTCCTGCGCTCCGATGATCAGGGCGCCAGTTGGCAGCAGGCGGTGGTGCCGACCCGGGCCACCTTGACGGCCGTGGCGCGCAGCAATGGCCGCGTGTTCGCCGGTGGTCATGACGGCGTCCTGCTGGTCAGCGAAGACCGCGGCGACAGCTGGAAGCTGGTGCGCTCGGAACCCAGTGCCGATCAAGACAATCCGGTCCTCGACATTCACTTTGCCACCGAATCGATTGGATACGCTGTCGGCGCGTACGGCCTTTTCCTGAAAACCATCGATGGCGGTCAGACTTGGCAGCAGGAAGAAATTCCCGCTTTTGATTTGCCGGACTTTGGCTTCCCTCATCTGTATCGTCTCATCAGCTTGCGTGACAACAGTTTGCTGGTCGTCGGCGAGGCCGGTTTCGCGGCGCGCTCTTCCGATCAAGGCGTCACCTGGACGCGCTTGGAAATTGCCTACGAAGGTACGTTTTTTACCGCCCGACAAACCGCATCGGGAGCGATCCTGATCGCCGGCATGCGTGGCAATTTGTTCCGCTCGACTGACAATGGCGTCAGCTGGACGCAAGTCGATACCGGTGTTCGTTCCGGCCTCAATGACATCGCCATCGGTACCGGTGAGGTGGTAGTGGTGGGCATGGACGGAGTCATGCTGCTGAGCCGCGATGATGGCCAGACGTTTAGCCGTCGTCAGCGCAGCAACCGCAAAGCGATTGCGGCAGCAGAGTTGATGGGTACGGATCAATTGTTGATCGCCGCCGAAGACGGCGTATCGGTGCAGTCGCTGGCTGCCGAGCAAGCGAAGTAAGAGGTTGCCATGCAGACAGGTTTGATGAATCGGACAATCGCGGCGCTGTTCAAGTCGCGCACGCTGGTGCTGGCAGTATTCGCCGTAATCACCGTGTACATGCTGTGGGCGGCCACCCAGATCAAGGTGGACGCAGGGTTTGCCAAGAACGTGCCGCAAGAGCACGAGTACATGCAGACCTATTTCCAGTATCAGCAGGAGTTTGGCGGTGCCAACCGCGTGCTGATCGCACTGGAAGCGGTTGGTGAGAACGGCCAGAGCGGTGACATTTTCACGCCGGCCTTCTTTGAACGGCTCGAAGCCGTGACCAAGGCGGTGCAATCGGTCAAGGGTGTCGACCCATCGCAGGTGTCGTCACTGTTCACGCCGAATACCCGCTTCACCGAGATCACCGAAGAAGGCTTTGAAGGTGGTCCGGTTGTACCGGCCGACTTCCGCCCGGTGGCGGAAGATCTGGAGCGGGTGCGGGAAAACGTGCTCAAGGCCGGCATCATTGGCCGCTTGGTCGCCAACGATTTTTCGGCGGCGATGGTCAGCGCGCAATTGCTGGAGAAAGATCCGCAGACTGGTGAAAAGCTCGATTACATCGCGTTTGCCAAGGCGCTGGAAGCCGACATTCGCGGCAAGTTCCAGGATGACAAGGTCAAGGTTCACATCATCGGTTTCGCCAAGGTCATGGGCGATGTCAGTGATGGTGCCAAGGGTGTGCTGGCGTTTTTCGCCGTCGCCATTTTGATCACGGCGGTGCTGCTGTTCATCTTCACCCGGTCGGGCAAATTGACCGCGTGGTCGATTGTCTGCTCGCTGATCGCCGTCATCTGGCAAATGGGCTTGCTGACCACCTTTGGTTTCGGTATCGACCCGATGTCGATCCTGGTGCCGTTCCTGGTGTTCGCCATCGGCGTGTCGCACGCGGTGCAAGTGGTCAACGTGTTCGGCACCGAGTTTGTCGCCGGCAAGTCGCCGCTGGATGCAGCACGGCTCGCCTGCGAGCGACTCTGGGTGCCGGGCACCGCTGGTCTGCTGGCGGAAATGCTCGGCTTCCTGACGCTGCTGCTGATCAAGATCGACATCATTCGCGAGTTGGCGATCACCGCGGCGATTGGCGTCGGCGTGGTCATTTTCACCAACCTGATTCTGTTGCCGTTGCTGCTCAGCTGGACCCGTCCGGGCAGCGGTTTTGCCGCGGCGTTTGCGCGCCAGCAGGCCATTCAGGGCCGGTTCTGGGATTCCATTGCCGGTTTTGCCCGGCCGCGCCGTGCGGCGGTGACCCTGGTGGTGGCGCTGGCCTTGTTCGGGGTCGGCTTCTGGGGCGCGCAAAAGATTTACGTCGGCGATTCGCAGGCCGGCGCGCCGCAACTGCGGCCGGACTCGCGCTATAACCAGGACACCGCGTTCATCACCAGCAAGTTCTCGATTGGCGTTGACCTGATCTCGGTCATCGTTGAGGTGAAGCAACCGCCGGAAGGCAGTGAGGAAGCGGCCGAGGGCATTCGCGAAGCCTGTTCAAATTTTGATCGGCTCAATGCCATCGACGAATTTGCCTGGCACATGAGCAACGTTGAAGGCGTGCAATCGGTGGTCAGCCTTGCTGACATCGCCAAGGTGGTCAATTCGGCAACCTCGGAAGGCAACCTGAACTGGCGCGTCCTGTCGCGAAACCAGGATGTGCTGGCCCAGGCGACGCAGCGGATTCCGTCCTCGACCGGTCTGCTCAACAGTGATTGCAACGTCGTCCCGGTGATGATTTTCACCCAGGACCACAAGGCCGACACCATTGAACGGGTCATTCGCGAAGTGAAGCAGTACCGGGAAGCGAATGCGCGTGAGGATCTCGAATTCCGCCTTGCCACTGGCGCCGTCGGGGTCATGGCGGCAACCAACGAGGCGGTCTCGGCGGCCAAGTGGCCGATGCTGCTCGGCGTCTACGCGGCAGTGACCTTGTTGTGTCTTATCGCCTTCAAGGGCAGTGTCGCCGGCACCATTTGCGTCATCCTGCCGCTGGTGCTGGTGTCGTTCCTGGCGGAAGCGCTGATGGCCTGGCTCGGTATCGGGCTGACTGTTGCGACGCTGCCGGTGGTGGCGCTGGGGGTCGGCGTCGGGGTCGATTACGGCATCTACATCTTCTCGCGCATGCGCGGCCTGTTGAAAGAAGGCCAGAGTGTCGAATCGGCCTACCGCGAAACCCTGCATGTGACCGGCAGCGCGGTGTTTTTCACCGGTCTGACGCTGGCCATCGGCGTAGCGACCTGGATGGTCTCCGCACTGCAGTTCCAGGCCGACATGGGCAAGCTGCTGACCTTCATGTTCATCGTCAACATGATTGGCGCCGTGCTGCTGCTGCCGGCACTGGCCGCCTTCCTGTTCCGGCCCAAGCGCAAATAAGCGCGCCGTTCCACCCAGAAACGACAAAGCCGACCATCAGGTCGGCTTTGTCGTTTCTGGGACGTTGGCAACCAGTGCGCAGCCGGCGGCGGATCGGCCGTGGCGCTTATACAACTGCAGGTCAGCGGCCTCTGCCGTTGGTGTGTCGCTTGGCGTGGCGAATAATTCGGTCCGCGCGTTGACCGTGCAATGCGTGGCAGCCGTGCTGTCACGGTTTTCCCGGTAGATTGCAAGGCGCATGAAAATGCACTGATCCGAATCGGCTTTCGCGAGAAAAATCCCGGTAAAAATCCACATATTTATGCGCACCGCTGTGGTGCGATGAGTTGCACCAAACCGTGTAATTCCGCGGCTTATGGCCTAGAATTGCCGGCATTTTCCGACCCCCGCGCAAGTGGGGCCTCGGGTGCCCGCTTTCCGGTTCGTCCATCGAGGTTGTTCTCATGTTGCAAGTCTCGTCGCACGCTGTCATCGACAGCGTAATCCCGGCACTCAAATCCCGTTTGCCTGCCAAGCAGGTGGCCATTGCCGGCGACTTCGTCAAGCTGTTCTACAGCTCGGTGTCGGAGGAAGATCTGGCCCGGCGCAGTGCCGCCGATCTGGCCGCGATCTCGGCCAACCTCTGGCAGTACATGCAGGACTACAAGAGCGGCACGGTAGCGGTGCGGGTCAGCAATCCGGAGTCGAGCAAGGACGGTTGGCAAACCCGCAACACGATCATCGAACTGGTGGTCGATGACATGCCGTTCCTGGTCGACAGCGTCCGCATGGAACTGAACCGGCTCGGTTTGACCGCGCACCTGCACGTGCACCGGCCAATGCGCATCGCCCGTGGCAAGGATGGCAAAATCGAAAGCGTCGAGAAAATCACGACGCTGTCCGGTGCTGGCTGTGAAACGCCGATGTTCATCGAAGTCGATCACATCGCCGATGGTGCCGAGCGCAAAGCGCTCGAACAGAATCTGCAACGGGTGCTCGGCGATGTCCGCTTGACGGTCAGCGGTCATCAAGCCATGCGTGACAAGCTGGAAAGCATCGATGCCGAGCTGGCGTCGGTGCCGCAATCCGTTCCGGCCGCCACCGTGGCCGAGGCGCGTGATTTTCTGAAGTGGCTGCTCGACGACCATTTCATTTTCATGGGTTACCGCACCTATGACGTCGAAAAAGTCAAAGGCGACTACAAGCTGAACCCGGTGCGCAAGTCGAGCCTGGGTCTGCTCAGCAAGGATGACGCGACCGCACAACCGGTGGTGTTGTCGACGCTGTCGCCCGATGCGCAAAAGGTGGCGCTGAACAATGATGAGCCGGTGGTGCTGACCAAGACCCGTACGCTGTCGACAGTACACCGCCCGGGTCAGATCGATTACATCGGCTTCAAGCGCTACAACGACAAAGGCGATGTCATCGGTGAACACCGCATTTTCGGTCTCTATGCCTCGACGGTGTACAACCGCAGCCCGCGCAACATTCCGGTGATGCGCAAGAAAATCACCGAAGTGGTTGAGCGTTCCGGCTTGGTACCGCACAGCCATGATTACAAAGCTTTGCGCGACATCATCGAAACTTTCCCGCGCGATGAACTGTTCCAAATGTCGACCGATGAGCTGATGAGCATCGGCATGGGCGTGCTGTACATCAAGGAGCGTCCGGTTGTCCGCCTGTTCGTCCGTCGCGATCCGTACGGCCGTTTCTTCTCGTGCTTCGTCTATGTGCCGCGCGAACTGCACAACACCAAGCTGCGTTTGAAGATGCAGGCGATTCTCGCCAAGCACCTCGGCGCCAACGCTGACGAAATCCGCTTCAGCACCTGGTTCTCCGATTCGATTTTGGCGCGCGTGCATTTCATTGTGCCGGTCGAGAATGCCGGCCGGGTCAAGTACGACGTCAAGGCCATTGAAAACGAGCTGCGGGTTGCGGCGGTATCGTGGGACGAGCAAGTCAAGGACGCGCTCATTGCCCAGTACGGCGATGGCCACGGCAAGAAGCTGGCGCAGAAATACGCCGATGCGTTCCACGTGGGCTATCAGGACGAGAACAGCGCCGCGGTTGCAGTGGAAGACATCAAGCATCTGGAATCCTTGTCAGACAGCCAGCCGCTGGCGATGCAGCTGTACGTACCGGCTGAGGCCGAGCAGGGCGCGCTGCGCTTCAAGCTCTATCAACGGCTGACCCCGGCGCCGCTGTCGGATGTGTTGCCGATGTTGGAAAACATGGGGCTGACCGTGATCGGTGAAACCCCGTACGAGGTCGAGCGCAAGGACGGCGGTGTCTGTTGGATCATGGACTTTGGCTTGCAGTCGCAAAACAGCGGCGAGCTGAACCTGAAAGCGATCAAGGACATTTTTCAGGAAGCGTTCGCCGAAACCTGGGCGGGCAAAGCCGAGAACGACGGTTTCAACCGCTTGGTGTTGGCGGCAGGCCTGAACTGGCGTGAAGTCAGCGTGCTGCGCGCCTACGCCAAATATTTCTGGCAGATCGGTTTCACCTTCAGCCAGACCAGCATTGAACAGACACTGGCCGCCTATCCGCAGATCGCCCGCAAGATTGTTGACTGGTTCAACGCCCGCTTTGAACCGGGCAAGGCCAGCGAGAAGAAAGCCCTGTCGTTGCTGGACGAGATCAAGGCCGAGCGCGCCAAGGTCGCGACGCTGGATCAGGATCGGATCATCAGCCGCTATGTTGACGTGATCAGCGCGACTTTGCGCACCAACTTCTTCCAGCTCGGCAAAGACGGTCAGGCCAAGCCGTACACATCATTCAAGCTGAAACCGTCGCGCATTCCGGATATTCCGAAGCCGGTGCCGATGTTCGAGATCTGGGTCTACAGCCCGCGCGTGGAAGGCGTGCACTTGCGCTTTGGCAAAGTGGCGCGTGGTGGGTTGCGCTGGTCGGATCGTCGGGAAGATTTCCGTACCGAAGTGCTCGGTCTGGTCAAGGCCCAGCAAGTCAAGAACACGGTCATTGTGCCGAATGGCGCGAAAGGTGGTTTTGTCTGCAAGCAGATGCCGAAGAGCACTGACCGCAAAGTGATTCAGGCCGAAGGGGTTGCCTGCTACCAGATGTTCATTCGTGGTTTGCTGGATGTGACGGACAACATTGTTGGCGGCAAGATTGTGGCGCCGGTCAATGTCGTTCGTCACGACGAAGCCGACCCGTATCTGGTGGTGGCCGCCGACAAAGGCACCGCGACCTTCTCCGACATCGCCAACGCGATTTCGCTCGAGTACAACCACTGGCTTGGTGATGCGTTTGCCTCGGGCGGTTCGAACGGTTATGACCACAAAGGCATGGGCATCACCGCCCGTGGTGCGTGGGAGTGCGTCAAACGCCATTTCCGTGAAATGGGCAAAGACATCCAAAACGAAGACTTCACTGTCATCGGTGTTGGCGACATGTCCGGCGACGTGTTCGGTAACGGTATGTTGCTGTCGAAGCACATCCGTTTGCTGGCGGCTTTTGATCACCGCCACATTTTCCTCGACCCGAATCCGGATGCGGCGAAGAGCTTTGTCGAGCGTCAGCGCCTGTTCAATCTGCCGGCATCGAGCTGGGATGACTACGACAAAAAACTCATTTCGAAAGGTGGTGGTGTGTTCCCGCGCAGTGCCAAGTCGATCGCCCTGAGCCCGGAAGTGCAGGCCATGCTCGGCGTCAAGCAGAGCGAAATGGCGCCGCCGGAGCTGATGAACACCATCCTGAAAATGGAAGTGGAGTTGTTCTGGAACGGTGGCATCGGCACCTACGTCAAGGCCGCCAGCCAGCGTCATAACGAAGTCGGCGATCGCGCCAACGATGCCATCCGCGTCGATGGCCGCGAACTGCGCGCGAAAGTGGTCGGCGAGGGCGGCAACCTCGGCATGACCCAGCTCGGCCGTATCGAGTACATGCTCAACGGCGGTCGTGGCAACACCGACTTCATCGATAACGCTGGTGGCGTCAACACCTCGGACAACGAAGTTAACATCAAGATCTTGCTGAACCAGCTGGTTGCTGACGGCAGCATGACCGAGAAGCAGCGCAACAAGTTGCTGGCCGATATGACCGATGACGTCGGCGAAAGCGTGTTGAAAGACAACTACCGCCAGAGCCAGAGCATTTCGGTGACCGAGTCGCGCGCCAACAGCATGGTGAAAGAGCACATCCGCTTCATTCACCAACTGGAGCGCGAAGGCCGCTTGGATCGTGGTCTCGAGTACCTGCCGACTGACGAT
>DASUEK010000190.1:0-3439 GCA_036275115.1 Permianibacter sp. | reverse complement strand
CTTGAAGTTCGTCAAACCGAAGAAGTGAGTCGGGATTGAGCAAACAATACGGGCGCCGATGGCGCCCGTTTTGTTTGCTGGCGATTCTGCATTTCACCGTATCGCGTTTCGGCGGCGTGTTTCGTTCACCGCCGTTGGTTTACAGCTCGGTTTTGAACGGATTGGCTTTCTCGGCGCTGGCCACCGGCTGTACGCTGGTGCGTTCGCCGGCTTCGCCAAGCCGCATACGCAGGTTGAGGTCAGTTTTCGACTCGGCGTAGTGCAGCGCATCTTCGCGGCTGATGTTGCCGGCTTTGTACAAATCGTAGAGCGATTGGTCAAAGGTGCGCATGCCGTCGATGTAGTTTTTCTCGATGGCTTTCGGCAGATCTTCCAGATAACCCTTCTGGATGATCTCGTTGATGTCAGGCGTCATCATCATCACTTCAACTGCCGGCATCCGCATGCCGGTGCTGGATTTCACCAAGCGCTGCGAGACGATGCCTTTGAGCACCGACGACAGTTCCTTCATGACGTGGCCGCGCATGTCCTGCGGGAACAGGTTGCGGATCCGGTCCAGCACCTGTCGGCAGTTGTTGCCGTGGATGGTGGCGAGCACCAGGTGACCGGTTTGGGCGTAGTTCAGCGCGTATTCCATCGCCTCCGAATCGCGGATCTCGCCGATCAGAATCACGTCCGGCGCTTCCCGCATGGCGTTTTTCAACGCGTAGTGGAAGCTCTTGGTGTCGACGCCGATTTCGCGCTGGTCGACGATCGACAGCTTGTGATCGTGCAGGAATTCAATGGGATCTTCGATGGTCAGGATGTGGCCGGTTTCACGCCGGTTGCGGTAGTCGATGAGCGAGGCCAGCGTGGTCGATTTACCGGAACCGGTCGGACCGCAAATCAGCAGCAGGCCGACCCGTTCCATGATCAGGTTCTTGATGATTGGCGGCAACTTCAAGGAGTCGATATGGGGAATGTTCGACTTGATGTGACGCATCACAATGCCGACTTCGCCGCGCTGCTTGAACACGTTGACCCGGAACCGGCCAACGCCGTCCACCGCGAGCGCGAAGTTCATTTCCCAGTGTTCTTCGAATTCCTTGATCTGGCCCGGATCCATCAAGCTGTAGGCGATTTCCTTGATCGCGCCGGGCGGCAGCGGGCCGGAGCCCATCGGCGTCGATACGCCTTCGATTTTCATGTGCGGCGGTGCGCCGGTGCTGAAGAACAGGTCCGAGGCATTCTTCTCGGCCATCAGACGGAGCAGAAGTTTGATATCCACTTTGGTGTCCGAAAATAAGGAACGGGGAAAGCCCAAGGAATATAGCAAAGGAATGCGACTTGCCGTTATCGGTACGAGTGTCTGTTTTTTGGCCAAGGCTCGCGGCAGCCGCAAAGCGTTTGCCAAGCCAAGGTCGAATCGCTAAGCTAGCGCGCCTTTTCCGACCCCGGCATTTTCTGGTCTGGGCTGGAAAAGCACGGACAGACCCCCATGTCTGGCCGCGACAAGCTGAAATTCCGGAGAGGTGTCCGAGTGGTTGAAGGAGCACGCCTGGAAAGTGTGTATACGGCTTAAACCGTATCGCGGGTTCGAATCCCGCTCTCTCCGCCAGTTTTCGCTTGTTTCCCCTGTTTGATTCCGCCCGTCAGGGCTGCTGTTGCAGGACAGCCCGCCGTTTGCCGGCGACCGTTCAATGGCGGTCTGCAGGGTGCCCGCGCGACGCTAGATGGTGAACCCCGCCAGGCCCGGAAGGGAGCAACGGTAGCTGTTGATGCGTGCGCCGCGGTCGTGCTCTGCAGGCTGCCACCCAATCCCCCGCTGTGTGTTGTTCAGTAGCTCTTTGCTGACTGCGTTCGCGTCGGTGCCGTTTGGTGTTCTGTGTCAGCCGAACCCGGTCAAGACACCCGTACAGCGGCGGCGCGTGGTAGCATTCGCGCCTCCTTCCCGGAACCCTGAGCTGCTGGCGAATCCATGACTTATCAGGTACTTGCACGGAAATGGCGGCCACGCCGCTTCGAGGACATGGTCGGCCAAGGCCACGTCCTGAAAGCCTTGCAAAGCGCGCTCGGCCAGCAGCGCCTGCACCATGCCTACCTGTTCACCGGTACCCGCGGCGTCGGCAAGACCACGGTCGCCCGCATCTTCGCCAAGTGCTTGAACTGCGAGACCGGCGTGACGGCGAATCCGTGCGGACAATGCGCGGCCTGTCAGGAAGTCGATTCCGGCCGCTTTGTCGATCTCATCGAAGTCGATGCCGCGTCGCGCACCAAAGTCGAAGACACCCGCGATCTGCTCGACAACGTCCAGTACCTGCCGACGCGCGGCCGCTACAAGGTGTATCTCATCGACGAAGTGCACATGCTGTCGAACAGCAGCTTCAACGCGCTGCTGAAAACCTTGGAAGAGCCGCCGCCGCACGTGATGTTCTTGCTCGCGACCACCGATCCGCAAAAGCTGCCGGTTACCGTGCTGTCGCGTTGTTTGCAATTCCATCTGAAAGCGCTGACGCCGGAACAGATCAACGCCCGGCTGGATCACATTCTGCGCACGGAGCAAGTACCGTTTGAGAGCAGCACCTTGCCGCTGGTCGCGCGCGCCGCCAACGGTAGTCTGCGCGATGCCTTGAGTCTGCTCGATCAGGCCATTGCCCACGGCCAAGGCGAACTGAAAACGGCGGATGTGCGCGACATGCTCGGTTTCATCGAGCATGCGTCGCTGGCTGAGCTGGTCGCTGCCTTGTGTCAAAGCGATGTGGCGGCGGTGATGCAGGCCGTTGCCAACATGGAAAGTTTCGCGCCGGATCACGAAGCGGTGGTGGCCGAATTGCTGAGCCTGTTGCATGGCGCCGCGGTTGTCCAACAGTTGCCGCAATCGCCGTATGGCGAGCAGCCGCTGTGCAAGCAGCTTGCAGAAGCGCTCAGCGCCGCCGATATCCAGCTCTATTATCAAATCGCTCTGCATGGCCGGCGTGATTTGCCCTTGGCGCCGAGCGGCCGCGAAGGCCTGGAAATGACGCTGCTGCGGATGCTGGCGTTCCGTCCGGTGGGCGAGGGCGAGCGGCGCACGGTTGGCGATGGCAGCAAAGTCGCAGGCACCGCGAAACCGACGGTCGCTGCGGCGGCAACATCGATCGAATCGAAACCGGTCGAATCGAAACCGGTCGAATCTAAACCAATCGAACCGCAGCGTGCAGCGCCATCCGGTTCGCCGACGGTCGTGCCGACTGCGGTGGCAGAAACCCGTGCGCCAGCACCGGTGGCGCATCAGGACGCATCGCCGGTGGTAACGGCGAGCGAACCCGCCGCCAATCGTCATGTCTTGCATTCGGGTAACTGGGCCCAGGCCGACGCCAATCAGCTGAACAATCAATGGCTGGATTGGCTTGAGGAAATGAAGTTGGTCGGCCTCGCCGACAATCTGGCGCGCAACACCGCCTTGGTGCGCTGTGACGGC
>DASUEK010000189.1:0-8123 GCA_036275115.1 Permianibacter sp. | reverse complement strand
TATGAAGGCATTCATGCGGCCGATTTTGCCTGGGTGCGAGCGGCAGCGGCACATCCGAAAGTGGTCGCGATCGGCGAAACCGGGCTCGATTATTACTACACCCCCGAAACGGCCGAGGCGCAGCAGCGCAGCTTCCGCGCTCATATTCGGCTTGCTCGTGAACTCGAGTTGCCGCTTATCGTGCACACGCGCCAGGCGCAGGCCGACACCTTGAATTTGTTGAAAGAAGAAGGTGCCAGCGAGTTTGGTGGCGTGTTGCATTGCTTCACCGAAGACTGGGCCATGGCATCGGCGGCGCTCGATCTCGGTTTCTATATTTCCTTGTCCGGCATCGTGACGTTCCGCAATGCCGACAGCCTGCGCGAAGTGGCGCGCAAGGTGCCGGCCGATCGCTTGCTCATCGAAACCGATGCACCGTGGCTGGCGCCAGTGCCGTATCGCGGCAAAAGCAATTTGCCGAGCTATGTTGTCGAAGTGGCACAGTGCATCGCCCGCGAGCGGCAAGTCGATTTGGCGACGCTGGCCGAACAGACCACGGCCAATTTTCAGCGCTTGTTTCGCCGTGCGGAAGTGACTCTGTGATGGCAACCGGGTGGTGAAATGGCAAAAGAAAAAGCCGGGATAACCCCGGCTTTTTCTTGCTTGCAATTGCCGTGGCGCGCAATCAGCGCAGTGCGTACCGCCCCGACTCGGTTTGGACTGCGGCCAACTGAATCCGCTGCGGTTGCGCCGACACTTCGCGGCCGTTGATCAGCAATTTGGTTTCGATGGTGTATTGGCCTTCCGGGGCGCCATCCGGCAAGCGCAGCGTGAAGGTGTTGAGAAATTCGCCGCTGCCTTCGGCCGCATTGGCTTTTTTCTCGCCGCGTTTGAATTCTTCACCGCTCGGCGCGTAAGCGATCAGCACTTCTTTGACTTCGCGCACGGGCTCGCCGGTTCCTTCGACAACACGGATGACCGATTGCACTTTCAGGGCGTCGCCGCGCTTGAGCACCGGGTTCGGGTTCAGTGTGGTCTGGTAGGCGACGACTTCGGCCTTGGCTGGCAGTCTGCCGCGGCTGGTGCGGTAATCGGATTCGACTTCGGCCTTGCTCTTGGTCTGGCGGCTGGCGATCTCGACCACGGCGCAGGCGGCCAAGCCGGCCAAGACGCCTTTGCCGGCGCCTTTCTTGCCATCAATGGCGGCGCCGATTGCGGCTCCACCGAGCGCAAACGCGCCGCAGCGCAGCGCGGTGCCACGGTCCATGGACGCGCAGGCGGTCAACAACAGCGAGGTGGCGCCGAGTCCGAGCGCCAGTTTGGCGAAACGCATGGTGCATGATCTCCTTGTGCCGGCTGCCGTAGAAGCGGGCAGGCCGTTCCTGATTGTTGCGGTCAGTCTACCCGTCGGGGCGTCGCTTGCAAGGCATGCGATCCGTGCAGGTGCCGCGCAGTGTGGTGGCCGCGAGCTGAAGTTGGCCTGAACGTGCTGGCCGTCTGCCTTGCGCTGGGAAGGCGGATTGATGCCCGGATGTCGGTGGCAGTTTGATATCGATCAAGCGCCCGCAAGGGGGCTAGTCCGGCCAGATGGAGCAGGGCGGAGCAGTCACGTAGAATGGCCCGGATTCAGTACCGGCACCGATGTGGTGCGCGCACAGGAATGGATACAAGCGAATGACGGCGAAAACCGATGCAAAAGCCAGCGGCGTGCTGGCCAACTGGGATGACATTCTGCTGCTCGACGAGCAGCTGACCGAAGATGAGCGCCTGATTCGCGACAGCGCCCGCGCCTACTGCCAGGAAAAACTGATGCCGCGGGTGATGGAGGCCAATCGCCACGAGCATTTCCACCGCGAAATCATGAATGAAATGGGCGAACTGGGTCTGCTCGGCGTTACCGTCGAAGGCTATGGCTGCGCCGGTGCCAGCTATGTCGCGTATGGTCTGGTCGCCCGCGAAGTCGAGCGGGTCGATTCCGGTTACCGCTCGGCCTGCTCGGTGCAGTCCAGCCTCGTCATGTACCCGATCTACAAATACGGCTCGGAAGCGCAGCGGCAGAAATACCTGCCGAAACTCGCGTCCGGTGAATACGTTGGTTGCTTCGGACTGACCGAGCCGGATGCCGGCTCGGATCCGGCCGGCATGAAGACCCGCGCCAAGAAAGTCGATGGCGGTTATCTGCTGCACGGCTCGAAGATGTGGATCACCAACTCACCGATCGCCGATGTGTTCGTGGTCTGGGCCAAGAACGATGACGGCAAGATCCGCGGTTTCGTGCTGGAAAAAGGCATGAAGGGCCTGTCGGCGCCGAAAATTGAAGGCAAGTTCAGCCTGCGCGCCTCGACCACTGGCGAAATCGTCATGGACAACGTGTTCGTGCCGGAAGAGAACATGTTCCCGGAAATCGAAGGCCTGAAAGGCCCGTTCGGCTGCCTGAACATGGCCCGCTACGGCATCAGCTGGGGCGCGATGGGCGCCGCTGAATTCTGCTGGCATGCCGCTCGCCAGTACACGCTGGACCGCAAGCAGTTCGGCCGGCCGCTGGCCGCGACCCAGCTCATCCAGAAAAAGCTCGCTGACATGCAGACCGAAATCACCCTGAGCCTGCAGGCCAGCCTGCGCGTCGGTCGCCTGATCGACGAGCACCGGTTCAAGCCGGAGATGATCAGCCTGGTCAAGCGCAATGCCTGCGGCAAGGCGCTCGATATCGCCCGGATGGCGCGCGACATGCACGGGGGCAACGGCATCAGCGACGAATACCATGTCATTCGTCACGTGATGAACCTGGAAGCGGTCAACACGTACGAAGGTACGCATGACGTCCACGCCCTGATTCTGGGCCGGGCGCAGACCGGAATTCAGGCCTTCGGTTGATTGAAAATTGGCCAAAACGTCCCATCTATTGGGGCGTGCTGGAACAAAAAAGGCACCTTGCGGTGCCTTTTTTGTTCAGCGAATGTGCGGATGTTGGCAAATGCACGTAAACCGGAAACTTGTCGCAATAAATCCCGACAAATCTGCCATGGCAGGGCCAGAAACTTTGTGCCATGCTCGATAAATCCGGACCATAGGCCAGTGATGGCCGTTAGCAATCAGGTAATGAAATGAAGCGTAATCAGCGTTGGTTGGGTGTCATGCGCGCCGGAGTAGCGGCCGCGGTCTTGGCAGTGGTGGCGATTTCGTCCGGTCCGTTGCCGGCGGCCCCCTCAGCCGAGGCCTTGAAGCCGGAACCGCAGCATGCGCTGGCTGCGAAAATCATTCGTAGCTATCTCGGTGACGTTCACTACGCGCGGCCGCGCGTCAATGATGATCTGTCGCAGCGGATGTTCGATCAGTATTTGAGCATGCTGGACGGCAACCGCAGCTATTTCCTGCAAGCGGATATCGATCAGTTCGCCCAGTACCGTACCCAGCTTGACGATGCGATGGCGCGTGGCGACATGCGTTTCGCCTATGAGCTGTTCGCGCTGTTCCAGAAGCGTTGGGAAAGCCGCTACGACTACGCCATCAGCCTGCTGCAAAAGCCGATGAAGTTTGATGGCAAGGACAATTTCCAGTTCGATCGCGAGAAAGCGCCGTGGCCGAAGAACATGGCCGAGCTCAACGAACTGTGGCGGCAGCGGGTCAAGAATGATGCCTTGAACCTGAAACTCGCCGACAAGAACTGGGACGAAATCAAAGAGCTGCTGACCAAGCGTTATGAAGCGGCCAAACGGCGCATGGCGCAAACCAATTCGGAAGACGTATTCAGTTACTTCATGAATGCGTTCACCGCCGCCGTGGATCCGCATTCGAATTATTTCTCGCCGCCGCAGGCCGAGAATTTCGACATCGAAATGCGCTTGTCGCTGGAAGGCATCGGTGCCGTGCTGCAAACCGATGATGTCTACACCAAGGTCGTCCGGTTGGTTGAAATGGGCCCGGCTGACAAGAGCAAGCAAGTTTACCCGGAAGACAAGATCATTGCCGTCGGTCAGGACAACGGCCCGATGGTCGATGTGGTCGGCTGGCGGCTCGACGATGTGGTTGATCTGATCCGCGGCAAGGCCGGTTCAGTGGTGCGGCTGGAAGTGATGCCGCACGCTGCCGGTGCAGATGCCAAGACCAAGGTTGTCAGCATCGTTCGTGAGAAAGTGAAGCTGGAAGAGCAGGCCGCCAAATCCGAGGTGATCAAGGTGGACAAGCCGGGCCGGCAACACAGCATCGGCGTGATCACGGTGCCGAAGTTCTACGTCGATTTTCAGGCCCGGGCGATGGGCGATGAAAACTACAAGAGTGTGGCGCGTGACGTTCGGGATTTGCTGCAAAAACTGAAAGCCGAGAAGGTTGACGGCGTCGTGCTGGATCTGCGCAACAACGGCGGTGGCGGTTTGGATGAAGCGGCCCAGATGACCGGCCTGTTCATCGACGAAGGCCCGGTCGTGCAGGAGCGCAACCAGATTGGCCAGGTGTCGGTGCTGCCGGACGAAGAGCCGGGCGTAACCTGGGATGGTCCGCTGGTGGTGCTGATCAACGGCCAGAGTGCGTCGGCCTCCGAGATCGTTGCGGCCGCCCTGCAGGACTATGGCCGCGCGCTGGTGATTGGCGAGACCTCGTTCGGCAAAGGCACGGTGCAAACGGTGGTTGATCTGAACCGTTTCCGTGACGGCCCGACACCGTTCGGTCAGCTCAAACTGACGGTGCACAAGTTCTACCGTATCAATGGCACCAGCACCCAGCATCGCGGTGTGATCCCGGATATTCCGCTGCCGCCGATGTTTGACACCGCCGAGTTCGGCGAAAGTGCGCTGCCTAACGCAATGCCGTGGGATTACATCCAGGCGACCAATTATGCGCCGGTCGGTGATGTCAAACAGTTCGTGCCGCAACTGCGGGCCATGCAGGAAAAACGGGTGGTGAAAGACCCGGAATATCAGTACCTGCTGGAAGACATTGCCGAGTACAACCAGCGCAAGAAAGACAAAACGGTCACCTTGAACGAAACCGAGCGCAAAGCCGAGCGTGAACAGTTCGATCGCAAAGAGCTGGCGCGTGAGAATGCGCGTCGCAAGCTCAAGGGGTTGGCGCCGTTGACCAAGTTGCCGGAAACCCCGGACACAGAAGCCGCTGCTACCGATCGGGATGTGCGTTTGACCGAAGCCGTCAACATCCTTTCCGACATGATCTGGTTGCAGTCGGGACAACGGGTGGTGGATGCCAGCGATGGCAAGCGTGCTGCCCGCACCAACTGATGGCGAGGGAGCGAGCGAATGATTCCATTGGTTGAGCCGACTGCTGCTTTGATGGATGCCGTACGTGCCGCGCGTGACAGCGCGGCACAGCTTTTTTCTGAGTATGCCGATCAGGTGCAAACGATCGAGCTGGAAGCGGATGACGATGTGCTGGGTTGGGTCAAAACGCCAGCCTTGTGCCGGGTCAGTGCTGGCAGCATCGCTGTCCATGCCGAAGGCAAATTGCTGTTTTATTGGGATGAAGGTGACGCGTTCGACTGCGCGGATTTCCTTGGCGTGACGCCGGCGCTGCAACTGAAGCTCGAAGACAGCGCGGTGCTGGAGCTGCTGCCGCTGGCGACTGTGCGTGGCAATCTCGAGCCCTTGTGGCGTCAGCAGCGGCAACTTTTCATGCTGATGATTGGGCGTCTGGTCACCGCGGATGAAAAACCGCAGCCGGGTTTTCGCCGTTATGCCGACGGTGAAGCCATCATCACCCAGGGCGATGAGGCCGAATACGTCTACACCATTCTCGAAGGTGCAGCCGACGTGTCGGTGGACGGCATCAAAGTGGGTGAAATCAAGGAAGAGGAAATTTTTGGTGCCATGGCTGTGCTCACCGGCCAGCGGCGGGCGGCGACGGTCACTGCGCAAGGCAGTTGCAGCGTGATGATGGTGGCTCGGGAAGATTTTGCGTCCTTGGTCAATTCGCATCCGAATCTTTTCATCAATCTGTTGCGTGACATGACCCGGACGATTGTTTCACTCAATGAACGAGTGGTGAGTCTGGAGGGGCGCTGAGCCTCCGTGTTGCCATTGCGCCACAGTAAAGCCGCCATGGGCGGCTTTATTTTTGTGCGTTAATTCTGCGCATAAGCCGCGTACGGATCGGCGTAAAGTTCTGGGTTAGGATCGGCGCTTCAACACAAACGAGAAGGTGGTGGCAATGACCGCAGTTGCCGCGCAAATCTGCATTGTCGGTGGCGGTGTCATCGGGCTGATGACGGCCCGCGAGCTGGCCATGGCCGGCGCCGACGTCTGCGTGGTCGAGGCCGGCCAGTGTGGCAAGGAGTCGTCGTGGGCTGGCGGTGGCATTGTCTCGCCGCTGTACCCGTGGCGCTATCCGCCGGCGGTTACCGCGCTCGCCAAGTGGGCGCAGCAGGCCTATCCGGCGTTATCCGCGCAGTTGTTGGCGGATACCGGCATCGATCCGGAATGGCAGCAGAGCGGTCTGGTCTTGTTGAACATTCCGGACCGTGAAAAAGCGGTGCAGTGGGCACAGGAAGAACAGCGACACATGCTGATTTGGCCGCAGCAGGCGCTTGCCGCCGCGCAACCGGATTTGGCCACCGATGTCGAATCCGCGATCTGCTTTCCCGATGTTGCCCAGGTTCGCAATCCGCGTCTGATGCAGGCACTTCTGCGCGACGTCATTCGCCGTGGCGTCACGGTGCTGACCGAATCGCCCGTGCAGCAGGTGATTGCCGATCGCGCCGGTGAAACGATTACTGCGCTTGCGGCAACGACCGGCCGCATTCAGGCCGAGCAATTTGTTGTGTGCGCGGGTGCCTGGACCCGCCGTTTGTTGGCGGACGTGACACCGGCCGTGAACATCGAACCCGTGCGTGGCCAAATGCTGTTGTTTGCACCGCACGCGCATCGCTTGCGTCATATCGTTCTGCGCGACGGCCGCTATCTGATCCCGCGCCGTGATGGTCGTATCCTGTGCGGCTCGACGCTGGAACAGGTGGGGTTTGCAAAAGTCACCACCGATGACGCACGTGAGTCGCTGCTGCGATCGGCCTGTGCCATCATGCCATCGCTGCGCGGTGTGCCGATCGAACAGCACTGGGCCGGCTTGCGGCCGGGCAGTGTCGATGGCATTCCGCACATCGGTCGGGTGCCGGGCTGGCATAACCTCTGGGTCAACGCCGGTCATTTCCGCAACGGTATCGTGCTGGCGCCTGCTTCTTCGCGATTGCTGGCGGATATGCTGCTGCAACGCCCGCCCTTGGTCGAGCCGGAGCCTTACCAATGCATACAGTGATCTACCGCTTACTTGCTGGTCTGTTACTGATTGGTTTGATTTTCGTTGGCACTGGCAATGCCAGCGCCTCAGAGTTACAACAGCGTTTGCAGCGAGCGTTCGCGCTGCCTGCCGATGGCTTGCCGGGCAATTATTACCGGCTGATTCGCACCGATCTGAAAACCGGTGACGTTCAGGAATGGGAGTACTGGTTGGACTTTCCCCGCCATCGCTTGCTGCGCCGAGGCCCTTCGTCGGAACAATGGTTGATGGCGGGCCCGAACCACGGTTGGCGACAGCTCAACGGCCAACGCATTTGTCTGACGGCAACCGAGCGTGAGCAGGCGCTGCAAAGCCTGCGTTATCACTTTCTGTATCTGTTCACCCAGCCGACGGTGCAACTTGAGCAGGTGTCACCAACACGCTGGCAGGTGGCATTGCCGGGCATCAGCGCTTTTCAGATTGATGTGGATGAACAAGACCGCATCACCACGCTGCATTTTGCCGAAGGTCGGTTTGGCAAAGAGCGTGATTACCAGCAGGTCGATGGCATCTGGTGGCCGTTCATATTCGAATTGGGGCGTGACGGTGCATTGACGAGCCGAGGTGAGTTTTCGGCGTTTGCGATCCGCTCGGTGGCGATGGAACTGGATGCTGCTGATGCGCAGCGCCCCTGTCAGGCGCCCTGAAGGTACGGCAGGTGAGGGAATTTCGACTCGACAGTTTCATGCTGCACGCATCGCTAGTCCACTTCGAGTAGCGATTCCGGTGCGAATCGCTACTCCAGGCAGACCCGTTATTCCAAACCCAGTTTCTGCAGTTTGTAGCGCATGGCACGAAAGCTGATGCCGAGTTTGCGCGCCGCGGCGGTCTTGTTCCAGCGGCAAGCTTCCAGTGCTTCGACAATC
>DASUEK010000188.1:0-4488 GCA_036275115.1 Permianibacter sp. | reverse complement strand
CTGGTATCTGAACAACACCCACACTGGCGAGCAAATTAGCCGTGCCGGCGGTTATGACGTCGAGATCGGCGGTTACGATCTGGTCAACACCCGCATCAGCTACATGCCGAGCCATGGCAATTGGGAACTCGCCATCGAAGCACAAAACCTGCTGGATGAGGAATACATCATCAGCGCCGGCGGCCTTGGCGATCAGCTCGGCTCGCCGCTGACCCGGCGTGGCAAACCGAAGATGATTTCGGTCAGCGCGAACGTGCTGTTCTGAGCATGAGGTAAAAACAAAAGGCCGTCATAGACGGCCTTTTTTATTTCACTCAGGCGCGTAAACCATTGAGCCACTGCTGGTAAATCCGGTCGGCCAGCGCCTGACTGGCCGCCAGCTTGGCATCAAGTGCCGCCAGAATCTGCTCGCCGTGCTGGACGCTATCGACATGGGCGCAGACATCGATTTCATCGTGGTGCTGTTCGACCCAGATGCGCAGCTTCTCGGCTTTGACTTCACAATGAAACTGCATGCCGAGATGGAGGCCATCGACGCTGTACGCCTGATGCGGGCAGGCCGCCGTTTCGGCCAGCCAGATTGCCCCACGCGGCATCGAAAAACTCTCGCCATGCCATTGAAAAAACGGCAGCTCGTCGACGTCACCAAACCAGCGGCGGCTGTCTTGCTCCGGCCGCACCCGGACCCGGCTCCAGCCGATCTCCGGTTGCGGTGAAGCCTGCACGCTGCCGCCAAGCGCCTTCGCCATCAGCTGGCCACCCAGACAGTGGCCAATCACTGGCACAGCCGACTCAAACGCATCACGCGCCAGCGCAATCTGCTGATCAATCCACGGCAGGCGCGGGCCATCGTTGGCGCTCATCGGCCCGCCGAGCAGACAAATGCCGGCGTACGCGCTGGCGCGCGTCGGCACCGGCTCGCCCTTGTCCATCCGGCGCAACTCATACGGCAACTGCTCGCGCTGCAAGACATCGAGAAAATGATCGGGCGTGTCGTGCCACGCCTGCTGGATGATCAGAACCGGTTTCACCGTCATCGCACACCTTCACTGCTGGGCCGGTTGCGGTGGATGCGCGGTGCCGGCCAGCATGCCACCATCAATCGACAGCTCGCTGCCGTTGATATACGCCGCCTCATCGGATGCCAGCAACACCGCCAGCGCGGCCACTTCGCTCGGCTGACCAAAACGCCGCATCGGGCAATCGCTGACAAACGCCTGCATGCGCTGCTCACGATCCGAGCCATTGCCGAGCATGGCGTCCCACATTGGCGTCAGAATCGCCGCCGGATGAATCGAGTTGCAACGGATGTTCAAGCCCTGCTCGGCGCAATACAAGGCCACCGTTTTGCTGTGATTGCGAATCGCCGCCTTGGACGAGGCATAGGCCGCGGCGGCCGGAATGCCGACCAGCCCGGAGCGCGACGAGAGATTGATGATCGAACCGGCGCAGCTTTTTCGCATTGCCCGAATCGCGTACTTGCAACCGAGAAACACGCCATCAAGATTGGTGGCATGCACAGCGCGCCAATCGTTCAGGTTGGCGTGTTCCGGATCATGGGCCACCACGCCGTTTTCAAAACCGGTGATCCCCGCGTTGTTGACCAGCACATCAAGCCGGCCGTGCGCCGCCAGCACCGCATCGGTGACGGCCTGCCACTGCGACTCCTCACGTACATCCAGTGACTGATAGCGGGCATTGCCGCTCAACGTTGCCACCCGGGCTCGCCCCTCGTCATCGCGGATATCGGTGAACCAGACGTAGGCGCCTTCCCGCACAAAAGCCTCCGCAATCGCGGCACCGATCCCACGCGCTGCCCCGGTCACCAGCGCCACTTTGCCCGCAAGCCGTCCCATCCAGACCTCCCTCGCCAAACCACAGCGCAATAGTAACGGCAAAACTGGCCGGCATTGCGAGCATTCACGCCCGCATACCCTGCGCGTTATGCGCGTGTGGTGTTGCCACTGCGTGCCACCGTGACCGCTCGCATTAGCCAGTCGTTGCACCAATTGCGGCAAGACGGCAGCTTGCAGCGCTTGCAACGAGGCTTTTGAACCAGCCCTGACGTCGTGGCTTGAGGCTCCTGCTCGCGCTTACAAGCGACGACGCCAGCGCAACATCAGCAGCACTGTTGCGCACGCGCTCGCCGCGAGCAAATGCTTGACGGTATGGCCACTGACGCCCGCCACGGCATAAATGCCGGCATCATGAAATTCAGCGTACTTGGCCAGCAGATACAGGGACAAGGTCACGAGCAAGACACTGCGGTGACTGTAGACCGGCGCAAACAACAGCTGCATTGCGACGATGACCAGCATCGGGGCGAGCTGCACCCAGTAGTACCAACGCAAATCATCAATCCAGAACCAATAGCCGACGCTGGCAACGCCAACGATGATCGCCGGCCACAGCAGCCAACGGGCCGCGCGCTCACTGACCTGCTCGGCCAGCAATGCCATCACCAGGCCCATGAAGCCAATCGTCATCGGCAGGCGGTCCCACACCAAACGCTCATTATCTGGCGCCCAGTGGTAATACGCGGAACCGATGCCCACCAGCGCGACCCCGGCGAAGAACACCTGCCACGGCAATCGCCACGACAGCGCCGGCAACTGACGGCATTGCCAAAACCCGACGATACCGATCAGCAGAAACGGCAGGTTGGACAGCACATCCAGCGCCCGCGGAATGCCGAAAAACATGCGGGTATCGACGAACTGGTGGTAGCCCGGTTCCTGACCGAATGGCGGCCATGACAACAGGTAAACCAACGAGCCCAGCAACAGCGCGAGCAAGACCAGCACGCGCCAGCGCGACGGTGATTGCGCTTTGCCAACCAAATTCTTACCCGATGAACGTCCGTCCACATCGACCCCGGCAGATGGCGTCATGACAGCCTGCCCGCGCTACGCGGCCCGGCAGTAATCGAGTCCCGGCGTGGCCACACAACCGGCATCCGGCCGCTACGAGGCCTTGGCTGATTTGGCATACAGCTTGATGGCTTCCTGCACATACTTGACGTCACGATACTTCGCTTCCACGCGATCATATATGCGCGGCATGATCACCGGTGCCGCCTCTTCAAGCACATCCAGCGCGACCCGCAGATCATCGAGTTCTTCCTGACTCAACGGCTCTCCCTGCGCGCGGCGCACACAAAACTGCTCCAGCTGGCGAATCGCGGTTTTGTACCTGACGCCGGCCGTGCGGTGTTTGTCAGATCGTCCGCCGAAATCCAGAAAGGTTTGCAATGCCGCCAGCACCGCCGCGGTCATGCTCAGCACACCGACCGACCAATGCGGTGTCGCGTTGGATGACAAGGCTGAAAATACCGAAGTGCCCACGATGGTTGAAACAATCAACGATGGTATGCCAAGCGCATACTGACCCTTGGCATAAAGCCGCGCCGCTTCGTCGTGTCGGTCGCGACATTTGTGGGCATGGATCAGCCAACCATTGAGTAACTCGTCGATTCCGTTCGGGGCAAAAACCCGTTTTTCGATCGCCATGATGTCGCCTCCTTGCCGTATCCGGCTGGCTGTAGCATAGCAGGCCCCACCGCACCGACCTGCGGCATCACGGGGAGGATGATGTTGAGCCGGTCGCGCGATGGCAGCGCGTTTCCTGGCGCCGTTACCTAGCCCGGCTGTTCCAAGCGATCAGCCGGTCTTCCGCACCATCACAAACCATCAAGACGCCGCAACGGCAGCCATCCGCGCACGCCGATCCGCCAACGCATGCAGGCGCTCCATGGTGAGTATGGCCAGCAAGACCAGCACAAACAGATAAAAACACAGGCAAAGCCACCACCACCAACCGGAAAACGCCAACCACGGCCCATCGCCCATGACGCGTGTCAGCGCATAAAACACCCCCGGCCAGATCAGCGAAACAAAAAATACCGCGCTGACATGGCGGCCCTGTTCGTTGGCAGCATCGGCCTTGCTCGCGGCATTCGTCGTCGGCGGCGCAACGAACTGCCGCAACGTTGCCTGCACCCCCACCGGATCACGCCGCAACAAGGGATACACACAAAGCAGCGGCAGCAAGAACGCCAACACCGGCGCCAACCAATATGGCGCCGTCCAAATCACACCAAGCAGCCAATACAGCAAGAACAGTACCGCCATCGTGCCCGCGCCGGGGCCACGGGCACCCTGCAACTCCGCGACGATCGCATTGATGCCATGCATCGCCGCCGGAAAAAGCCAGTACGCCGCCAACGCACTGGCGAGCGTAGACAGCTGCAGCAGCACAATGACCGTTGCCGGACTGAGCGTGGCAACCGCGCCTGCGTGAGTTTGATTCGACATGAGTTTCCTTTGTTATGCGTTGCTTTTGTCAAGCTAACGCAAATGGAGCGGCGCCATTCGCCGGTTCAGTATCCACCCGCGACAAGATCCGCTGTTGCTACCGCACGAATCACCGGACCAAAACTGGTGATGTTTGGCAACGTGGCATTTTCATGGGCTCGAATGGCAGAAGCCG
>DASUEK010000187.1:0-3218 GCA_036275115.1 Permianibacter sp. | reverse complement strand
TTTGCCGGCGTCCGCGACCAGGTATTCCGCCATGTCAAAACCGATACCGCCGGCACCGATGATGGCCACTTTCTGGCCGACCGGTTTCTTGTGCAGCAGCACATCCGGGTAGCTCAGCACTTTCGGGTGATCGATGCCCGGAATATCCGGTTTGCGTGGCACCACACCGGTCGCCAGCACCACTTCATCAAAACCGTTGGCGATCAATTGTTCGGCGCTGGCGCGCTGACCGAGGCAGACCGAAACGCCAGTAAGCTCGAGCCGGCGCTTGAAATAGCGCAGCGTTTCGTAGAACTCTTCCTTACCCGGCACCTGTTTGGCGATATTGAGCTGACCGCCAAGTTCCTGCGCCGCTTCAATCAGCGTGACATCGTGACCACGCTCGGCGGCATACGTGGCGAAGCTCATGCCGGCGGCGCCACCACCGACCACGGCAATTTTTTTCTTGCGCGACGCGGTGGCGAAATTCAGTTCGGTTTCATAGGCAGCGCGCGGATTGACCAAGCAGGTTGCGCGCTTGTGCTGGAACACATGATCCAAACAAGCCTGGTTGCAACCGATGCAGGTGTTGATTTCATCGGCCTTGTTCATGCTGGCCTTGCGGACAAAATCGGCATCGGCCAGCAGCGGCCGCGCCATCGACACCATGTCGGCATCGCCACGACTCAGAATGTCTTCCGCCACCTCCGGCGTGTTGATCCGGTTGGTGGTCACGAGTGGAATGTTGACTTCACCCTTCAGCTTCTTGGTCACCCAGGTGAACGCACCGCGTGGCACCATGGTGGCGATGGTCGGCACCCGCGCTTCGTGCCAGCCGATGCCGGTGTTGATGATGGTCGCACCGGCTTTTTCAATCGCTTTGGCTAGCTGCACGACTTCGTCCCAGCTCTGGCCATCCGGCACCAGATCCAGCATCGATAACCGGTAAATGATGATGAAGTTCGGGCCAACTTTCTCGCGCATCCGGCGGACAATCTCGACCGGGAAGCGCATCCGGTTTTCGTAAGAACCGCCCCACTCGTCGGTACGCTGGTTGGTGCGCGAACAGAGAAACTGGTTGATGAGATAGCCTTCCGAACCCATGACCTCGACGCCGTCGTAACCGGCGCGCTGCGCCAGCACGGCGCAGTTGACGTAGTCCTTGATGGTTTTCTCGACGCCCCGACGCGACAGCGCCCACGGCTTGAACGGCGTGATCGGTGACTGGATCTTGCTTGGCGCGACTTGCAGCGGGTGATAACTGTACCGACCGCCATGCAGGATCTGCAGCGCGATGCGGCCACCAGCCTTGTGCACCGCCTCGGTGACGATACGGTGCTTGCCAACCTGCCAGGGCCAGCTGAGCTGGGCGCCAAACGGGGCCAACCGGCCGGCCAGGTTCGGCGCGATACCGCCGGTGACGATCAGGCTGACCCCGCCCCGCGCCCGCTCGGCATAGAACGCGGCCATTTTCTCGAAGCCGCCCTTCTCTTCTTCCAGACCGGTATGCATCGAACCCATCAGAACGCGGTTCGGCAACGTACAAAAGCCAAGATTCAGTGGTGCCAGCAGGTGGGGGTAAGCAGCAGTCATGACTCGTCGGACCATTTGAAAGGTTCCGGCAAGTGTAGGGAGCGCGGGCGCGACCGGCAAGCTCTGCCAGCCATTCCGGACGCAATAGCTGCTTACAAATGACAGACCTCCTGATACAGGGAGAAACCCAAACTGGCTCAGGTACTTAGCAGCCAGACCTGAGCCATCGTGCGAGCCTTTGACGGCACGTGCTGGTCGGTCTGGGGCTGACTCCTTACACTTGGCGCCCCTGCCTGCGGCCATGACGGCCCGGCCGGTCTGTTTTGTTCAACCCTCGAGAGTGTCATGGAAAAGAAGCGTCGTAGCTTTCCGGTTCGTGCCCTGATCGCAAGCTGGCGGTTCATCAACAACGCCCGCCGGGCGTTCATGAACCTGCTGTTTGTGTTGTTCATCGTGCTGATCCTGTCGTCGGTGTTTGGCGACAAAGGTCCGCAAGTGGAAAGCGGTAGTGCCTTGGTCCTGAAACCGGCCGGTTTCATTGTCGAGCAAGCGGAAAACCCGAGCCCGTTCGAAGCCATCATTGGCGATCTGTCGAACGACCGGCCGCCGCAAACCGAACTGCGCGATCTGCTGACCGCCATCCGCGAAGCAACCAAGGATGAGCGCATCAAGCTGATGGTCATCGATACCAGCGAAATGATGGGTGCCGGCCCGTCCAAACTGATCGAATTGCGTGATGCCATCGCCGGCTTCAAACAGGCAGGCAAAAAAGTCCTGTCGCGCGGCGATTGGTACAGCCAGGCCGGCTACTACCTCGCGGCGCAAGCAGACGAGGTATACCTGGACAGCTACGGAGCCATCGACATCGACGGCTTCAATCACACCCGCACCTTCTTCAAGGGCGCGCTCGAGCGCTTCGGCGTCAAGATGCACGTGTTCAAGGTCGGCACCTACAAGTCGGCGGTTGAACCGTACATCCGCGATGACATGTCAGCTGAAGCCAAAGCCAACGCCGAGCAGTGGCTGAATGTGCTGTGGAACGGCTACAAAACTGACGTCGCCGCTGCTCGCAAACTGCAACCGGAACAGATCCAGCAATACGCCGACAACATGAGCAGCCTGCTGCAAGCGGAGCAAGGTGATCTCGCCAAAGTGGCGCAAACTGCCGGCCTCATCAACGGCTTCAAAACCCGGATCGAGTGGGAAGACTATCTGCGCGAACTGGTTGGCGAAAACAAGGAAGGCGAAACCTTCAAACAGGTCGATGCCGTGGCCTACGCTTCGCTGTTCGACCGGCCGAAATTGCCGGGTGAGAGCAGTGTCGGCGTCATCGTTGCGCAAGGCGAAATCGTCGATGGCGAAGCCCCGGTGGGCATGAGCGGCGGTGACAGCATCGCCCAGCTGATCCGCGATGCCCGCGAAGACGAATCGATCAAGGCGCTCGTGCTGCGAGTTGACAGCCCCGGGGGTTCGGCATTTGCCTCGGAAGTGATCCGGCGTGAACTCGAAGCGACCCAGAAAGCCGGCAAGCCGGTCGTGGTCAGCATGAGTTCGGTTGCCGCATCCGGCGGTTACTGGATCAGCGCCACTGCCGATGAAATTGTCGCCAGCCCGTGGACCATCACCGGCTCAATCGGCATCTTCGGCATGTTCCCGACCGTCGAAGCGCTCGCCAACGAATACGGCGTGCACCGCGATGGTGTCGG
>DASUEK010000186.1:0-13196 GCA_036275115.1 Permianibacter sp. | reverse complement strand
CAGTTCCAAATGTTGCTTCTTGCAATGAAACAGCCCGGCTCACACCGGGCTGCTTCCCTTGTAGGAGCAATTGTCCAACCCGGTCGTAACCGGCGTCTGACTGCTTATCCTTTCCTGAAACAATCAAAAGCCGTCAGCTTGCGACACGCACTTTGCGCCGACGCTGACTCCACCAGCGGGTAATGACAAACAGCACCAGCAGTACAATCGCCCACGCCAACCAGGCACGCAGCAGGCTGTATTCATAACCCGGCGGAAAATACGGCTGCGGCGCGAACAGGTTCGGTTCACCGCCGTACATTGCGTGCATGAAAACCGTCGCCGCGGCGTGGATCAGCGGGATGTGGATGATGTAAACGAACAGCGGATGCCGGCCGAACAGTTTCAATCCGCTATCCAGCGGCGGTGTCCAGCGATCGAACAGCGCCAGCAGCAACAGTGCCGGGCCTAGCGTCATGCAGAGATACAGCAGTGACGGCGGGTACTTGCTGGCATCGAGGAACGACATCACGGTATAGACCAACCCTTGCGGTTGCATGGACCAGATCTGATGGTCGCCGTAGAGGTTGAAACTGCGCAGGATGAGGAACAGGGCAATCAACGCCAGCCCGGACAGCAGCAATCGGCGCTGGCGTTGATCCGGCGTGGTCACCAGCCAATCACCGAGCAGATAACCGGCGGCCATGACGCCGAGCCACGGAATCAACGGGTAAGCGACAAACACACCAAAACCGGACTCGTGCAGCGGGTAGTAATTCTGGAAATGCAGCAGTCCCCAGACAAAGCCCATGTCCTGTTGCGGCAGGGCATCAAGCAGGTTGTGCAGCAGGATCTGGCTGAAAGCAAACAGCGCGATCAACCAGCGCGGCACATGGATCAACCCGGCCAGCACTACCATGCTGATGCCGAGCGCCCAAATCACTTGCAGGAAAATGAACTGGTAATGAAATTGCCAGCTCAGGTTGATCAGGGTGATTTCCAGCAGCATCAGCAGCAGGCCGCGGCTCAGCAGGTATTTGCTTTGCGCCAGCTTGCCGACTTTTTGTTCGCGCAGGAATGAGGACGTGCCGGCCAGCAACACAAACACCGGCGCGCACAGATGGGTGATCCAACGGGTGAAGAACCAGCCCGGCGTCGTGCCCGGCAGATCATCCGGCCAGAACGGCGTCGGCGAAAAGAAATCACGGACGTGATCCAGCACCATCAACGCAATCACCAAACCGCGCAGGCGGTCGATTCCCGGAAGTCGATCCATCGTTAGTGTCCTTGACTGATCCGCCCAATGGTCGGCGCGGCATCTTGAGCTGGTGCGTGAACCCGCAGCAGGGCATTAGAGCATAGCCGATCGTTACCGCCAGCCTGATGGCAGCAGGGCCAGGCGTCGATTGCGACGCTGGTGACAGTGACGCCTCGCATTGCCCCGATGCGCATCGTCAAACTCACTTGGCAAATAATGGCAGAAACAAAAAAGCCCGGCAGGTACCGGGCTTTTTTGTTGCAGGTGCTGCGGATTACAGCGGCGCCAATTACAGGCCCAACGCCTTCTCGGCCGGCACGTATTCCATGCCGAAGCCTTCGGCAACCGGCTTGTAGGTCACCTTGCCGGCATGCACGTTCAGGCCGTTGCGCAGGTGAACGTTGTCGGCCAGTGCTTTCTTGGCGCCTTTGTTGGCCAGTTCGATGATGAACGGCAGCGTGGCGTTGTTGAGCGCAAAGGTCGAGGTGCGCGGCACTGCGCCCGGCATGTTGGCAACGCAGTAGTGGACGACGTCATCAACGATGTAGGTCGGCTCGGCGTGCGTCGTCGCGTGCGAGGTTTCGAAGCAGCCGCCCTGGTCGATGGCAACGTCAACAACCGCCGATCCCGGCTTCATGCGCTTGACCATGTCAGCGGTAACGAGCTTCGGTGCTGCTGCACCCGGGATCAAGACGCCGCCGATGACGAGATCGGCATCCAGTACGTGACGCTCAACCGCGTCAGCGCTCGAGAACACGGTTTCGATGCGAGTGCCGAACTGGGCGACAAGGCGACGCAGCACGTCGACATTGCGATCCAGCACGATCACTTGCGCGCCGATACCAACGGCCATCAGCGCCGCGTTGGCACCGACAACACCACCGCCGAGGATCACGACCTTGCCGTGCTCAACGCCGGGAACGCCGCCGAGCAGAATGCCACGGCCGCCATTGGCTTTTTGCAGCGCGGTGGCGCCGGCTTGAATTGACATGCGACCGGCGACTTCCGACATCGGCGCCAGCAGCGGCAGGCCGCCGGTAGCGGAGGTGACGGTTTCGTAAGCGATGCAGGTCGCTTTCGATTTGATCAGGTCCTGGGTCTGCGGCAGGTCCGGCGCCAGGTGCAAATAAGTGAAGAGGATCTGACCTTCGCGCAGGCGGGCGCGTTCAACGGCTTGCGGCTCTTTGACCTTGACGATCATCTCGGCCTTGGCGAAGACCTCGTCGGCCGTCGCCAACACTTTCGCGCCGGCGGCTTCATAGTCGGCGTCGGTGAAGCCAATGCCGATACCGGCATTGTGTTCGACGATGACGCTGTGGCCTTGCAACACCAGCTCGCGGACCGAGGCCGGCACCATGCCGACACGATATTCGTGGTTCTTAATTTCCTTTGGTACACCGATCAACATGGGCCATCTCCTCGACAAAACGGATCTGTGAACAACAGACGCTTGAAAACCGTGCCGCAACCGCGCCAGACGCACCAATCGGCTGCCTCATAATGCGGGCGCAAAATTTTTCGCTATTTTAGTTAGCAAACAGCAGATTTTTTCCCTAATATTGCTCACAAGCCGGAGTTTTCACTAAGTCTTTACCAAAAGGCAGCATAAAATCCTGTGCGCGCAAGAAAAATCCAGATTTATCAATTAGATAGGATCGATCGCAAGATTCTGCGCGAGCTCCAGCGCGACGGCCGGCTGGCCAACGTCGAGCTCGCCAAGCGGGTCGGCTTGTCGCCAACACCTTGTCTCGAGCGCGTGAAAAAGCTCGAGGAAGAGGGCTACATCAGCGGTTACCATGCCCACCTGAATCCGACCAAGCTGGCCGCGGGCCTGTTGGTTTTCGTCGAGATCCGGCTGGTCCGGACCTCGGCCGACGTGTTCGACGCCTTCAAGAAAGCGGTGGTCGAGCTGCCGCAGGTCATGGAATGCCATCTGGTTTCGGGCGACTTCGATTACCTCATCAAGGCCCGGGTGGCCGACATGGTGGCCTACCGGCAGCTGCTCGGCGAGACGCTGCTGACCTTGCCCGGCGTGTCCGGCTCGCGCAGTTATGCGGTGATGGAAGAGGTCAAGGAGACCATGAGTCTGGCCGTTGCCGATTGAGTATTTTTCAAGAGAATTCAGTACAATAGCGCAAACAGTTGAGACAGTTTCTTATGGCGCAGGCAACACCCAAAAAAGTCAAAAAGCCGAGCGAGGCGGGCAATGCCGTGTCGCGGGGGCTGTCTGCCAACCTGCCGCCGGCGGTGAAAGCGCGGCTGCGCGAAGCCGCCATCCTGAGCCTGGGTCTGGTCGCCACGCTGCTGTTGCTGGCGCTGCTCAGCTACAACCGCAACGACGGCGCCTGGAGCTATTACAGCAGCGAGGCGCGCATCCACAACTGGATTGGTCCGGTCGGCGCCTGGTTTGCCGATGTCACCCAGTTCCTGATCGGTTACTCGGCCTGGCTGTTGCCGCTGGCGCTCGGATTCATCACCTTTGTTGCGTTCAAAACGCGGGAAGAGCCGCTGCCAAAAGCGTTTTGGTGGACCAAGCTCGCCGGCATCCTTTTGCTGTTGCTGGGCGCGGCCGGTTTGTCGGCCCGGCATTTCAGTGACCCGGCCGAACAGCCCAGTTATTTGTCGGGTGGCGTGCTCGGGCGCGCCGTCGATGCCGGCTTTGCCGAGGCCCTGAGCAGCGCCGGCTCGACCCTGGTATTGCTGACCTTGTTTGTTGTTGGCGTGACCTTGTTCACCGGTTTGTCGTGGTTCCAGTTGCTGGAAGTGGTCGGCCGCAAAACGCTGACGCTGACCGCCACGCTCTGGCAAAAAGCCCGCGCGTCGCGGCAGCCGTTGCCGGTCACCGAACGGCGTGTTGCCGATCCGGATTTCGTCGACCTGAATTACGAAGAACAGCGCGCGGCGCAAATCGCCCGCGAAGTGCGCGAGGAAGCGCTGCGGCGGGAAAAAGAGCGCCAGAAAGAACGCGTCGTGCCGGTCAAGATCGAAGCGCCGGCACCGAAAGTGGAAGTCGCGCCGCGGGTGGAAAAGCAGCAGCAGAAAGCCAAGCAACAACAATTGTTCGACGAGCCGGTGACCGGCGATGTGCCCTCGGTCAGCTTGCTGGAAGAGCCGCCCGCGACCACGCGGCAGGTGTCGCAGAGTGCGCTGGAAGCGATGTCGCGGTTGGTTGAGATCAAGCTGCGCGATTTCGGCGTCGATGCCCAAGTGGTCGCGGTGCATCCCGGCCCAGTCATCACCCGGTTCGAGTTGGATCTGGCGGCTGGCGTGAAAGTCTCGCGCGTCACCAATCTGGCCAAAGATTTGGCGCGGGCAATGTCGGTGGTGTCGGTGCGGGTGGTCGAAGTCATTCCGGGCAAGTCGACCGTCGGCCTCGAAGTGCCGAACGAAACCCGCGAAACCGTGCGGCTGCGCGAAGTCATTGCCTCGCGTGAATTTGACGATTCGAAATCACCGCTGTCGATGGTGCTCGGCAAGGATATTGCGGGTAAGCCGGTGGTGGTCGATCTGGCCAAGATGCCGCACTTGCTGGTGGCCGGTACCACCGGTTCCGGTAAATCGGTCGGTCTCAATGCGATGCTGCTCAGCATGCTCTACAAGAGCAAGCCGGACGAGCTGCGGATGATCATGATCGATCCGAAAATGCTCGAACTGTCGGTCTATGCCGACATCCCGCATTTGCTGACGCCGGTCGTGACCGACATGAAAGACGCCGCCAACGCGCTGCGCTGGTGCGTGGTCGAAATGGATCGCCGCTACAAACTCATGGCTGCGATGGGCGTGCGTAACCTTGCCGGCTTCAACCGCAAGGTCGAAGACGCGAACAGGGCCGGCGAACCGATTCTGGATCCGCTGTGGAAACCGGAACTGAACCTGAACGCCGAAGCGCCGGCGCTGGAAACGCTGCCGGCCATTGTCGTCGTCATCGACGAACTCGCCGACATGATGATGATCGTCGGCAAGAAAGTCGAAGAGCTGATCGCCCGTATCGCCCAGAAAGCACGGGCCGCCGGTATTCACCTGATTCTGGCGACGCAGCGGCCGTCGGTCGATGTCATCACGGGTCTCATCAAGGCCAACGTGCCAACTCGCATTGCGTTCCAGGTGTCCTCGCGCATCGATTCGCGGACCATTCTGGATCAGCAAGGTGCCGAACAATTGCTGGGGCAGGGCGACATGCTTTACCTGCCGCCGGGAACTTCTGTGCCGGTGCGGGTCCATGGTGCATACGTGGCCGATGATGAAGTGCACCGCGTGGTGCAGGATTGGCGTCGCCGTGGTGAGCCGAATTATCTGGAGACCATCACCAAAGGCGGTTCCGATTCTGAATCGCTGACCGGCCTGGATGGCGTCGGTGATGGTGGCGGCAGCAGCGAAGGTAGCGAATCCGATCCGCTGTACGATGAAGCGGTGCGCTTTATCACCGAGCAGCGCCGGGTCTCGGTGTCGCTGGTGCAGCGCAAGTTCAAGATTGGCTACAACCGGGCGGCGCGGTTGGTGGAAGAGATGGAAGCGGCCGGGGTGGTCAGTTCGATGGCCTCGAACGGCAACCGCGAAGTGCTGGCACCGCCACCGGTGTAAGCCGACCACGTTCCATGCCGATTGGCGTCAGGCGGCTCCCGCAAAAGCGGAGCCGCTGTTTGTTTTTGATGGAGTCATGATGAAACGTATTAGCCTGGCTGCAATTGCACTGTTCAGCTCGTCGCTGGCATTTGCCGAATCGGCTGCCGACAAACTCTCGGGGCTCATCACTGGCCTGAACAATTTCTCGGCCAAGTACGAGCAGACGGTGCAGGGCAGCCGCAATGCCAAGGGTGAGAAATCGCGCGGCACGTTCCAGTTGCAGCGACCGAACAAATTCCGCTGGGAAACCGAATCGCCGTATCGTCAGGTTCTGGTCAGCACCGGCAAGGAAATGTGGGCTTACGAGCCGGATATCGACAGCGCCACCGTGCAGGACCTGGAGCAGGGCCTCGGCGCGACACCGGCACTGCTGTTGTCGAGCACGCCGCAACAATTGATCGACAGCTTCAGCATCGAGGAAACCGGTGTTGGTATGTTCAAACTGTTGCCGAAGGAAAGCACCGGCAATTTCGAAGAGATCCAGCTGGTATTCGAGAACAAGGCGCTGAAGCAGCTCTTGCTCGCCGACACGCTCGGCAACCAGACGCTGGTGGTGTTCAGCAGCGTCAAAACCAATCAGACCTTGCCGGCTTCGGTATTTGAGTTTGTGCCGGGCAAAGAGGTCGATGTGATCGACAACCGGAAAAAACAGCCGTAATTGTTGTGGGAGCGGCTTTAGCCGCGATCACTGTTGCAGCAATGCATCGGGGCTAAAGCCGCTCCCACGAGCCTCTAACACGGACCGACGAACAGACATGCAACACGCCCCGCTGGCCGCCCGTATGCGGCCGCGCACGATAGACGAATACGTCGGCCAGTCGCATTTGCTCGGGCCGGGCAAGCCATTGCGCCGGGTGCTGGAGCAGGGCAATGTCCATTCGATGATCTTCTGGGGCCCGCCCGGCACCGGTAAAACCACACTGGCGCAATTGATTGCCACCACGGCGAAAGCGGATTTTGAAAACCTCTCGGCCGTGCTCTCCGGCGTAAAAGACATTCGCGAAGCGGTCGCCCGCGCCGAGCAGCGCTTGGCGATGGGCCGGCGCACCCTGATGTTTGTTGACGAAGTGCATCGCTTCAACAAATCGCAGCAGGATGCCTTTCTGCCGTTTGTCGAAAACGGCACGCTGATTTTCATCGGTGCCACCACCGAAAACCCCTCGTTCGAATTGAACTCGGCGCTGCTGTCGCGTGCCCGGGTTTACGTGCTGAAATCGCTAACCCAGGACGATCTGCTGCAGGTACTGGAGCGGGCGCTGACCGACGTCGAGCGCGGCCTCGGGGATACGCCGGTTGAGTTTCCGCCGGTCTACCGTGAGCGGCTGGTCGAAGTCGCCGATGGCGACGCCCGCAAGCTGCTCAATCTGTTGGAAGTGCTGGTCGATCTTGCGGATGAAGTTGATGGCAAACGCGTCATCACCGAGCAGACACTACGCGAATTGCTCGGCAACAAGCTGCGCCGTTTCGACAAGGGTGGCGAGCAGTTTTACGACCAGATCTCGGCGCTGCACAAATCGGTGCGCGGTTCGGATCCGGATGCTTCGCTGTACTGGTATTGCCGCATGCTCGACGGCGGCTGCGATCCGCTTTACGTCGCCCGCCGCGTCGTTCGGATGGCGATTGAAGATATCGGCAACGCCGATCCGCGTGGCCTGCAACTGGCGCTGAATGCCTGGGATGTGCAGGAGCGTTTGGGTAGCCCGGAAGGCGAGCTCGCCATTGCCCAAGCGGTGGTCTATCTCGCCTGTGCGGCCAAGAGCAATGCGCTGTACAACGCCTACAACACGGCGCGCGAGGATGTCGGCAACGACACCACGCTCGATGTGCCGATACACCTGCGCAATGCGCCGACCAAGCTGATGAAGGAGCTCGGTTACGGCAAGCAGTACCGCTACGCCCACGACGAGCCAGATGCCTTCGCGGCCGGCGAAGTCTATTTTCCGGACGGCAAGCGGCCGGTGTTTTATTACGAACCGACCCCGCGCGGGCTCGAAGGCCAGATCCGGGACAAATTGCTCAAATTGCGGGCACTGAATGAACAGGCCCGCAAGGGCGGCAAGTAGGGGAGATTGACGCCGATGGCTGCCGCGCTCGCACCGCTGTCGTTGTTGACCGTTGCCGCTGGTGCGGTACTGGGCGCTTTGTTACGCTACCTGACCAATGTGGCAGCGCAGCACTGGCTCGGCCCTCGGTTTCCATGGGCGACGCTGACCGTCAATGTCGTTGGCTGTTTTCTGGCCGGTGCCTTGTTGGCCTGGCTGTTGCGCGGCGCTGTGAGCGAAACCAGTCGGCTGTTCTGGATGGTGGGCTTTCTCGGCGCCTTGACCACGTTCTCGGCGTTTTCGGTTGAGACCCTGGTCCTGCTGCAGAGTGGTGTCGCCGGCAAAGCGCTGCTCAATATCGCTCTGAATGTGGCCGGTTCGTTGTTGGCGGTAGCGATCGGCTTTTGGCTGATTCGCGATGTGTTGGCATAACGCGGTGCGGTGCGCCATGTGCACCGATTGATGTAACACCGACAAGATTTGATGATTAGCGCGATGCGCCTTGCGCATCCCATAAAGATGGTTGAAGAACATGATTGATCCGAAATACCTGCGTGGTGATATCCAGACCGCTGCGGCCAACTTGGCCCGTCGGGGTTATGCGCTTGATGTTGCCAAGATCAGCAGCCTCGAGGAACAGCGCAAAGCCCTGCAAACCAAGATGCAGGATTTGCAGAACCTGCGTAACACCCGCTCGAAAGCGATCGGTCAGGCCAAAGCCAAAGGCGAAGACGTCGCGCCGCTGATGGCGGAAGTGGCCAAGGTTGGCGAAGAGCTGGAGCAGGCGAAAACCGATTTTGAAAAAGTGCAGGCCGAGATGGATGCCATCCACGCCAGCATTCCGAATCTGCTGCACGAGTCGGTGCCGGACGGCAGCGATTCCGAGCAGAATGTCGAAGTGCGTCGCTGGGGTGAGCCGCGCCAGTTTGATTTTCCGGTCAAGGATCACGTCAGCATCGGAGAAATCGACGGTGGTCTGGATTTTGCGCTGGCCACCAAGCTGACCGCATCGCGCTTCATTGTCATGAAAGGCCAGATCGCCAAGCTGCACCGCGCGCTGATCCAGTTCATGCTCGACATTCACAGCGAAGAGCACGGCTACACCGAGGTGTATGTGCCGTACATGGTCAACGGTGATTCGTTGCGTGGCACCGGCCAGTTGCCGAAGTTCAAGGAAGATCTGTTCGCGGTGTCCGGTTCGACCCAGGACAATGCCCAGCTGTATTTGATTCCGACCGCGGAAGTGCCGGTCACCAACTTCGTTCGCGATGAAATCATCGCGGCCGAGCAATTGCCGCTGAAATTCTGCGCGCATACGCCGTGCTTCCGTTCGGAAGCGGGTTCCTATGGCCGCGATACCCGTGGGTTGATCCGTCAGCACCAATTCGAGAAAGTGGAGATCGTCCAGATCGTCAAACCGGCCGATTCATACGAAGCGCTGGAAGGGCTGACCCGCAACGCTGAACGCATTCTGCAATTGCTCGGCTTGCCGTACCGGGTCATGGCGCTGTGCTCGGGCGATATCGGTTTTGGTTCGGCCAAGACTTACGATCTGGAAGTGTGGCTGCCGGGTCAGAACACCTACCGCGAAATTTCGTCCTGCTCCAACTTCGAAGATTTCCAGGCTCGCCGGATGCAGGCGCGCTGGCGCAACCCGGAAACTGGCAAGCCGGAGCTGGTGCATACGCTGAACGGGTCGGGTCTGGCGGTCGGTCGCACGCTGGTGGCGGTACTGGAGAACTACCAGAACGCCGATGGCAGCGTCACCGTGCCGGCGATTCTGCGGCCGTATATGCGCGGTCTTGAGAAAATCGGCGGGTGAACGAGGCGAGGGCATTGAAAGGTATGCGCTACGACCCCACTTTCAGACTTTACCTTTGTGAGCGCCGGGGTCGAGAGACTGTGGCGACGGGAAATGCTTAGTCAATTGCGGTTGTTAGCCGGTCGCTTGCTGGTATTGGCAATCTATGTGGGTCTCGCCTTCGTAGGAATTGTCATGCTGGTGTGGGGCTTTGTCTTTGCCTTGGCGGTTGCGGGCGGTTTGCTGTTGTTGTTCTTGTTGATGCGTCTGTTCGGCAAACGGCCGGCGATGCGCTTCAGCCGTACCGGCACACCACCAGCTTACGGCGCCGACAGTCGCGGGCCATCAGCGGGGCCAAAGGCCGGGAACCCATCGACGACCGAGGTCATCGAATTGCAGCGCCGGGATGACGGTAGCTACGAGTAAGTTGGACATAAGTGCGCGCACAGCGCGTACCGGTTGACGGCGCGTTGTGCCGGCTGAAGCAAGGAGTGTCGAGATGCAGTGTCCCGTTTGCAAGACGGTCAATCTGGTGATGGCGGATCGGCAGGGTATCGAGATTGACTACTGCCCGCAGTGTCGTGGTGTCTGGCTGGATCGTGGTGAGCTCGACAAGATCATTGATCGCAGCGCCGGTGCCCAAATCCCGACGCCGGCCGTGGCTGCACCGCAGTACACGCCGCCACCGGTGCAACAGGCGCCGGTGCAAAGTCCACCGCCGTACCGTGGTGATGACCGGCCGCATTATGATCGTGATTACAAGCCGCATGATCCGCGTCAACACGGCTACCACGACAAGGATTATCGTTACGGCCACAAGCGCAAGCGGGAAGGCTTCCTGAGCGACTTGTTCGATTTCGATTGAAGTGTCACACGCAGCCGGCTTCGCCGGCTGTTTTCTTTCCAGTACTTATTTCGGGAATTTATATGACTGCCGTTACGGCTACGCGTTACAGCTTTGGCGAAGAGCTTGCCAATGCCATCACCCACGGCCTTGGCATTTTGTTGTCGATTATCGGTCTGGCAGTGCTGACCGGGTTTGCTGCCGCCTATGGCGATGCCCGGCATGTGGTTGGCGTCAGTGTGTTCGGCGCGTCACTGGTGTTGCTGTATACCTCGTCGACGCTGTATCACAGCATTCCGGCGCCGCGGGCCAAAGAGATTTTGCGCGCGCTCGATCACTCGTTCATTTTCATTCTGATCGCCGGTACCTACACGCCGTTCTGTCTGGTGACCTTGCAAGGTGTCTGGGGCTGGGGCCTGTTCGCGTTTGTCTGGTCGCTGGCGATTATCGGCATCATTTGCCGACTGTGGCTTGGCCGCAAATCGGGTTACGTGTCCGTTGCGGTGTATCTGCTCATGGGCTGGTCGGTGGTGCCGGCGTTCGATACGCTGGTGCAGAACATCACGCCGACGGGACTGTGGCTGATGGTGGCTGGCGGCATAGCCTATACCGGCGGTGTCGTGTTCTATCTGTGGCGCAAGCTGCCGTATCATCACGCCATCTGGCATCTGTTCGTGCTCGCTGGCAGCGTGCTGCATTTCTTTGCCGTGCTGTTCGGGGTGTTGCCGGATGCCGGCGCGAAACTGCTGGAGCTGTGCGGCGTTGCGGCGTGAACGACATCAGTCTTGACATGATGTGCCGGGTTTGTCGGTACATGCAATCGCCAAATCAAAGGCCGCGTCAGCGGCCTTTGCCTTTTTTGGCTATGCTGCGGGCGTGATGCGTGCGGCAATGCCGCTGCACGTCGGATTTGGCGCAGGAGTCAATCATGAGCACGCAGCGGATGGAATCGGACAGTCATGGCCAGATCGCGGTGCCGGCCGATTGCTACTGGGGCGCGCAAACCCAGCGCTCGCTGGAGAATTTTCGTATCGGTGGCCACCGCTTTCCGCGCGTCGTCATTCAAGCGTTTGGTATCGTCAAGAAAGCGGCTGCGCTGACCAATCGCGAGCTTGGCAAGCTGGACGCGGATAAAGCCGATTGGATCACGCGCGCCTGCGACGAGGTTATCGCCGGCCAATGGGATGCGCAGTTTCCGTTGGTTGTCTGGCAGACCGGTAGCGGTACCCAAAGCAACATGAACGCCAATGAGGTGATTGCCAACCGGGCCATTGAATTGGCCGGTGGCGACATCGGCAGCAAGCAGCCGGTGCATCCAAACGATCACGTCAACATGTCACAGTCGTCCAACGATGCCTTTCCGACCGTCATGCATGTCGCGACCGTATTGGCGTTGAACGCACAAGTGTTACCCGCGCTCCTGCGCTTGCGTACGACCTTGGCAACCAAAGCTGCGGCGTTTGCCGATGTGGTCAAGATTGGCCGCACCCATCTGATGGATGCGACACCGCTGACCTTGGGCCAGGAGCTGTCCGGCTATGTTGCGCAGCTGCAGTTTGCCGAAAAGCAGATTGAGCACAGTCTGAATGGTTTGTATGAGCTCGCGCTTGGCGGCAGCGCGGTTGGTACCGGTCTCAACACTCACCCTGAATATGCCGCGCGCGTTGCGGCGCACATTGCGCAGCTGACCGGGCAGCCATTTCGCACCGCGCCGAACAAGTTTGCGGCACTGGCCGGGCACGAGGCGATGGTCGCAGCCAGCGGCGCATTGCGTTTGCTCGCGCAGGCAGCGTTCAAGATCGCCAATGACATCCGCTTGCTGGCGAGCGGGCCACGCAGCGGACTCGGGGAGATCCATATTCCGGAGAATGAACCGGGCAGCTCGATCATGCCGGGCAAGGTCAATCCCACCCAAAGTGAAGCGCTGACCATGGTTTGTGTGCAGGTCATGGGCAACGATGCCGCGGTAGGGTTTGCCGGCAGTCAGGGCCATCTGGAGCTGAACGTGTTCAAGCCGCTCATCGTGCACAATGTGCTCGAATCGGCGCGCCTGCTGGCCGATGCGCTGAACAGTTTCAATGATCATTGCGCCGTCGGTATCGAGCCGGATCGGGCTGCGATTCAGCGGCATCTGAACAATTCCCTGATGCTGGTGACCGCGCTCAATCCTGTTGTCGGTTACGACAATGCCGCCAGAATCGCCAAGACCGCCCATGCCGAGGGCATTAGCTTGAAGGAAGCGGCAGTGAAGCTGGGCTTGCTGACCGCGGAACAATTTGATTGGCATGTCAGGCCGGAGAAGATGGTGAGGCCGTAGGTGCTAATCGGATTGTTTTGGTAGGGTGCGCCATGCGCACCTCAGATGGCGAGGCAAGGAATGCCAAACTACATCAGAACGAATAATCCGGGCGCGACCTATTTTTTTACTGTGGTTTCTTATCTGAGGCGCCCAGTATTGACCAACAGCGATGTCAGGGCGGCGTTACGTCAGGCTATCGCCGAGATCCGCTGTGACCGGCCTTTCGATGTGCTTGCCTGGGTGTTGTTGCCGGACCATCTGCATTGCATCTGGCAATTGCCAGACGGTGATTCTGATTACTCCATGCGTTGGAGCGCGATCAAACGACTGACGACGCAAAAGTCGGGGCA
>DASUEK010000185.1:0-20729 GCA_036275115.1 Permianibacter sp. | reverse complement strand
GACGCTGCCAGCGACTTTGCGGGTCACCCACAAATCGCTGTTCGACGGTTCGCTGCAGGGCATTGCCCGCACCGACGTGCCGGCTTACAGCTTCCAGGGCCACCCGGAAGCGAGCCCCGGCCCGCACGACGTCGCACCGCTGTTTGATCAGTTCATCGAGATGATGACAAAGCGGAAATAACGGAAGCTTGCAATCGCGTAGGTTGGGTTAGCGGCTTCATCGCGTAACCCAACACATGGCGCCGGCAACGCCGGTGCAATAGACAGGCCCACGCTACTTAATCGGTTACGGTCCACTACCGGAACCGCACAACGCAAAACGGTACCGCAATGCCCAAGCGCACAGACATAAAGAGCATCCTGATCATCGGCGCCGGCCCGATCGTCATCGGTCAGGCCTGCGAGTTCGACTACTCCGGCGCGCAAGCCTGTAAGGCGCTGAAAGAGGAAGGCTTCCGGGTCATTCTGGTGAACTCGAATCCGGCCACGATCATGACCGATCCGAACATGGCCGATGCGATTTACATCGAGCCGATCACCCCGGAAATCGTTGCCCGCATCATCGAAAAAGAAAAGCCGGATGCGCTGCTGCCGACCATGGGCGGCCAGACCGCGCTCAACTGCGCACTCGATCTGGCGCGCAGCGGCGTACTGGAAAAATTCGGCGTCGAAATGATTGGCGCCCGCGAAGAAGCGATCAAGAAAGCGGAGGACCGCCAGCTGTTCGCGCAGGCCATGCGCAAGATCGGTCTCGACATGCCGCGTGCCGATGTCGCGCACAGCATGGAAGAAGCCTGGGCCGTACAGGCGCAGGTTGGTTTTCCGTGCATCATTCGGCCGAGTTTCACGATGGGCGGCACCGGTGGCGGCATCGCCTACAACAAGGAAGAGTTCGAGGAGATCTGCAACCGCGGTCTGGATCTGTCGCCGACCAAGGAACTCTTGATCGACGAATCGCTGATTGGCTGGAAGGAGTACGAGATGGAGGTCGTTCGTGACAAGAACGACAACTGCATCATCGTCTGCTCAATCGAAAACTTTGATCCGATGGGCGTGCACACCGGCGACTCAATTACCGTTGCGCCGGCGCAGACGCTCACCGACAAGGAATACCAGATCATGCGCAACGCCTCGATGGCGGTGCTGCGTGAAATCGGCGTCGAAACCGGTGGCTCGAACGTTCAGTTCGGCGTCAACCCGAAAGACGGCCGCATGGTCATCATCGAGATGAACCCGCGCGTGTCGCGCTCGTCGGCACTGGCCTCGAAAGCGACTGGCTTCCCGATCGCCAAGGTCGCTGCCAAGCTGGCCATTGGTTACACGCTCGATGAACTGAAGAACGACATCACCGGCGGCGCGACACCGGCCTCGTTCGAACCGTCGATTGACTACGTCGTCACCAAGGTGCCGCGGTTCAACTTCGAAAAATTCCCGCAGACGGAAGCGACGCTGACCACCCAGATGAAGTCGGTTGGCGAAGTGATGGCGATCGGTCGCTCGTTCCAGGAATCGGTGCAGAAAGCGCTGCGCGGTCTGGAAGTGGGCGCCCACGGTTTTGATCCGAAAGTGAATCTGGCCGACCCGGGTGCGCAGGACGAAATCCGCCAGCGCCTGCAGGTGCCGGGCCCGGATCGGATCTGGTATGTCGGCGATGCTTTCCGGGCCGGCTGGTCGCTCGATCAGGTGTTCAAGCTGACCCATATCGATCCGTGGTTCCTGGTCCAGATCGAAGAGCTGATGAAGCTCGAAGCCGAGTTTGCCAAGCGTGCGCTGTCGACTGTGACCGCCGCAGAAATGTTCGAGCTGAAGCGCAAAGGCTTCTCGGACATTCGCCTTGCCCAGCTGTTCGGCGTAACGGAATCCGAGCTGCGCAAACTGCGCCACAAGCTGAACGTGCGGCCGACCTACAAGCGCGTGGATACCTGTGCCGCCGAATTCGCCACTTCGACCGCCTACATGTACTCGACGTACGAAGAAGAGTGCGAGGCCGAGCCGAGCAGCCGCGACAAGATCATGGTGCTGGGTGGTGGTCCGAACCGGATTGGTCAAGGCATTGAGTTCGATTACTGCTGCGTGCACGCGGCACTGGCGATGCGCGAAGACGGTTACGAGACCATCATGGTCAACTGCAACCCGGAAACTGTCTCGACCGATTACGACACCTCCGATCGCCTGTATTTCGAGCCGGTGACTCTGGAAGACGTGCTCGAAATCGTCGACAAGGAAAAGCCGAAAGGCGTGATTGTCCAGTTCGGTGGCCAGACGCCGCTGAAGCTGGCGCGCGCCCTGGAAGCGAACGGCGTGCCGATCATCGGCACCTCGCCGGATGCGATTGACCGCGCCGAAGATCGTGAACGCTTCCAGCAGGCGATCGAACGGCTTGGTCTGCACCAGCCACCGAACCGCACCGCGCGGACGATGGAAGAGGGCGTGCGCCTTGCTGAGGAAATCGGTTATCCGCTGGTGGTGCGTCCTTCTTATGTACTCGGCGGCCGGGCGATGGAAATCGTCTACAACGCCGATGAGCTCCGCCGCTACATGACCCATGCGGTCAAGGTGTCGAACGATTCGCCGGTGCTGCTCGATCGTTTCCTCGATGACGCCATCGAAGTCGACGTCGATTGCATTTACGACGGCGAGACCATGCTGGTCGGCGGCATCATGGAACACATCGAACAAGCGGGCGTGCACTCCGGTGACTCGGCCTGCTCGCTGCCGCCGTATTCCTTGTCGAAAGCCCAGCAGGACGAGCTGCGCAAGCAGATGCACCTGATGGCGAAAGAGCTCGATGTCATCGGCTTGATGAACGCCCAGTTTGCGATTCAGGATGGCAAGATTTTCGTGCTCGAAGTGAACCCGCGCGCTTCGCGCACGGTGCCGTTCGTGTCGAAGGCAACCAGTCTGCCGCTGGCAAAAATTGCCGCCCGGGTCATGGCCGGTCGCAGCTTGAAAGAGCAGGGCGTCACCGAAGAAGTGATTCCGCCGTTCTTCGCGGTCAAAGAGCCGGTGTTCCCGTTCGCCAAGTTCCCGAATTCCGATCCGATTCTTGGCCCGGAAATGAAATCGACCGGTGAAGCGATGGGGGTCGGCCAAACCTTCGGTGAGGCTTATTACAAAGCCAAGCTGGCCTGTTTCGCGCAGGCGCCGATGGGCGGCAAGGCCATTGTCTCGGTGCGTGATGCCGACAAGGCCAAACTGCCGGATCTTGGCCGGCAAATGGTCGCGCTCGGTTTCGAGCTGTATGCGACCGGGGGTTCTGCGGCCGTACTTAGTCAAGCGGGCGTGCCGTGCACCCCGATCAACAAGGTGACCGAAGGCCGCCCGCATATCGTCGATCTGATCAAGAACGGCGAGATTGCCTACATCGTCAACACCACCGAAGGCAAACAGGCGATTGCGGACTCTTACATGATTCGGCGCTCGGCGCTGCAGAAGAAGATTCCGTACACCACCACCATTGCCGGTGCGTTTGCCAGCTGTGCGGCCCTGCGCGAGCAGGATCGCGATCGGGTGGAGTCGGTGCAGTCGCTGCATCGCCGGATCAACGCCTGAGCGGTCGGCGGTCGGGACGCTCCGATGAAGATGTCCTGCCGACCCGAGTCAATGTTTAGCGCGGCCAGCCTGCTTGAGCAGCAGCTGGCCGGGCAGAAAGGAGTGGAAATGAATCGTGTACCGATGACGGCACGCGGTGCGGAAGCCTTGAACAAGGAATTGCACGAACTGAAAACCGTGGCCCGGCCGAAAGTGATCCATGCGATCGCTGAAGCGCGTGCCCACGGCGATCTGAAAGAGAATGCCGAGTACCACGCGGCGCGTGAGCAGCAAGGTTTCATCGAAGGCCGGATTGCCGATATCGAAGCCAAGCTGAGCAATGCCCAGATCATCGATGTCAGCAAATTGCCGAACGAAGGCAAGGTGATCTTCGGCGCGACGGTGGAACTCGCCAACACCGAAACCGGCGATGAGGTCGTTTACCGCATCGTGGGCGAGGATGAAGCCGACATCAAGAACAACCTGATCAACGTCGGCTCGCCGATTGCCCGTGGTCTGGTCGGCAAATTCGAAGGCGATATCGTCGTGGTCAAGACCCCTGGCGGTGATATCGAGTACGAGATTGTCGCGGTAAAGTACGTTTAAGCAGCAAGCAAAACGCCGCGACGATGTCGCGGCGTTTTTTTCTTGGCGGCTGCAAAGGCTGCTTATCGCAGCCATTGCTCAAACCAGTTTCGGTTTGTTGGCTTTCGGCAGCACAATCTTGCTGTCTTTCGGTTTGGCCCGGAATGCGATCAGGTTGTGGCCGAGGATCTGGACATTGACGGCACCCAGCTGTTCGCAGATGGCGTCGGCAATGGCGCGGCGCTCGTCGCGGTCTTCACCGGCCAACTTGACCTTGATCAGCTCATGGTGGGCGATGGCCAGTTCGATTTCGGCCAGTACGGCGTCGGTCAGGCCATTGGCGCCAAGCATGACCACCGGTTTCAGGCTGTGGGCCAGCGCGCGCAGGTGACGGACCTGGTTGCTGGCGAGAGGGCTGGTGGGGGTTGGCATGGCGGCTTCCGGTAAGCTGTACAGAAAAGGGGCGCCATTCTAGCGCCCGGGACACGGCATCACGAGGGCTTTTGGTCGGCAGCGCCGGTCGGGCCCGCTTTGAGTCAAACGAGTATGGCACGTAGCAAAAGTTCGACCCGCTGGCTGCAGCGGCACTTCGACGACCCGTTCGTCAAACAGGCACAAAAGGAAGGCTGGCGGTCGCGGGCGGTGTTCAAGCTGCAGGAGATCGACCAGAAGGACAAGCTGATCCGGCCCGGCATGGTCATCGTAGACCTTGGTGCGGCACCGGGCAGTTGGAGTGAGTATGTACTCACTCGGACGGGCGGCAAGGGCAAGATCGTGGCGCTCGACATCCTGCCGATGGACAGCCTGCCGGACGTCGATTTCATCGAGGGCGACTTCCGCGAGGACGCGGTGCTGGCCGAGCTGGAAAAACGGCTCGACGGTCAGCAGGTCGACCTTGTTTTGTCTGACATGGCCCCCAATATGAGCGGTACGACCGTCGTCGATCAGGCCCGGTCCATGTATCTGCTGGAACTGGCGCTCGACTTTGCCAAGAACTGGCTCAAGCCGGGCGGGAACATGCTGGTGAAGATGTTCCAGGGCGAAGGTTCGGATGCGTATTTGGTCGAATTGCGACGGCTGTTCAAAACCGTGAAGATTCGCAAGCCAGACGCATCTCGTGACCGTTCGCGGGAAGTGTTTGTGCTCGCGCAGCACTATACTGGTCCGAAAGACTGATTCCGGTCTCAACGACTGACTGGCTGAACGCTGGAATGATTGATGTGCCGTTGCCCGTCGGCAGCGGTGGAAAGGAGTGGTGCCTTGAACGACATGTTCAAAAATGTCCTGCTGTGGCTGGTCATCGCCATTGTGCTGGTGTCGGTGTTCAATAACTTCACCGGCAGCCGCGGCACGGTGCAGTCGATCGGTTATTCCGAGTTCATCAGCGATCTGCAAAACGGCAAGATCGAAGAAGTGCAGGTGCAGTTCGATTCGCGCGAAGCGGTCGGCACCTACAAGAACGGGGACCAGTTCGTCGCCAGCCTGCCGCCGTACACGGATCGCCTTGATGCTGCGTTGACCGAAAACCAGTCGGCCAAAGTCACCATTCTGCCGCCGGAAAAGCAGAGTCTGCTGTTTGTCATCTTCATCAACCTGCTGCCGGTGCTGCTGCTGATTGGCGTCTGGATTTTCTTCATGCGCCAGATGCAGGGCGGCGGCAAAGGCGGCGCGCTCAGCTTTGGCAAGAGCAAGGCTCGTTTGCTCGGCGAAGACCAGGTCAAGACCACGCTGGCGGATGTTGCCGGTGTTGAGGAAGCGAAAGAGGAAGTCGCCGAGCTGGTTGAGTTCCTGCGCGATCCGGGCAAGTTCCAAAGGCTGGGCGGCAAAATTCCGCGCGGCGTCTTGATGGTCGGTCAGCCGGGTACCGGTAAAACGCTGCTGGCGCGTGCCATCGCCGGCGAAGCAAAAGTGCCGTTCTTCACCATTTCCGGTTCGGATTTCGTCGAGATGTTCGTCGGTGTCGGCGCCTCACGTGTCCGCGACATGTTCGATCAAGCCAAGAAACACGCGCCGTGCATCATCTTCATTGACGAAATCGATGCGGTCGGCCGTCATCGCGGTGCCGGTCTCGGCGGTGGTCACGACGAGCGCGAACAGACGCTGAACCAGCTGCTGGTCGAAATGGACGGTTTTGAAGGCAGCGAAGGCATCATCATCATCGCCGCAACCAACCGTCCGGACGTGCTCGACCCAGCGCTGCTTCGCCCGGGTCGTTTCGACCGCCAAGTGGTGGTCGGTTTGCCGGATATCCGCGGTCGTGAACAGATTCTGAAAGTGCACATGCGCAAAGTGCCGGTAGCCGATGATGTTGATCCGGCAGTGATTGCGCGTGGTACCCCGGGCTTCTCCGGTGCTGACCTGGCCAATCTGGTCAACGAAGCCGCCTTGCTGGCTGCGCGCGCCAACGAACGCGTGGTCAAGATGCGCTTCTTTGATGCCGCCAAGGACAAGATCATGATGGGCGCCGAGCGCCGCACCATGGTCATGACCGAAGAAGAAAAGCGCAACACGGCGTTCCACGAGGCCGGCCACGCCATTCTCGGTTACCTGCTGCCGCATTCGGATCCGGTCTACAAGGTCACCATCATTCCGCGCGGTCGGGCACTCGGTGTGACCATGCAGCTGCCGGAGCAGGATCGCCTGTCGTACTCGAAGCAGTATCTGGAAAACCGCATCGCGATTCTGTTTGGTGGCCGCATTGCCGAGGCGATCATTCACGGTTTCGATGGCGTCACCACCGGCGCCTCCAATGACATCCAGCGCGCGACCGAACTGGCGCGCAACATGGTGACCCATTGGGGTCTGTCGGAACGGATGGGGCCGCTGTCGTACAGCGAAGACGAAGGCGAGGTCTTCCTCGGTCGCTCGATCACCCAGCACAAGAGCGTTGCCGACTCGACCGCGAAAGCGATTGACGAAGAGATTCGCGCCATCATCGACCGCAATTACAAGCTGGCCGAGAAGATGCTGAACGACAATCTTGACAAGCTCAATGCGATGGCCGATGCGCTGATGAAGTTCGAAACGCTCGACAGCAAGCAGATCGATGACATCATGCAAGGCCGTGATCCGCAACCGCCGGAAGGCTGGAGTGATCGCAACAACGGTGGTGGCAAAGGTTCGGCCACGGTTGATGCCACCGGCAATGCTGACGATGTCAACGGCAAGGCCGCCGCCGCCCATTGACAGCAGACCTCGTTCTGCACCAACAAAAAAGCGCCTGATGGCGCTTTTTTGTTGTCGGGTTTTTGCTGCGGCTGGCGCTTGATGCAGTTGCGCGGCCAGCATTGACTCAGAACATCGGTATGCCTGCGTTGGTGAATAGCTGCGTTGCCGATGCCGTTCAGAAACTGTCCTTGATGGTGACCAGCCACTGCAGTTTGTCGAGTTCCGGATCGGCATCGGTATTGAGCGGCGCGGCCAGATCGAGGTGTAGCACGGTTTGCTTGCCCGGCCGTTCATTGCCGGTGCGGGTCGGTGTCAGTCGCAACCCGAAACCGACATCGCGCAGCCAGCCGCCGTTGTAACCATTGTCCTTGCCATCGAACCAGGCGCGACCGACATCGGCGAATACGGCGGCACCAACATCGAACAATGACAGCACTTCGGTAAACAGATAGAAGCGTTCTTCCAGCGTCAGTAGCGCCATGCGGTCGCCCATCTGATAGCGGGTCGGGTACCCGCGCAGGCCGTTGTCGCCACCAAGCGTGATCGGTTCATCGACAAACAGATTGCGACCTTGCTGCAGTTGCAGCGAGGCATAAAACTGGTGCGAGCTGAAGTCGCCTTGGTAGTAACGAAGACGCAGCTCGCTGCGTTGATCGATAACCTGTTCGCTGTCATGACGGCCATTCAAGGCGCCGGACAGGAACATGACCTTGTCGTCGCCGACGAGGTAATAACGCTCAGCGGCGAGCTGATAAAACCAGGCTTCATCGGTTGAACCGAGTGCGTCATCGGCGCGGCCGAAGCGCAGCACGGTTGTCCAGCCGGTGTTGATGTCTTCGGTGCGCCGCATCTGGTTGATGTTGACGGCTTTGACGAAACTGTCATGCACGCGCTGCCACTCCAGCCAGCCGTAGCGGTAATGGCGATCAGCGGGAAACGGCTGCTCTGCCACCGTGTCTTCATTCGGCCGGAACTGGCTGCGCTCATCGCTGATACCGAAACGCCAGCGCTCGGTTTCATCATTGATCAGGCCGCGCGACCAGCCGCCGAAGATTCCATGGCTTTCTTCTTCATGTTCAAACGACTGAATTTCCTCGTCGCGGAAATTGAGCGTGTCGGTACGCAAGTTGCGATGGGTCAGCACGCCACCGGCCCACGGTGTTTCCAGCGAGAAGAATGGCCGGAACAGCTCAAAGGCATGACTCTGGCCATCGTCGTTATCGGTGTATTCCAGATCCAGCACACTGCGGGTGTTGCCGAAGTTCGGGTCGCGATAGCCGAACATGGTGCCGGTGCGTTCGGCGTCCTGCTCGCGGACGACTTGCACCGCGCGGCCGGTGCCGAGGAAGTTGCTGTCCTTGAAGCCGAGCCGTGAGCTGTTGTCGCCACCGCTGCGTGAGAAGCCGACGTCGGGCACCAACGTCCAGACGTCTTTGACGCGCACTTCCAGATCAACTTTTTCCAGGCATTCACCGACCGGCCGGATGTCGGCGCCGCGCAAGTAGCGGCGGGTGCGCAGCACACGTTCCGATTCGGCCATGCGGGTGACCCGGAACGGCTCGCCGCTTGCAAACAGCAGATCGTCGCGAATGACGTCGGTGTCGGTCGGGATGTGCCAGTCGTTGACCAGTCGGAACAGCCAGTTGTCTTCTTCCGGTTTGCTGGTGTCAAAAATCGGGTCGACGACAATCTGGATGTCTCCAACCGGCAAGCCACGCGTTTCAAAGGCGGCCAGGGTTTCCGGATCGGCGCCTTCCGGCGGCAACGCAAGGCAGCCGTGGCTGAACAACGGATCGGCGCTTGCCTCCGGCTGGTTGGTGCTCGGTGCGATCGACGTCGCTGTGCCGGCAGCTCCCGGCTCAGGGGCGCCGTCGGCGGCCCGTGCGGCCGGCACTGCAAGCACCGGTACGAGGGCGATGAGACAGAAGCGAGAGAACAGAAATGGCACGCCGACAACGACTCCTTGCAATTGGGTGAGGGCCACTCGTTTCGCTACGCTTCGGCCTGATGCGTTACCGAGTATATGCAGCCGTTTCGTGCTTGTCGCGGCCCGGAGGTGGCAGTGCGATAATGCCCGGACAAGCTTGGCGAAATATGAAGCGAATCGATGCCCGCAACCGATTTTCGCTGGCCGCGCAACGGAACACCGCTGCTGATGGCCATTCTCAATGTCACCCCGGATTCGTTTTCGGATGGCGGCCGTTATGCGACGCCCGCGACGCTGCGGCCGCGCCTTGAACAGCTGCTGGCCGATGGCGCTGACATCATCGACATCGGTGGTGAATCCACCCGGCCCGGTGCCGAGCCAGTCAGCGTCGAGCAGGAACTTGATCGGGTCATGCCGGCGATCGAACAGGCCGTGGCACTCGGCGCACGGGTGTCGGTCGATAGCCGCCACCCCGAGGTGATGGCCGCGGCGCTGGCGGCGGGGGCGGCCATCATCAATGACGTCAATGCCTTGCGTGCGCCCGGCGCCATCGAGCTGGTCAGCCGCTATCAGCCGGCCGTCTGTCTGATGCACATGCAAGGCGAGCCGCGCTCAATGCAGCAGCAGCCGCAGTACCAGGACGTGGTGCGGGAAGTCAGCGAATTCCTGTTGCAACGCGCTACGATCTGCCGGGATGCCGGCTTGCCGGCCGAGAAAATTTGTCTGGACCCGGGATTTGGTTTCGGTAAGAGTGCCAGCCACAATTTGCAGCTGCTGCACGCGCTGCCGCAACTCGCTGCGACCGGCTATCCGGTGCTGGCCGGGCTGTCGCGAAAATCGCTGATTGGCCACATCACCGGTGCGCCCGTGGCGGAGCGCTTGGTCGGCAGTGTCGCGCTTGCCTTGCTGGCAGCGCAACGCGGTGCCCGGGTGCTGCGGGTGCACGAAGTCAAGGAAACCAAACAAGTTCTGCAGTTATGGCTGGCAATGGAAGCACAAGGACAGCCATCCCAACAGGAGTGAAGCAGGAAGATGAGCAAACGTAAGTATTTCGGCACCGATGGGGTGCGCGGCAAAGTGGGCGAGTTTCCGATCAACCCGGAATTCGTCATGAAGCTCGGTTGGGCGGCCGGCAAGGTGCTCGCCAATGGCAGCGGCAGCAAGGTGCTGATCGGCAAAGACACCCGCACCTCCGGTTACATGTTCGAAGCCGCGCTGGAGGCGGGCCTCTCCGCCGCGGGTGTGGAAGCGCACATGCTCGGCCCGATGCCGACCCCGGCCATCGCTTACCTGACCCGCACTTTGCGGGCGCAGGCCGGTATTGTCATTTCGGCCTCGCACAATCCGTACTACGACAACGGCATCAAATTCTTCTCGGCGGATGGTTTCAAATTGCCGGATGAGATCGAGGCGCGCATCGAGGCCATGCTCGATGAACCGATGACCACGGTCGATTCGGCGCTGCTCGGCCGTGCGCGCCGGGTCAGCGAAGCCACCGGTCGCTACATCGAATTTTGCAAGGCCACCGTTGCCAACAACCTGACCCTGCGTGGCCTGAAAGTCGTGGTCGATTGTGCCCATGGCGCGACCTATAAAGTGGCGCCGGCCGTGCTCGAAGAATTGGGCGCCGACGTGTTTGCCATCGGCGATGAACCGAACGGTCTCAACATCAACGACAAGGTCGGTGCAACGGCGCCGGCGCTGCTGGCCGAAACTGTCGTCGCGCGCGGCGCCGATGTCGGCGTGGCGCTTGATGGTGACGGCGACCGCTTGATCATGGTCGATCACAAAGGTGAAGTTGTCGACGGCGACGAGATCCTGTTCGTCATCGCCCGCGATGCGCTGCGCCGCGGCAAACTGCCGGGCGGTGTGGTCGGCACCGTGATGAGCAATCTCGGGTTGGAAGTTGCGCTGCGCGAACTCGGTATCGGCTTTGGCCGTGCCAAAGTGGGCGACCGCTATGTGCTGGAAATGATGCAGGAAAAAGGCTGGCTGCTGGGCGGCGAATCGTCCGGCCACATCGTCTGCCTCGACAAGACCACCTCCGGCGATGGCATTGTGTCGGCCTTGCAGGTGTTGTCGGCGATGGTGCAGAACGGCGTCAGCCTGCATGAGTTGAAGCGCGGCATGCAGAAGTTTCCGCAGACCTTGATCAACGTGCCGCTGAAAGCCGGCAGCAAGCCGATGGACGCCGATGCGGTCAAACAGGCGGTGCATCAGGTTGAGCAGGAGTTGGGTGATACCGGTCGCGTGCTGCTACGCCCCTCTGGCACCGAGCCGCTCATCCGGGTCATGGTGGAAGGGCGCGATGCTGCTCAGGTCAAACGCTGTGCCGAGCAGATTGCGGTGGCGGTACGCTCGGTTTGAGCCGGGCAACTGTAAAAAAACGCGCCGATTGGCGCGTTTTTTTATACCCGCAAACCGGCGCCGGTCTGTTGCAACCAATGCAGAAAATCGTCCGCTGGAACCGGTCGGCTGAAGTGATATCCCTGGCCACGATCACAGTTCCAATCGCGCAACAACAGCGCTTGCTCGCGAGTTTCGATGCCTTCAGCCACCACCTGCAAGCCGAGGTTGTGGCCGAGCTCGATGGTGGATCGGACAATCGCGGCATCGTCGCCGTCAGCGCGCAACTGTCGGATGAAGGTTTGATCGATCTTCAGCTCCTGAACCGGCAGCTTTTTCAGGTAAGCCAGTGAGGAGTAACCAGTACCGAAATCATCGATGGCCAGTTTGATGCCAAGTGCGCGCAGCTGTTCGAGCAGCGCCATCGCCCGTTCCGGTTCTTCAATAAAGCCACTTTCGGTCACTTCGAGTCCAAGGCATTCCGCCGAAACGGTGCTGCGTTCGAGGCTGTCGGCCAGAAAGTCGCGCAGGCTCTCATCGAGCAGGTCATGCGCAGAAATGTTGACGGCAATGTGCATCCGGATGCCTTGCTGTTGCCATTCGCGTGCCTGGCTGAGGGCGCGCGCAATGATCCATCGCGTCAGCCGCTTGATGTCACCGGTTTGCTCGGCGAACGGAATGAAATCGATCGGTGGAATGAAGCCGCGGCTCGGGTGTTGCCAGCGCACCAAGGCCTCACAGTAGTTGTGGTCGCCACCTTGCAGGTTGACTTTCGGTTGGTAGAACAACCGCAATTCATTTTCGGCAACGGCGCGCCGCAGATCGCCGAGCAGGGACAGATGTTCGGCGCGAAACGGCTGCAGCGCCGGATCAAATCGAACAATGTGGCGACGTTGCTGGCGGCTGTAGTAAAGCGCGACATCGACGGCCCGGAGCAGCGCGCTGGTTTGTTTGCCGTCATCCGGCGCCACCGCATAACCGAGGCTGACGCGCAGATCGACGGTCTGTCCGCCAGCAACAAACGGCAATTGCATGATACTGACCAGCTGTTCGGCCAATGCGCGGCCGGCACGATCACCCGCGTCCGGTAGCAAGACGGCAAATTCGTCGGCGCCAACACGAGCCAAGATGGCGCCGCTCGGCAGTTGGCTCTGCAAGCGTTCGCCAGCTGCACGCAGCAGCTCATCGCCCAGCGCATGGCCGAGTGTGTTGTTGATGAGCTTGAACCGATCAAGGTCGAGCAGCAAAACGGCGCATGGTGCTGCGCTGCCGAGCAAGCGGGTCAATTGCTCGGTGAAATAGGTGCGATTGGGTAGCGTCGTCAACGGGTCGCGATACGCCAAATCCAGGATTTGCTGCTCGCGGCTGGCAATGGTTTCACGCATGGTGTTGAAAGCTTGCGCCAGATCGCCGATTTCGTCCTGTCGATGGATGACCTCATCGACCGCGTAATCGCCGGCCTCCATGCGATGTGCAGCCGTTTGCAACTGCTGCAACGGCCGTACGATGCCGCGCGCCAATATGACAGTGGCAACCAGTGCCAGGGCCAAAGCGGCCAAGCCCAAGCCGAGCAAATAGCGTTGCAACTGACGATGCGGTGCGAGCGCCTGCTCGAGCGAGCGTTGCAAGACGGCAATTTCACTCCCGTCTTGCTCGGCCAATGCCACGATCAGGGTTTGATACGCTTGCTCGGCCAGCATCAGGGTCTGGATGGCCTGATCCGGCTGTACCGGCAATTGTTGCGCCAGGGAATCGGTCAGCGCAGGCGGCAACGTCGACGCCTGCAAACGCCAACGTTGCGTGCCGTCGGCTTCGCGGTGCCGACCAAGAAATGACACGTGTAGCCCGGTCAGTTTCTGCAGGTCATTGGCGACTGCTGCATCGATCAAAAAGCCCATCGCGATCACGGCAATGGGCTGCGGCGCTCGCACCGTCACGACGACCAGTTGGTAGGCCTGTTCGTCCAGACTGACGATGGCACTGGCGGCGCCTTGCAAACGCGCCTGTTGCAGCAATTCCGGAAACGGGAACAAGCCACTGACCTGATCGTCACGGCTGTCGGCTAGCAGATCACCATCCAAGCCCGCCGCCAGGCTGATGTCGGCATTGATCCGGCCGCGATGATTCTGTAATGCCGACGTGATGGTGCTTTGATCACGACTGGCGATGGCTTCGCGGAAGCCGTAATCTGCCGCCAACACTTTCGCGGCTTGGGTCAACTGTTGCTGATTCTGTGCCAAAGCCCGGGCGAACACTGCCTGACCCAGTTGCAACTCCTCTTGTAGCTGAGTGGTCACCAGGTTGCGCTGCATTTGCGACACCAACCACAGCACCCCGGCCAACACCAGCAACAGCAAGCTGCCGTAGGTTAGCGCCAAGCGCCGACTCAATTGCCGACGCGGTGTCGCGGCGGTGTTCATCTCAGTCATTGCTCACGGCACTGGCGCGCGGCCGCAGGTTGACCGGCACGCGTAGCGGTGCCGCTGCATCCGTGACCGTGATGGCGAGTGTCGCCGTGGGCGCGTTCAGTTCCGGATGCCACAGCTGAAGTTGATGCGGGCCGGGTGGCAGCTGCAAGACCAGCTCGCCCGCGTCATTGCTTTTGCCAAACCAGGGGGTGTCAACCACGAGCACATAAGCGAGCATCCAGTCATGGATGTTGCAGCCGAGTGCGACAACGCCGGCGCGGTCGAACAGCACCGGGTCGGCCGGTACGCCGCTATAAAGTTTGAGTTCAAATTTCTTGGCATCGGAGAAGGAGTACACGTGATGCCGGATATTGTCCTTGTTCGGAAACCGGATGCGGCTGCCGACCGGTACCACGGTCACGTACGGCACAAATTCCTTGTTGATCTGATCGATATCGACCTGCATGCCAACCGGTTTGGCGGCAGCGGAAGGAACATAGGCGACGATGTCCGGCACCGGTTGGCCATGACCATCGTGCACCTGCAGGCGAAACTCCGCAGCGCTGCCGACCGGCGCAAAGAAAAGCGCCGGCAACAGCGCGGCAGCACGCAGAACGGAATCCATGGTTCCCCTTCCTTTGCCGAGCGATCAGGGGCCGGCTGCGACCGGGTCCACGACTTGTGGTTTCATCGGTGCCAGCAGCGCGAGCAGCTCATTTTTTTCCCGATGGCCGACACCGCGCGCGTCCAGGATGGCGCGCAGTTGTTCAACCAAACCGTAGAACTCCCGTTCGGTGATTTGCAGGCCACGGTGGACCAGACGCATATCGTCGCCCGTATAGGTGCAGGGGCCGCCGGCGAGCACACAGAATTGTTCCGCCAGCTTTTCTTTCACTCGCTGCAGGTTGACCTTGTGAAAGCTGCGCTTGGTGTCGGGATCGGTGCTGGCGACATCGATCAGCTGATCGGTGATCGCTTGCAGGGCCGGTTGGCCGCCGAGGCGTTGATACAACGTGTCGGCCGCGGCCACTGGCAGGCTCACGCAAAGCGCTAGCAGCGGCAACAGCCGGCAAAGCAATCGCTGCATTTTTGACAGACCCTCCGGGGCGATTAGCATTGAGCATAGACAGTGACCATCCATCGGTCACTCGGTTTGGGAGCGGGCATGAGCGGAATCCGGACTGTTATACGGGCACTGGGCCTGTTTGCGCTGCTGGTTCAGACCGGCAATGCCGATCCGGGCGGCCGCTTGCCGGCAACCGGAGGCGTGGTCAGCGTGGAGGGCAGCGGTGGCGGTGGGTTGACCAGCTGGGCCCTGATTACCGGCTATGGCACCGCCGATGAGTGGGGCGGCGCGGTCAGTTACACCCGTTTGCCGTTGCCGGATTACCAGTTTGAAAGTACAGCGGTGACGCTAGGCTGGTTTGACCGGGTCGAACTGAGCGCGGCGCACCAGCAGTTTGATCTGCAGAACGTGGTCCCCGGCGAAACGATCAGTCAGGACATGCTGGCGGTGAAGTGGCGGGTTGCCGGTGACGCCGTGTTTGCCCCGGATTCGTGGCTGCCGCAATTGGCGCTTACCCTGCAACACAAGCGTAACCGCGATTTCGATTTCATTCCTGCCGCGCTCGGCGGTCAGCATGACCGGGATACCGAGTTTCATCTGGCGGCGAGCAAGCTCTATTTCGCCGCCGCCTTCGGCCACAACCTGCTGGTCAATGTCGGCGTGCGTCATAGCCGCGCCAATCAATTCGGTCTGCTCGGTTTCGGCGGCCCGGACGATGATGAGCGAAAATGGCTGGCGGAAGCATCGGCTGCAGTGTTTCTGACCGACTCCCTGCTGCTCGGGGCGGAATACCGGCAGAAACCGGATCTGCTCGTCTTTGCCGAAGACGAGGCCCGCGATCTGTTTCTGGCCTGGGTGCCGAGTCGCCGGCTGGCGCTGACCGTGGCGCGGGTGGATCTGGGCCGCATCGCGGTGACCCGTGGCGATCAGGTCGGGACCTACGTCCAGTTTCAGCTCAATTATTGACCAACACGCAATGTCGGCTCGGCAGCGCCGAGATTGCACCACCGCAGCTTGCTTGTAACTTGGCGGCCGCATCGCTACCATATGCGCCCGCTTCGCCAGGCCCCTTTTTATGACCTCGTCGCGCCCGCGTATCGTTGCCGGTAACTGGAAAATGCACGGTTCGCGCGAACTGGTTCGGGCTTTGGTTCCCGCTGTGCAGCAGGCGCTGCCGGCTGCGGGGCGCTGCCAGGTCGTGTTTTGTCCGCCGGCGGTGTACCTGGCCGAGCTGGCCGCTGTGCTGAGCCACCCGCGCTGCACGCTCGGGTCGCAGGATGTCAGTGCCCACGCCAGCGGCGCCTACACCGGCGAACTGGCCGGGGCGATGCTGAAAGAGCTGGCTTGCCAGTTCAGCATCGTCGGGCACTCGGAGCGGCGCCGTTACCACGGCGAAAGCAGCGAGCTGGTCGCCGCCAAAGCGGCAGCGGCATTGGCGGCAGGATTACGGCCGATCATCTGTATCGGTGAAACCCTGGCCGAACGTGAAAGCGAACGGACCTGGGCGGTACTGGAACAGCAGCTGTCGGCGCTTGCCGGACTGCTCCAGCAGCAACGGGCCAGCGAGATGGTGCTGGCTTACGAACCGGTCTGGGCCATAGGCACCGGCCGGACCGCGACGCCGGAACAGGCGCAAGCGGTACACGGACAAGTGCGGGCCTGGCTGAAACAGCAGGCGCCGGCGCTGGCCGAGACGCTGCCGATTCTGTACGGCGGCAGTGTGAAAGCGGATAACGCGGCGGCGCTGATGGCGCAGCCGGATGTGGACGGCGCGCTGGTAGGTGGCGCCTCCTTGCAGGCCGATGAGTTCATTGCCATCTGCCGCAGCGCCGAATAAGCGCTGAGAAAAAGTCGGAAAAGACTGACATGTACGAAATTTTGCTGGGTCTGTTTCTGGTCATCGCGCTGGCGCTGATCGGCATCATCCTGCTGCAACAGGGCAAGGGCGCCGATCTGGGCGCGTCGTTCGGTGCCGGTGCCTCGAACACCGTGTTCGGCGCCGCCGGCTCGGGCAACTTCATGACCAAGGCGACCTGGTGGTTGGCGCTGGTTTCGCTGGTGATCTTGCTGGTACTGGGCTACATGGCCAGCCACCGTGACAAGGCTGCAGCAGCAACTGACGACGTTTTCGCTGAGGCGCCGGCTGCCGACCTGCCGGCGACCGATGCCGCGGCGGTTCCGGCTGCGGATGTTCCGGCCGCGACCGAGGCTGCGCCGGCCAACAGCGACGTGCCGGCCGCACCGGCTGCAACCGAACAACCGGCCAATGATGCGCCGAAGCCGTAAGGCAGCACAGGTCAGCTGACCTGAACAATACGCGGCCGTAGCGATATTGGTAGGCGCAGCATCTTGAGGGCCGGCTTGGCATCAGCCGCAAGGCATAGAAAAATCGAATCACGCGGAAGTGGTGAAATTGGTAGACACACCATCTTGAGGGGGTGGCGCCGCAAGGCATGAGGGTTCAAGTCCCTCCTTCCGCACCAATTCACCGGTCGGGTTCTCCGGCCGGTCAGAACGGAAAATGGCATCGGACCGCAAGGCGATGCCATTTTTTCTGCCCGAACCGCTCCGGCGGTCGGGAAAAAACGCTGTCTGGCCCCGGCCGGCAGAACGAAGGAGGTAGCTCCACGCTGGCACCGGCGTTGCGCTCGGTCAGAAAAAGCCGGCTGGAAGCTGCTAAAATTCCGTGGTTTTTTGTCCCGCCACGTTTGTGCGTGCCGCTGATGGGGTTTCAGGCAGGCGGCGCGCAGGGTGAACAACATGCTGCAGAACTACACTCCCATCCTCGTGTTCATGGGGGTCGGGCTCGGCCTTGGCACCGTTCTGGTCGCCCTCGGCTGGTTGCTCGGCTACCTGTTCGGTCGGCACAAGCCGGACGCGGCCAAGAATGCGCCGTTCGAATGCGGTTACGACGCCTTCGAAGACGCCCGCATGAAGTTCGACGTGCGTTTCTATCTGGTCGCCATCCTGTTCATCATCTTCGATCTCGAGATCGCCTTCCTGTTCCCGTGGGCGGTGGTCATCAACGAGATTGGCTGGTTCGGCTTCTGGGCCATGGCGGCCTTCCTGGGCCTGCTGGTCGTCGGTTTCATTTACGAATGGAAGAAAGGCGCGCTCGAGTGGGAATAACCCGCTCAGGCGCTGTTTTGCATTCGTAACGCTGCAAGAGGATTCCGGAAAATGGCGGTTGAAGGCGTCATGGAAAAAGGGTTTGTCACCACCTCGGTCGACACCCTGGTGAACTGGGCCAGCACCGGTTCGATGTGGCCGATGACATTCGGCTTGGCCTGCTGCGCCGTCGAGATGATGCACGCTGGTGCGTCGCGTTATGACCTCGACCGTTTCGGCATCGTGTTCCGGCCGAGCCCGCGTCAGTCTGACGTGATGATCGTCGCCGGCACGCTGACCAACAAAATGGCGCCGGCGTTGCGCCGCGTCTACGACCAGATGCCGGAGCCGCGCTGGGTCATCTCGATGGGCTCCTGCGCCAACGGTGGTGGCTACTACCACTATTCCTACGCCGTGGTGCGCGGCTGTGACCGGGTGGTGCCAGTCGACATTTACGTACCGGGTTGCCCGCCGACCGCGGAAGCGCTGCTGTACGGTCTGATTCAGCTGCAAAACAAGATTCGCCGCACCAACACCATCGCGCGGCAAGCCTAAGGATCCCGCTCATGCAATTGGCCGAACAACTGACGGCACATTTCGGCGCGCGCCTGCAGGCCTGCGTTGTCGATCGTGACGAAGTGACCATTGAAGTGTCGCGTGAAGACTACCTCGGCGTCTGCCAGGAGCTGCGCGACAAGGAAGCCTTCCAGTTCAAGCAACTGATCGATCTGTGCGGCGTCGACTATTCGCAATACGGCGCCACCGAATGGGAAACCGAGGATGCGTCCAGCGCTGGTTTCTCGCGCGGTGTCGATCGCGAACAACCGCGTGAAGCGAACTGGAGCAAGCCACGTTTCGCTGTGGTCGTGCATCTGTTGTCGGTCAGCAACAACCAGCGCGTCCGCGTCCGGGTGTTCGTTGATGAACAGTTCCCGATCGTCGGCAGCGTCTCCGAACTGTGGCCGGTGGCCAACTGGTTCGAGCGCGAAGCGTTCGACATGTACGGCATCCTGTTCGACGGCCACAACGACCTGCGCCGGCTGCTGACCGATTACGGTTTTGTCGGCCACCCGTTCCGGAAAGATTTCCCGCTGATTGGCAACGTCGAGATCCGTTACGACGCCGCGCAAGCCCGCTGCGTTTACGAGCCGGTGTCGATCGAGCCGCGTGTGCTGGTGCCGCGCGTCATTCGCCACGATCAGCGTTACAGCGCGAAGAAGGCCTAAAGAAATGGCAGAGATCCGCAATTACACCATCAACTTCGGCCCGCAACACCCGGCCGCGCACGGCGTGCTGCGCCTGATCCTGGAGCTGGACGGCGAAACCATCGTCCGCGCCGACCCGCACATCGGCCTGCTGCACCGTGGCACCGAAAAACTGGCCGAGAGCAAGCCGTTCAACCAGAGCATCGGTTACATGGATCGGCTCGACTACGTCTCGATGATGTGCAACGAGCACGCGTACGTGATGGGCATCGAGAAGCTGCTCGGTATCCAGGCACCGGTGCGGGCCCAGTACATCCGCGTGATGTTCGACGAAATCACCCGCATCCTGAACCACCTGCTCTGGCTTGGCGCGCATGGCCTCGACATCGGCGCGATGACCATGTTCCTGTACTGCTTCCGCGAGCGCGAAGCGCTGATGGACTGCTACGAAGCGGTATCGGGCGCCCGTTTGCACGCGACTTACTACCGTCCGGGCGGTGTCTACCGTGACCTGCCGGATCGCATGCCGCAATACCAGCCGTCGAAGTTGCGCAGCGAAAAAGACGTCAAGAAACTGAACGAAATGCGCCAGGGCTCGATGCTCGATTACCTGTGGGCATTCACCGAAGAGTTTCCCAAGCGGGTCGACGAATACGAAGCGCTGCTGACCGATAACCGGATCTGGAAGCAGCGCACCGTCGGTATCGGTGTGGTGTCGCCGGAACGCGCGCTGGCGCTCGGTCTGACCGGTCCGATGCTGCGTGGCTCGGGCGTGGTCTGGGATCTGCGCAAGCACCAGCCGTATGAAGTCTACGACCAGCTCGATTTCGACATTCCGGTCGGCAAGAACGGCGACTGCTACGACCGTTATCTGGTGCGCGTTGAAGAAATGCGCCAGTCGAACCGGATCATCCGTCAGTGCATTGAGTGGCTGCGCAAGAATCCGGGCCCGGTGATGGTCGACAACTACAAGGTTGCGCCGCCGCGCCGCGAAGCCATGAAGCACGACATGGAAGCGCTGATTCACCACTTCAAGTTCTTCACCGAAGGCTTCTGCGCGCCGGAAGGCGAGGTGTACAGCGCGGTCGAACATCCGAAAGGCGAGTTCGGCATTTACCTCGTCTCGGACGGTGCCAACAAGCCGTACCGGGTCAAGATCCGCGCGCCGGGTTTTGCCCACCTTTCTGCCATTGATGAAATCGGTCGTGGCCACATGCTGGCCGACATCGTTGCGATTATTGGCACGATGGACATCGTGTTCGGGGAGATTGACCGCTGATGAGCACGCAAAATTCCAATCAACCGAATCCGAACAAGCTGAAAGAGCTGTTGCCGGCCTCGGCCATTGCCGAAATCGAAGTCTGGCTCGCCAAGTACCCGCCGGA
>DASUEK010000184.1:0-7042 GCA_036275115.1 Permianibacter sp. | reverse complement strand
CGGCGTCCGCAAATCGCGCAGCAACCAGCAATTGACCCAGACAATCCCGGACTCAAGCGCTGCCGCCACCCGATGCGCGCGCTTCAGATCGGTGGTCCAGACGCTCGCCGCCAAACCATAGGCGGTGCCGTTGGCGTAGCCCAACACTTCGTCTTCCGAATCAAATGGCGTGATCGTCGCGACCGGGCCGAAAATTTCTTCCTGATTGGTGCGGCATTCCGGTGTCAGGTTTTCAAACAAGGTTGGCGCGATGAACCAGCCATTTTGGCAACGGCCTTCGGGTTTCACGGCGTGGCCACCGGTCAGCAGGCGGCCGCCTTCCTGTTTGGCGAGTTCGATATAGCCCAGCACTTTGTCGAAGTGCGCTTTGGAAACGACGGCGCCTTGCTGGTTGCCGCCATCCATCGGGTCTCCGACTTTCAGGTTCTTGAGCTTGGCGACGAGCGCATCGCGGAATTGCTCGTAAATGCGGCGTTCGACATAGATGCGTGAGCCGCACAGGCAGATCTGGCCCTGGTTGCTGAACGCGGCGCGCACCACCTCATTGACGGTTTGTTCGAAATCGCAGTCGGCGAACACCAGCGTCGGGTTCTTGCCGCCGAGTTCCAGCGACAGCTTCTTGAACTTCGGCGCAGCGATGCTGGCAATGTGCTCGCCGGTTTTGGTGCCGCCGGTGAACGAGATGGCCTTGATTTTCGGGTGCGAGACAATGGCGTTGCCGCATTTTCCGCCAAGGCCGTGAACGATATTGAGCACACCGGGCGGCAGGCCGACTTCGCGGCAGATATTGGCGAGCAGGAACGCGGTCATTGGCGTCACTTCGCTCGGTTTGGCGACCACGCAATTGCCGGCCGCGAGTGCCGGGGCGATTTTCCAGCTGAACAAATACAGCGGCAAATTCCACGGACTGATGCAGCCAACCACGCCGATCGGATCGCGCAGCGTGTAATTGATGGCGACACCGGGCATGTGATGGCTTTCGCTGGGCCACTGGGTGATGGCGTGGGCAAAGAAGCGGAAGTTGTGGGCCGCGCGCGGGATATCGACGGTGCGCGCCAGCCAGATCGGTTTGCCGTTGTCCATGCTCTCGGCTTCGGCGAGCGCATCGTTCCAGTGTTCGAGCTTGTCGGCGACGGCGCTCAGCAAGCGTGCCCGTTCATCGAGGCTGGTGCGTTTCCAGGCCGGGAACGCGGCCTGCGCGGCCTGCACGGCGAGCTCGACGTCGCGCTCATCGGAATCGGCAATGCGCGAATAGATTTCGCCGGTGGCCGGTTCGTAATTGTCGAGCCAGCTGTTGCCTTGCGCTGGCACCAGTTCGCCGTTGATGTAATTCAGGATGTCGGTCATTGCGATGCACCAGTGACTGAGCGGGATGCCCCCACCCCGGCCCTCCCCCTGACAGGGGAGGGAGTTTCTTCATGATTCGTGTTTACAGACACAGTGTGCGGCCACCGTCGACCGGCACGTTGATGCCGGTGACATAGCTCGCCGCCGGTGACGCGAGAAACGCGATCACGCTGGCGAGCTCTTCCGGTTCGGCGAAGCGGCGCAGCGGAATGGTCTGCTTTTCTTCTTCTTCGATGTCGTGCACCGAGACACCGGCTTTCTGCGCCTTGTTGCTGAAGATGGCTTCCAGTCGTGTGGTCTTGGTGGCGCCGGGCAAGACATTGTTGACCGTGATGCCAAACGGGCCGAGTTCGCCGGCGAGGGTTTTCGCCCAGTTGGCGACGGCACCGCGAATGGTGTTGCTGACGCCGAGATTCGGGATGGGCTGCTTCACCGAGGTCGAAATCACGTTGATGATGCGGCCATAACCCGCGGCTTTCATGCCCGGCAACAGCGCCTGCACCAGCACTTGATTGCAGATGAGGTGCTGATTGAACGCAAGCAGGAATTGTTCGGGCGTGGCGCCGTGGGCCGGGCCGGGCGCCGGACCGCCGGTATTGTTGATCAGGATGTCGCAGCGCTCGCCGCGCGCCAGATAGTCAGCAATGCTGCGCTGCACCGAATTCGGCTCGGCAAAATCCGCGGCGATGTAATGATGCTGCTGGCCGTCGGCGGTCGGCAGTGATGTCAGCGCGGCCGCCAATTTGCCGGCATCGCGCGCCAGCAGGGTCACGTGCGCGCCCTGCCCGGCCAGCAGGCGGGCCGTGGCAAGACCGATGCCCTGGCTGCTGCCGCATACCAAGGCGCGATGGCCGTCGAGACGGGTGTTCAGGGACGGAAACGTTGTCATGGTTCTGGTACCTCTATCTGAGGCCGACATTTAATCACAGGGAATTCCTCACAGGCAGCCTCGACTTCGGCTACGGTATAGTAGGTTGCTGACCACGGACGCAGCGCAGTAACTGAGCCAGGTTTCCCGAGATCCATGACCACATCCACCGAGTTGTACAAGAAACGAATTGCCGTCACGGCCTTGCAGCCGGGCATGTTCGTGTGCGAGCTGGATCGGCCATGGTCGGAAACGCCCTTTCTGTTTCAGGGCTTCCCCCTGTTGTCAGAGGACGATGTGCTGGCGGTGCAATTGCACTGCGAGTACGTGTTCATCGACGAATCCCGTGCGATCAGCGTCGGCAAAACCAGTCGCCTGTCGCTGGTGCCACTCGAAGGCGAAACCGACACCGGTGGCCGCTACAACCCGACACCACAGGTCAGTCTGGCGGAGGAAGCCGAGCATGCCGGCTTCGTCCACGCGCACGGCAAGGCGGTGGTCGAGAAAGTATTCAACGACATTCTGTCCGGCCACGCCATCCGCGTGCAGGACTGTCGCCTGCTGGTGCGGCAGTGCGTCAGCAGCCTGGTCCGCAACGAAAACGCCCTGATCTGGTTCTCGCGGCTGAAATCACGCGACGAATACACGGCGCTGCATTGCCTGAGCGTGTCGGTGCTGGCCGCCGGCTTTTCCCGCTACCTCGGCCACAGCAAGGAAGAAGTGGAAGAAATCGGTCTGGCCGGCCTGCTGCACGATGTCGGCAAAATCAAACTCGATCAGCAAATCCTGAACAAGCCGGACCGGCTGACCAGCAGCGAATACGAACACGTCAAACAACATGCGGCGCTCGGTTATGAGTTGCTGAGCGCGCAATCGGTTGGCAGCTGGCCCACTATCGCGGCCCGCAGCCATCATGAGCGTCTGGACGGACGCGGTTACCCGCAGGGCATCGCCGCCGAGGAGATCCCTTACATTGCCCGCCTGATCGCGGTGGTCGATTGCTATGACGCCATCACCTCGCACCGGGTCTACGATGCGGCCCGCTCGACCAACCGCGCGTTCCGCATTCTGATGGAAGAGCGCGGCGGCCATTTCGATGCCGAGCTGGTGGAGAAATTCATCGAATGGATTGGCGTGTACCCGGTCGGCAGCATTGTCGAATTGCAGACCGGCGAGATCGGCGTAGTGGTGGCGGTGAATGCCAAGGCACGCTTGAAACCAGCGATTGTGTTGGTGCGTGATGAAGCGCAGCAGCCATGTGAACCGCGCTACATCGACATGAATGTGCAGCGCGATCGCAACGGCCAGTCGTACCGTATCCGCGAAAGCCATCCGAACCTGAGCTTCGGCATCGACATTCAGCAGTACGAACGCCAGGGCCTGTTCACGCCTCGCTATCTGACGGCGCCGCCGACGACAGCAACCGGTTGAACTCGCCTATCGCCATCGGCCGGTAGAAGAAATACCCCTGCACTTCATCAATGCCTTCGGCCTCGACCAGGTCGAGCTGCGCTTTGGTCTCGACGCCTTCTGCGGTCACCTGCAACGACAACGCCCGGCACAGCGATACAATCGATGACAGCAGTGCCCGGCCGCGTGGTGACAAATCCAGATCGGAAATAAAGCTGCGGTCGATCTTGACCCGGTCCAACGGCAGTTCTTTCAGGTAACTCAATGACGAATAGCCGGTGCCGAAATCGTCGAGCGCGATGCTGAAGCCGTTGTCACGCAAACACTGCAACCGTTCGCGGGCAAACGCCACGTCTTCCAGCAGAATCGATTCGGTGACTTCCAGCTCCAGCGCCTCGCGCGGTGCATCGGACAGCCGAATCGCTTCGTTCAGCACATCGAACAGCCGCTCATCGCGCAGCTGCCGACCGGACAGATTGATCGCGAGCTTGATCTGCTGACGCGCGCGTTGCCACTGCGCCAGCAAACCCGCCGCTTCGCGGATCAGCCAATGGCCAATCGGCATGATCAAACCGAGTTCTTCCGCGAGCGGAATAAACGTCGCCGGCGGCACCCGGCCGAGCTCATCCGGCTCCCAGCGCAGCAAGGCTTCCGCACCGACGATCGCCCGGTTGGCGAGGGCAATCTTGGGCTGCAAGGCCAGGGTGAATTCACCGTTGTCGACGGCACGGCGCAACAAGTTGCCGAGCTTGACCCGATGCAACAGGTGCTCGTTCATTTCCGGCCGGAACAATGCGTGCCGGTTACGACCATCGCGTTTGGCGGCATACGTGGCAGCGTCGGCCTGACGGAGCAGTTGGTTGACGTCTTCGCCTTGCTGCGGCGCCAGCGTGATGCCGATGCTGGTGGTCACCGTGATGTGCTGGTCGGCAAGCAGAATCGGCTCGTTCATCACCTGCACCAGCTTGTCGGCCACCACCCGGTATTCGTCGCCGGCGCTGTCCAGCAAAATGGCGAACTCATCGCCGCCCCAGCGCGCCACCACATCGCGCTTGCGCAGCGTTTGCTGCAGGCGATCCGCCACCTGCAGCAGCAAGGCATCACCGGCCTGATGGCCGAGCGCGTCATTAATGTCTTTGAAATTGTCCAAATCCAGAATCAGCACCGCCAGCTGTTCGTGCGCCGCCAGGCGGCTCAGCCGCTCATACAGCGTGGTCTGGAATTGCTGCCGGTTTGGCAGCTGGGTCAGCACGTCGTAGCGAATCAGCCGCTCGACGCTTTCGGCCGCACGTTGCCGCTCGCTGATATCGTGCAGCGACAAAATCAGATGCTGGATCGCGCCGGCACTGTCGCGCACCAGCGTCGTGCTGACTTCAACCGGAATTACCGCACCCTGCCGGTTACGAAAGCGCAGTTCGCCGCGCCATTGCGGCAGACTGAGCCAGGTCGGCCAGGGCAACGGTTGATTGTCATCAAAGAGATGCTTGTCCAGCGTCATGCCGGCGAGCTGATCCAGCTCGACACCAAACAACGCCGCTGCCGCCTGATTGGCCTGCAACACGCCGTGATCGGCCGCCAACACCAGCAGTGGATCGCGGTGATTGCTGAACGCCGTCGCCAACAGCCGCAACGATTCTTCCGATTCGCGTTGCTCGGTGATGTCTTTGCGGGTGCCGCTCATGCGCAGCGCCATGCCTTGGGCATCGCGCTCGGTTGCCCGGCCATAGGCGCGGATCCAGCGCCAGCCGCGCTCGCTCTCTGACCGATACTCGGCCGCATAATGCGGCGCGTGGCCAAACAAATGCGCGTTCCAGGCCAGCACGGTGGCAGCACGATCGTCCGGATGAATGCGCGGCACCAGTTCAAACCAGTGCGCGGTTTCAATGGTTTCTTCACCGTCCGGCAAATTGAAGTAATGCAAGCGCAGCAGATCGGTTGCCGCTTCCCACTCCCAGACCATTTCGCCGCTGCCCCAAAGCGCCAGGCCAAGCCGGCGCTGGGCGTCCGCCATCGCCGCCAGGGTCTGGGTCAGCGTCTGGTTGGCCTGCCAGAGTTCGCGCGATTTTTCCTGCAACAGCTGCTCGGCCTGCTTGCGGGCTTCGCGCTCGCGTTGCAGCCGACGCAGCAGCAGTTCGCTGTCGGCAGAATCAGGGGGAAGATCGGTCATGAAGCCATCACATCAGAAACGCATCAGATCAAAACGGGCGCCGACCTTGCCGTCCTGGCCGGTCAGTTCAGTGCGGTCGAGCCGTATCGGCTCCTGGTAGTGCTGGATGCAGGCGCGAATCAGGCCTTCCGCCAAGTCCGGCAGCGGCCGGGCGGAATGGTACTCAAGTACGAGCCGATCCGTCGCGTGCTCCAGCACGGTAAAAGTTGGCAATTCCGCTTCCGGGTACAACGAGCGAACCTCCCGGTGGATGTGGTTGTCGACACTGACCAGCAACGCAAAACAATCCGATTTGTTGGCAAAAAGCATGGGGTGCAATTGCTGAAAGCGGTCAAACAGATGGCCGCCGAGCATTTGCTGCAACACCGGCACCGACAGCCCGGTTTGTCTGGCCAGGGCCGTCAGCAGTGCCACCAGCTCCGGCTGCGGGTAATAGCCGACGGCGGTGTAGGCGCCGCCACTCGGCGGCCGGACATTGCTGAGCGCGGCATCCACCAGGGCCGGCGACCAGCGCTGTTCGGCCATTTCCAGTAATTCGGTAAACACCATTCCGAGCATCAGCGATCCCCATGGCGTGCTGCGCCGGCTGCGTTGTCATTCACTCTAGTTGCTCGCCCGCGAGCCTGCCAGAACGGCCCTTGCGCCCAGTCCGCCCCGCCTCAGCGTCGTGCTGCGCCGCAACGTGCACCAAGGTGCGAGATGTTCTACGCTGGCCAGAGGTCACAGGACCGGAGTGTCCGGTGACCGCGACCGCCGTGCTTCGGCCGGGTGCGCCCGTCACCTGTTCCTGCTGAAGCTGATCGCCTGCCAGCCCTGATCCCCGATCTGTTGCGACGCCATGCGCACCAGCGCGGTGTTTTTGTTTGCGCGAGGAGGCCCGTCATGAACCCTGTTGTGCCGAAAAAGAAAGCCACAGCCATGCGCCGGAGGGGCGCTTGGCACACTGCCCTGCTGTCGTTTGTCGTGTCCTGTTTTGCTGCCTTGCCTGCCGCCGCCGAAATCGGCGACTACAGCGCCTGGCAAACCTTTCTGAATCTGTTTTCTGCCCCAAAACCCGATAACAAAGTCACCGATGCCCAGCGCAGCGGGCCGTATCCGCTGCTCGCGAATCCCGCGGGCTTCACCAGTTTTTCGCCGACCAATTACTACGCCTGGCAAACCGTCAAACTGGCGCCGCAAACCGGCGCGGTCTGCGGTAACGGTTCGACTTACAAGTTCTTCGTCAACCGGGTGCCGAACACCAGCAACAC
>DASUEK010000183.1:0-6338 GCA_036275115.1 Permianibacter sp. | reverse complement strand
TGTTCCAGCGCGAGGCCGAGCATTTTGTGCTGCGCCGCGCCGGCCAGGTGCTGGCGACCGGCAGCGTGTGTGCCGCGTCGTAATGTGGCGTGAAGTGGCCTGATGCGATAGGCGCGGCACCATGAAACACATCGGTATCGTCGGGTGTTCGGCAGAGGGCGCGGCGCTCTGTTACCGGACGATTTGCGCGGAAGCGTCGGCGCAACTCGGTGGTCATGCCCATCCGGAAATTTCGCTGCACACGCCATCGCTGGCGGATTACGTGCAGTGCCTGGAGCGCGGTGATCCGGACGGCATCGCCGACTTGATGTTGGCGTCTGCAGACAAGCTGGCGCGTGCCGGTGCCGAGTTTCTGATTTGCCCGGACAACACCATTCATCAGGCGTTTGAGCGGATGCTGCCGCGCTCACCGTTGCCGTGGTTGCACATTGCAGACGTCGTCGCTGACGCGGCGCAGGCGCGCGGTTTTCGTCGGCTTGGGCTCACTGGCACGCGCTGGTTGGTGGAGAGCGAGGTCTATCCCGCAAAGCTTGCCGCACGCGGTATGGAAGCGGTGCGGCCCGACGCGGAACAGCGTCAGGAAATGGGCCGGCTCATCATGGACGAGCTAGTCCATGGCGTGTTCCGGCCGGAAAGCGTGCGCTATTTCCAGTCGGTGATTGCGCACCTGAAAGCGCAGGGCTGCGATGCGGTGGTACTCGGCTGTACGGAAATTCCGCTCATCATCAGCGACAGCAATGCGCCGTTGCCAACGCTCGATTCGACTCGCTTGCTGGCACGCGCCGCCGTGCGCTACGCGCTGGCAACGAACTGACGGCGCCCGTGGGCGCCGTCAGCGTCTCACATGACGTCAATTGTTGCGCTGGTATTTGCGTGGCACTTCAAAGCGGCTGTCGCGCTCGGCTTGTACGCCGATGGTTTTCACTTCGTAGCGAAACTCAATCAGCGGCCCCGTTGGCGCCGTTTGGGTGACCTGATTGCCGGTCAACCAGTCCACCGGATTGTTGCTGACGCCGGGTGGGGTAGGTTTGGCGTTGCCGCAGGTTTCACCGCTAACATTCCACTGCACCGTTGACGCCAGCGTGTAGCCTTTCATTTTGCTCAGCTCTTTGCCGAGTTTGACCGCCCAGTCATTGCCGGCCGTGCCCATCGAGCCGCCGAGCATCCCGACTGCGTTGTACACGTCGCGGTTCAACAGTTGTTGCAGCTGCGGGCTCGCCAACATGGCTTTGGCGTAGCGGCTGTCGAACCGGGCCTGCGTGTCGAGCGCATCTTTGACGGCACCACTCGGGGTGGTGTTCCAGAAATCAAAGGTCACGGTGTTGCTGGCTTTCTTGCCGAACTGATCTTTCATCTCGACTTGCCAGTTCAGCCGGAACAATTGCGCATTGGCGCCGGCAATCTGCCGCTTTTCATTCAGCGCTGTGCCTTTGATGCTGTTCTTGGTCACCGTGATTTTGCAGTCCGATGGCTCGGGTTCGCCGCGATCTCCGCGCTCTCCGGTTTGCACTTGGCCGTTACCGCCCGGCAGCGCTGGTTGCACGCAGCCGGTCAGCGGGCATTCGGTGTAGGTTTTTTCTTCGTGATTGAGCTGCCACTGCAGATTGCGATCCAGCCGCAGCACTTCATCAGTGCCGGTGCTGAACCGGCCGATGGTGTTGCGCAGCAGCCAGTTGTCGAACTTGAAATCGTTGGCAGTGCGCTTGCGATCCTCTCGCACATAGGTCGTGGTGGTGCCGGTGGCATTCGGCAGCAGCGCGCCGCCCATGCGGGTTTCGCTGACGATGACAGCGGTGGGGTTTTGCGGCGAGGTATCCGGCGGCTCCGGTTGCAATGCGGCGCAGCCGCTGAGCACCGCACTGACACCGACGGCAATGGCGAGTCTACGAGTTTGCAGCATGTCCTTGTCTCCTTGGTCGAGGGGCATCCAGCCCAGGCACTCGGGACCCGCACTATAGCAGCCGTCGTGGCGCAGCCCTTGCCGCTGATGCGGCGTCAGCTGCCGTCAATCGGCTGTATCGCGCCAGAGGTAGCTGTCCATCGCCAGCACGCCGTGCTCGATGCCGCCATCGAGTCGGCTCAGTGCATCGCTGTCGCGGCTTGCCCCGGCGGCGAACACCAGCGGCAGAAAATGCTCTTCGGTCGGGTGGGCGCGCACGGCGGCCGGCGCTTGCTGGCGGTAATCACGCAGCGCATCGCCGTCGCGGCGCTGCAGCGTGTCGGCGATCCATTGCCGGAACTGCTCGGCATAGTCGGCACTGTCGCTGGCATGGAAGCGCACTTCATGCAGGTTGTGGGTCAGGCTGCCGGAGCCGATCAGCAGCACGCCGCGCTGACGCAGTGGCGCCAGGACCTGGCCGAGCTGCCAAGCGCCGTCGCTGTCGAGGCGTGCCGGCATCGACAGTTGCAGCACCGGCACGTCGGCGCGTGGCAGCAGATGCAGTAGCGGCACCCAGGCACCGTGATCGCGGCCACGCTCGGCATCGGCCTCAGCGTTCAGACCGGCCGCGTGCAGCAGGCTCAGCACGTCATCGGCGATGGCCGGCGCGCCGGGGGCGGGGTATTGCAGTTGATACAGCGGCGCAGGAAAGCCGCCGAAATCGTGCACGGTCGCCGGCGTCGGGTGTGCCATCACCCGCAACTGCCGGGTTTGCCAGTGTGGCGACAGCACCAGCACCGCACGCAGCAGCGGCAATGCCTCGCCACAGGCCGTCAGCAACGGCCCGAGTCGTCCGGGTGCCAGCGCAAAGGTCGGCGCGCCATGGGAAACAAACAGCACCGGGGTCAGCATGGAGCGCTCCTGCAAAAGGGGATAACCGCAGCTTACTGGCCGGCGGCGACCGGCAACACTGGCGGCGCCTGAACAGCTTGTTCGGAAAAAATGAACGATCGCATGGTTGCCGGTTTCCCCAATTCGCCGATCCGCGCCTATAGTTGACAGACTTTGTGGGAAGAACGTGCCGCCATGTTGCTGTTCCGTCGCTTGTGGTTGTTGCTGTCACTGTGCCTGCTGCTGCTCGCCATCGGGCTGGGCTTTTACGCCCAGCGGCTGCGCGAGCTGCCGGTGCTCGGCAATGATCTCAGCGCGCTGCTGGTGCAAACCCAGGCCGCCAGCAATTGGCAGGATGTGGCGGCGCGCCGACACAGCTTTGCCCAGCTCATTGCCGCCATCGAGCCGTATGAACTGACCCTGCATAACGCTGCCGGCGAGTTGCTCGAACGCTTCCCGCAGGAAGCCAAGCCAATTCCCTACAGTGCGCTGCATCTGCAGCTGCCGATCGTGTTACCGGATGGCATCGGCCAGCTCGGCGTGGCGATGCACCACCAGCAGATTTTTCCGTGGCAGCAATGGTGGCTGGCGCTGTTTGGCCTGTGGCTCGCGCTGACTCTGCTCGGTGGTTTGCTGCTGTGGCGGCTGCTGCGCGGTTACCTGCGCAGCCGGGCGGTGGCAGAACAGATCATCAACGGTGTGCGCGATCCGGGTTTGGTGGCCGAGGACGAGCCGTACACCGTGCTGGCCGCCTTTGCCAAATTGCTGAGCGAAATCCGCGAATACGCCAAAGCGCAAGTGCAAGCCAGCGATCAGGCCCGGCGCCGCTCGTTTGTCGACGGCGAAACCGGGCTCGGCAATCGCGCTTACTTTGATGCCCATCTCGATGTGCTGCTGAGCGAGCGCGATGCCAATGCCCGCGGCGTGCTGGCGTTGCTCGAAGTTGGCGAGCCGTTCGCACAGGCGGATGCCCAGCAACGCTACCTCAAACTGGTAGCGCAGCTGCTGCATCAACACGCGATACCGTATCCGCAGCACATACTGGCCCGGCGCGACGTCCAAACGTTTTCCGCCTTGTTGCCCGGCATGAGCAGCCGTGAAGTGCACACGTTCTGCCGCAAGTTGCTGCGTGAACTGCAAAGCCACATCGAACGTGAACATGGCCGTACCGATGGACGGCTCGCGCATATCGGCGTGGTCAGTTACCGCGCCGGGGATGAAGCATTCAAGCTGCTGTCCGAAGCCGACATGGCGCTGCGTTACGCCCAGCAGGATGATCTGCCAATTGGCTGGCACATGTTTGAAAGCGGCGAAGTGCAGGAAGCCGGCTTGATGGGCCGGGTGCGCTGGCGCTCGCTGCTCGAGCGGGTGGTCGAACAGCGCAAGGCGGTACTGCATTATCACCCGGTGGTGATCGGCACCGATCGGCGTATTGCGTTTCATGAAGTGCTGTCGCGAGTGCCCGGTGACAACGGCGAACTGTTTACCGCCGCGACGTTTCTGCCCATGGCGCACCGTGTTGGTCTGGCGGTGCCGTTTGATCGGATGATTTGCGATCTGGTGTTGAAATCATTGTTGTTCGGGCCGCTGGCCGGGCAGATGCTGTCGGTCAACCTGAGTCACGATGCGGTGCAGGATCAGGCGTTTCGCAACTGGCTGCTGGAGCATCTGGCCGAAAACCATCAGCTGGCCGAGCGGATCATTTTTGAAATTGGCGAACCGGTGGCCAGCCATTTGTCGGCGCCGGAGCTCGCGTTTCTGCAAACGCTGGCCCGCTGCGGTGCCGGCCTTGCGGTTGAACATGTCGGTCAGCCGCAATATTCCGCCAATTACCTGCAGCCGGGGTTGTACCGCTTCATCAAACTGCACCGCAGCCTGACCCGTGGCATTGAAACCGATCCCAATCATCAGGAGTTCGTGCGCGGTTTGGTCTCGGTTGGCAATGCCGCTGGCGCGGTGGTGCTGGCCGAGTGCGTCGAAACCGAAAGCCAGTGGCAAATGCTGCTGTCACTCGGCGTGGCGGGCGGGCAGGGCTATCTCTTTGGCAAACCGCAGCCGTCACTGACGGCTGCGTCGGGTCACTGAGTCGCGCCGCGCAGATCACTCCCTGTTTATTCTGCTGCCCATCTTTACCGGACAATCTGCTGCAAGAACGCGGCACGTTGTTCCGGTGTTGCCTGTTGCCACCAGTATTGCAATTGCTGCAGCGGATCGGTGCTCGCTGGTGATGTGCTTTTTTCTGCGGTGGCGGGTGCCGGTGCGGATGCGGTAACGGGTGTTGCCGGTATTGCTGTTGGCGTCGGTGTAGCAAGTGTCGCCGGTGCGGGCGTTGCGGCAGTGGTCGGCGTGACAAATCCCTCCCCCACCGACTGTACCGATTGCACCTGAATCGGGAGTTCACGGTTGGCTGCATCGAACACCCGCAGCGTCGGTGCTTTGGCATAACGCCGGGCCTCGGTGCCATTGGTCAGATTCGGGTTCTGCACGGTCAGCACCGCTTCGTTCGTCACCGTCAGCACCAGCGCAAACGGTTTGGAACGGATCCGGTCATGGCTGTCGCCAAAATCGCCGTCGAAAATCTGATCGTATTCCAGCACGATGACATGCCGGCCCGGCGCCAGTGTCAGGCGTTTTTCCCGCTGCAGGCTGGCGCCAAACGGTGCGTCGTTTACTTGCAGTACATCAAACGCTTCCGGTACCACCAGTTCTGCCGCCTGGGCAAGCGGTGACAACAACAAGCCGCCGCCAAGCAGCGTCAGCGACAAAGCGGTGAACAGGGCAGGTTTCATGGTGGCAACCTCAGGTCTCGGGGGATCGCAACAAGCATCGGCGGACAAAACGTCAGCCAGAAAAAAAGCGCCCCGAGGGGCGCTTTCCATCCGGGGAGAGCGGATTAGAACACGACTTTCAGACCACCGGCCAGATAGGACTTGTCTTTGTCGTCCGCATCCTGGCTCTGGTCGCCGACCACAGCGAACAAGGTGACGTTCTTGGCCGCTTTGTAGTCATAACCGAAGTAGTTCTGCTCGCCGCCGTCCAGCTTGATGTCGGACTGGCCGTGTTGCAGCTTCAGCGTGTGCTTTTCAGCGAACGTGTAGGCAACGCTGAGCAGCATGCCATCGGTGTCGCTGATCTCGCCGTCGCCGTTCGAGTCGGTGCCGGTTTGCTCTTCGTATTCCTGCCACATGGCGCCCAGTTGAACCGGGCCGATTTTATAGGTGGCAACGGCGCGAGTGGTTTTGCCGCCATCCTGATAGATGTCTTTCTGGGCGGTGTCGAGGCCGTAGTTGTCCATGACCGACACGCTGGCGAACAGATCCTTGCCCTGCCATTCCACCGAGTACGACAGCACGTCGAACAGGCCGTCTTGATCATCGTCCGTGCTGCTGGCATCGGTATCGACTTTCTCTTGCAGCAAGCTGGCGATGTTGAATACCAGGCCGTCAGCGATCTTCGGGCTGCTGTAGGAGATTGTGTTGTTGGCGCGCACTTCGCCGTTGAAAATGAACTTCATGTCAGCGAATTCGAGATCGTTGAACTGATCCACTTTGCCTTGGGCCAGTTTCAG
>DASUEK010000182.1:0-26259 GCA_036275115.1 Permianibacter sp. | reverse complement strand
GTTTTCCGGCAGCGGTCGCAACGCCGGCGGGATTTCGGCTTGGCGTGGAGTCGACAGCAGCGATCCGGTTCTCAGCAGCGCGGGGAATTCCAACAGCAGCAGCACACTGGCGGCACCATCGCTAACCATTAGCTCCACCAATACGGTTGCTGTGGCGCTCTTTGCCAACGCCTATGGCAACACCAACATCAACACCAACGCCGCGCTGACCAATCTCTATAGCCTCGCAACCACAGCCGGTAGCAATGGCTTGGCGGTGGCCGCTGGTTGGCGGGCCGAACCGACCGCTGGCACACTGGGACCGTACTACGCCAGCGCCTCTGCGAATTACTCGTATGTCGCCAGCACCATCATTTTGAAACCGGCCGCCACCGTCACGCTGACCTGCCTGCCGGATGATTTCAATCGCAGTCAGCTTGGCAGCGATTGGGCCACGGCATCGATCAGCGGCAGCTTTGGCGCACCGCGCATTGTCAGCAATCGCATGCGCATTACCGACAGCAGCGGCAACGTGTCCACCGCGGCCACCTTGCAGCGCCTGTTTCCCACCACCGGCAACCTGATCGTTGTCGAATTCAAGTACTACGCCTATTCGAGCAGTAACGCCAGCGGCGCTGATGGCATCGCGGTCATTTTTTCGGATGCCAGTATCACACCACAGCCAGGTGGTTTCGGTGGCTCACTCGGCTACGCTCAGCGCAGTGGTATTGATGGTTTTGCCGGCGGCTGGCTCGCGGTAGGCCTGGACGAATACGGCAACTTTTCCAATCCGACCGAAGGCCGGATCGGTGGCCCCGGCTTTCGCGCCGATGCCATCACTGTGCGCGGTTCCGGCAGTGGCACCAGCGGTTATCGCTATATCGATGGCACCACCAGCCTGAGTCCGGGCGTGGATGACAACAGCTTTGGCAGCACACCGGCTCCCGGTCACAGTTATCGCATCACCATCGATGCACGGACCGCGGGTATCGTACCGGTCACCATCGAACGTGACACCAGCGGAGGTACCGCCTACAGCACCGTGCTGAGTATTGCCAACGTACTGGCCGCGACCGGGCAGGCCGCGTTGCCAGAAGATCTGATGCTGTCGTTTACCGGCTCCACCGGCGGTTCGGTCAACGTACATGAAATCGATGATCTGGGCGTTTGCGCCATCAACATTCAACCCTTGACCACCGTCGACCATTTCCGCTTTATCACCGATGGTGAAGGCCTGACCTGCACACCAGAGAGCATCACGGTGCTGGCTTGCGCCGACAGCAGTTGCAGCACACAGGTTGCCGAAGATGTCGACATCAGCTTGAGCCCAACCGGCTGGGTCGGCGGAGACAGCCAGACGCTGAGCAACGGTGCTGGGATATTACAGCTGCAACGCACGACACCAACCGCTACCGCACAGGCGCTGGATGTGCTGAGCAGTGACCCGCCGCTGAAAGCGTTTGCCAATTCACCGCAATGCTTCACCAGCGGCAACACGCCAATCGCCTGCGCGATCATGTTCCGCGATGCCGGCTTCGTTTTCGATGTGCCGACGCTGACCGCCAATCGCACCGCCACCAATATCAGCATTCAAGCCCTGCGTACCGCACCACCGAGCGGCGTTTGCGTGCCGGCGTGGGAAGGCGAGCACAACGTCAGTTTTTATTCTGGTCACGTGACGCCGGCAACCGGCACGCTGCCGGTGAGTGTCAATGGCAATACCATCGGCGGCTCGGCTGCCACTGCAACTCCGGTGCTGCTGGACTTTGATACGACTGGTACCGCGCAGATATCGGTGCATTACGCTGACGCCGGCGCTATGCAATTGAATGCGCTATACAACGGCAGCGCCGGAACCGGCGATGCGGGTCTGGTGCTTGCCGGCAGCGATCAGTTTGTATCACTGCCGGCGGGATTCTGTGTGCAAGCCAAGACGCTGGCGAACAGTGCGGTGGCGCAGCCGAACTGCGCCAGTAGCAGTTGCCCGATGTATCAGCGCGCCGGCGTCAATTTTCCGTTCACCGTGACCGCCATGGCATGGCAAGCCGATGGCGAAACCGATACCGCGTTCTGCAGCGGCAATGCCAGCACGCCCAACTTCGCCGGTACGGTGAGTCTCAATCACGACATGCTGGACAGCGCAATCGAAGGCAGTTTCTCGGCAAGCAGCGTCAACCTCGCGGCAGGCAGTTACAGCGGCAATGGCCAACTCAGCGAAGTCGGCCGCTTCAGCCTGACAACCGCCGGCAGCTACCTTGGCGAAAGCTTGCCCAGCAGCAAGAGCGCGGCGATTGGCCGCATCGTGCCGGATCGCTACGAGCTGACGGTTAGCGGCTACGACGCCCATTGCACCGCTGGCGATGATTTCAGTTACGCTGGCCTGAAAAACAGCCATGCTGGCGAATCCTTTGCCGTCGCCATGACCGTTAACGCAGTCAACGCTGCTGGCGTCATCACCCGCAACTACCAAGGCAGCTATGCCACCTTGCAAAACAGCGCGGTCAGTTTTGTTGATCGCACTGCCGGCGCGGATGCGACAGACGGCGAATTCGCCAACGATGGCCATCAACTGGAATTCAACGAGGGCGTCGGCACACCGAAGCTAATTGCCTCGGGCGTAACGGGCGCCGTGCCGGCGTACTACCAATTCCTGAGCGCGCGCGCGCCTTATTCGGTTGCGCTGCGACTCGACGTCAGTGATAGCGACAGCATCAGCGGCAGCTCGCCGGAACAAGGTCCCATCGAGTTCCGTCTGGGGCGGCTCGCCATCGACAACGCCTACGGTCCGGAACAATTGCCATTGCCGATTCCACTGCGGGCCGAGTATTTTGACGGCGGCCGCTGGCGTCGCAACGCCGCCGACTCGTGCAGCGAGTACATTCGCACCGCCGTCAGCCGCGACCAGTTTACCGGTACCCTGACCGATGCCATGACCCCGGTGGAAAACCCGGTCGTCGCCACCAGTTTGCAGAGTGGCCTGAGCCAAACCAGCGCACCGCTGCGCATCAGTGCGCCGGGCTTGAATCAATACGGCAGTTTGCGCGTACAACTGAATGTCCCGAGCTGGCTGCAATTTGACTGGAATGGCGACGGTAGTGTCGACATGCCCACCGCAACGGCGACCTTCGGCCGTTACCGTGGCTCGGATCGGGTGATTTTCTGGCGTGAACAAATTCCGGCCAAGCCGTGAACAGGCATGCCTTTGAACGCCAACGCATCAGCCGCGAACAGGATGTGAACATGGCTTTACCCGCATGGTCAGCACAACGCGCAAGCCGATGGCGGCTGAGCCTCATCACGCTGGCACTCGTCCTGACATTACAGGCTTGCAGCGACAACCCCGCCACTCCCGAGAATGCCGACACCCAGGCGAGAACCCCACTCGCGGGCACCGCGTCACTCACCGCGATAGGACCGACGGAAGGCGAACTGCACATCCTGGCGTGGCCGGGCTACATCGAGCGCGGCGACAACGACCCCGACACAGACTGGGTTAGCGGCTATGAGCTGAGCACCGGCTGCCTCGTCCGTGTCACCACGGCCGGCTCGTCCGATGAAATGGTGTCGCTGATGAATCGGCACCGGTTTGATTTGGTAACAGCTTCCGGCGATGCCAGTCTGCGGCTGATCGCCAGCAAGAAAGTGCAACCGATCAACATTCAGTTGCTGCCATCGTACAAGCACATCGATCCGCGCTTGCAGCACGCGCCCTGGCACAAAGTGGATGGCCAGCATTACGGCGTCCCCTATCAGTGGGGCCCGAATGTGTTGATGTACAACAGCGCCGTTTTCACCAGCGCACCAACCAGTTGGTCGGTGGTGTTTGACGAACAAACCTTGCCCGATGGCCTGTCCAACAAAGGCCGCATTCAAGCTTTTGACAGTCCGATACACATTGCCGATGCGGCACTCTATTTGATGCACAAACAACCGGCACTTGGCATTCGCGACCCTTACGAGCTGACCGAAACACAGTATCAGGCAACGCTGCAATTGCTGCGGCAACAGAAGCGACTGGTGCATCGCTACTGGCATGATGCCTTGTTGCAAATCCAGGATTTTCGCCAGGAAGGCGTGGTCGCTTCCGGTTCGTGGCCGTTTCAGGTCAATGCACTGAAAGCCGCTGGCGCACCGATCGCGGCGGTGGTGCCACAAGAAGGTGCAACCGGTTGGGCGGACAGCACCATGCTGCATGCGGAAGCGCAACATCCCAACTGCGCCTACCTGTGGCTGGAATGGTCGCTGAATCCGGCGGTGCAGGCCGATGTCGCCAACTGGTTTGGCTCGCTACCGGCGGTGCCAGCGGCCTGTGATAACACGACTCGGCTGGGGCAGGCAGGCTGTACCCGCAACGGCTATGCGCTATTTGATCAGTTGCGATTCTGGAAAACGCCGGTGACCGCTTGCGCTACGCAGCAAGGCAATTGCGTACCGTATTCACGCTGGAGCAGTGATTACACCGCCATCATGAGTGGGCGCTGAGTGCGCGAGCCCTGCCGTACGGTTGCTGTTGGCCGATGGGTATAACACAACGCTATTGCACCGCGGGTTCAAAACAAAAAGGCCGCAAGCGGCCTTTTTGTTTTGATGCGAAACGCAGTCGCGATGACAGCTGCAAACAACCGCAACCGGCTGTTTGCAACCGCCGCAATCAGAACGCCATGCGCACATAGATGGCGGTGGTTTCCACATCGCCTTCGGTCAGGCTCAAACCTGCCGAGAGCTGATTGTTGAAATGCCAAGCGCCGTACACATTGACCAGCATGTCGATATCGTAGGCATCTTCGTAGCTGGCACCCGCGCCGAGCTCGAGGTTGTCGTTCAGCATCGAACGAATACCGGCCGTCAGCAGCAGACCGCTGTCATCGTCATCCACGCCGAAGCGGTTGCTTAAGTCATAGCTGACAATACCGGCGCCGAAATTCAGATCGGTACGGGTGCTGAGTGGCATTTTGTAGGCCGCGCCGACAGCGAGGCGATCCAGATCAACGCCGCGATCATCGACATTGGCGTATTGCGCGAAGGCGAAGAACTCCTTGTTCAGATCGATGCTACCGGCAATGCCAAAACCATCAAGATCAGCGTTGCTGTCTTCCAATTCGGCTTCCTGCCACTGGCCTTGGACAAAGGTGTACTGCGGGCCGGCGGCCAAGGTGGCCGAGCTGGCGGCCAATACCGCCGTGGCAAGCAACAATTTTTTCATCAGTGAGCTCCGTGTTATTGCAAGACCTCTGCTACAGAGGCGTCTTATTGTCTTGTGCCAGGCTGAATTGCAGCTGAATCCAGCCCGGCGACAAGGTCAAATAAAAATGATCCACTTGGTACCATCAGTTCGTCGGCACGGCGGCGCTGAAATCCACCGTCGTGGTCGCTCCGGCCGAAACATCGATGTTCTGGGTGCCGAAGAAATCCAGAGCCTCGTCGGCCTCCGGCGTGTCCAGTGCGGCATCGCAGGTGTAACTGACGGTGTAATCGCCCGCCAACAGGAAACCGATGCTGTAGACATAGGCGCCCTGTTCATCGACGCTGACCAATCCCGAGGCCAACGGTTCAGCCGCGGCGCCGTCGACGTCATCGACCACGGCATTGTCGCCACTGAAAAGGTAAACCGCGCCCAGAGCCGTACCCTCGCACTGGCCGGCGATGACGGCCGAGTCGATGCTGCCGGAAACACTGCCGACTTCGACATTGTTCACCATCCGCAGCGACGGCTTCAGAAAGTAGCCCGGCTGGCCATTCGGCTTGACCACCGACTTGCGCAGATCAAAATCAATGGTGTAGTTGGCGACACTGCCTTGCGGCACAACAAAGCCGCTGTTCAGCTTCAGACCGGTTTCCGATCCGCTTGGCACATACAGCTCGTACTGGCTGCCAAGAATTTGAATGTAGGAATCCACCACATTGTCAAACTCGGCCGACACCAACAAACGCAACCATTGGTATTCGCCGGCCGGCAATTCGTAATCGCTGATCAGCGCCGCGGCATTGCCGCCTTGCAGCGCCAGCAGATCGATGTCTTTCGGGCTGGCGAAGGTAATCACTTCGGCGTTGCCGCTGGCCGGTTTGACTTCAATACCGGTGAAGCGCACAACCACCTTCTCGGCTTCATCGACCGGTGCATCGGTGACGCCAATTCCGAGCTTGCCGAGTGCGAGGTCATCGCTGTCGCCATTGCCGCATGCAGCCAATACGGAAACGGCCGCGGCCGTCATCAACACTTTGTACAGTTTCATGGTGGCTCTCCTCATGCATTGTTTTTAAAACAGCCGCCTTGTTGTCGCGGCTTGTGCACTGAGCGGAGCCACCGGTCCTGCTGGGGATACACTCAGCGCGGTACTGAAACATTCCGGACTGCGCCAGCGCCATCCGCGGTCAGACCATCGCTGACAGTAATGGCTGCTGCCGCGCGCACGGCCTTCGCTCGGGCCTCGGCCAGCGACTCGGCGCGGGCCAGCGTCACGCCCATGCGGCGCTTGCCCTGTACGGATGGCTTGCCGAACAGGCGCAGCTGGGTATCCGGTTCCGCCAGCGCCGCATCGACGTTATGGAAACGCAGCTGTTCGCTGCTGCCTTCGATCAGCAGCGCACACGAAGCCGCCGGACCGTGCTGCCGGATTTGCGGAATCGGCAAACCCAGAATGGCACGGGCATGCAGGGCAAATTCCGACAGCTCTTGCGCAATCAATGTCACCAAGCCGGTATCGTGCGGACGCGGGCTGACTTCACTGAAAATGGCCTGATCGCCTTTGATGAAAAGCTCCACGCCAAAAATGCCGTAACCACCGAGTGCATCCGTAACGGTGCGGGCAATGTGTTCGCTTTGCGCCAGCGCGGCGGGCGACATCGGCTGCGGCTGCCATGACTCACGGTAATCACCGTCAATCTGGATATGCCCAATGGGTGCGCAGAATTGCGTACCCTGCCGGCTGCGCACGGTCAGCAAGGTGATTTCGTAATCGAAGTCGACAAAACCTTCGACAATGACCCGGCCTTTACCGGCACGGCCGCCTTCTTGCGCATACTGCCACGAATGCGCAATGTCCGCCGTGCTACGGATCACGCTTTGGCCTTTGCCCGAACTGCTCATGATCGGTTTGACCACGCATGGCATACCGATTTCCTGTACCGCCGCCTGAAAACTTTCGAAGGTGTCAGCAAATCGGTAACGCGACGTCGGCAGTGACAATTCTTCGGCGGCGAGCCGCCGAATACCCTCACGATTCATGGTGAGTTTGGCCGCACGCGCAGTCGGCACCACGGTGAAACCTTCCTGCTCCAATTCGACCAGGGTGTCGGTCGCGATCGCTTCGATCTCCGGTACGATGAGATGCGGTGATTCGCGGGTAATCACGTCTCGCAAGGCAGCACCATCCAGCATGTTGATCACATGATGGCGATGCGCCACTTGCATGGCCGGCGCGTTCGGGTAGCGATCGACCACGATCACTTCGCAACCGAAACGTTGCAATTCGATCACCACTTCTTTACCGAGTTCGCCGCCGCCCAGCATCAGCACGCGGGTTGCGGTTGTTGTCAGTGGAGTGCCGATAGCCGTCATCATCAAATCCTCAGCCGCCAAGGCAAACGGGCGACAAATCAGTGTGGTAAATGTGCGGGCGGATGCAGCACCAACAGATGCTGCGCTTCACCCGGTAATAACGGCGTGCCCTCGCCTTTTGCCCAAGCGTCGTGGCCGGCCAGATAGAACGGCGACAACGGATGGCCACTCTGGCCACCCGGCATATGGAAAATGCCGCGGCTCTCGTGGCCGGGCGAGACAATCAGACGCTCGGACGCGCCGAAGGTGGGCGCTTGCACCCGCGGCATGTTGGCGTCGCCAGGCAACGGATCTGCTGGCGCATTCAGATACTGTCCGAGCAGCGGCACAAACCGGCTCAACGGATGTTGAATCGCGGCGCGATTTTTTTGGCCCCAATTCTGGGCATGCAAGTCATCACCGTTGGCAGTCAAGCCGTGCAACAAGGCGTCTACCACCGCCAACTCGAATTCACGCCAGCTTGCGTAACCGTTTGGCAACAGGTGCGCAGGCTGTTGTTGCAACACCGGCCAGACCACCGCTTCCCAATGATTCGACAACGCCGACGGTCGGGTGTCCGGGTCGACCGCATACAGCGGATGTAACCAGGCCCGATACAGCGCATCGCGCAACAAAAACCGGAAGCCACGCACCAGTCGGTAATCAACGCTGTCGATGGTGGCCCTGCCCTGCCAGTTGCTGATCAGCGCCCGCGCCTCAGCACGCAGCGGTTGCGCCGCAATGGCATTGTCATCAAGCAAGGCGAGCAGATGCTGTTGCCAACGATTGAGCACCGGTGCGCGATCATCCAGCGCTACCTCGAGCAGATCGGCTTCGCTGAACTGTTCACGGGCAAACAACCCGGCGCGGATCTGCCGTGCCCGTGCGCCAAAGTCGTACCCGCCATCACCGAGCACCGTCAGCGCCTCGCCACTGACCACGCGCGCATTGGCGGTCCAGATGCGACCATCCGCGGGATTCAGCACTTCCGGGTATTCGTCGGCATCGCGGTAGCCATCCCAGCGATGCGCACCGGTCGCCCAGGACACCGGTTCGGCACCGTCGTAACCGACGCGGCGTGGAATCGCGCCGATGATGGTCCAGCCGATGCTCCCCTCGCGATCAGCGACCACGAAATTCTGCGACGGCACCCGGGTTTTCTTGGCGAGGTTGAGTGCTTGCAACACATTGTCGCTGCGTTCGATATCGAGCAAGCCAAGATTGATGGCTTGCGCCGGCTCATGGGCGACCCAGCGAAACACGTAGCGTTTGCCGTCTGCGTCCGTGTGAATCACCGGCCCCCAGCGTGTTTCTTCAACCAACAAGGTTTCAGCGGGCTCGCCTTTGATGGCGATGGTTTCTTCCGCCACCGTCAGCGGCTGAATGCCGTCCGGTGTCTGATAGCGGCCCACCTCCGGCTGCTCCAGCACAATCACGTCGCTGTAATCACCGTAGCTGTTGGTAAAGCCCCAGGCGACCCGGCCATTGCTGCCGACGATCAGCATCGGCGCGCCCGGCAAGCTGACGCCGACCACGTCCTGCGGGTTTTCGCTTTCACCGTACTGCAGCCGGGTGCGGAACCAGATGTTCGGGACCTGCAAACCGAGGTGCATGTCATTGGCGAGCATGGCGGCGCCGGTGCTGCTGTGACTGCCGGCAACGGCCCAGTTGTTGCTGCCAGGAAAGACCGCATCCGGCTGCTGACTGTCCCAAATCGGCGCTGACAACTGCGGCTGCCAGTTCGCCAGCGCATCAGCCGAAGGGATTGCTGCGGCCGCCAGCGCATCGCCAAACAGCGGGGCATCCCATTCGCTGCCAGGCGCACGCAGAAAGCGGTACAGCGCCGGCGGCAGCATCTGGCGGGCGCGCTGACGGGTCAACTCGTTGCTGCCGTCGGACGCCTGCAGGGTCAAATACATGGCATAGGCCGTCAGCAAAGTATCGGCCGGCTGCCACGGTTCCGGTTCGACACCCAACAGAAAATATTCGAACGGTTTTTCCGCCAGCGCGGTCAAGCCGGCGTTTACGCCCTCGACATAGGCCATCAGCAGTGTCTGTTCGGTCGGCGACAAGTGGCTGAGGATCTGTTCGGCACGGTGACGGAAGCGGTGCACCCGAACGCTTTTGTCGGTTGCCAGTGCCGCCTTGCCGACCAGGGCCGACAGTTCACCGGCCGCACGCCGGCGCAGCAAATCCATCTGGAAGTAGCGCTCTTGCGCGTGGACGAAACCAAGCGCTCGGGATGCATCAATCCGGTCGCGACCACGCACGGTTGCGGTACCCAACGCGTCGCGGCTGATGCTGACCTCGGCCGTGAGGCCGGTCAGCGGCATCCGGCCGTCGAGCTGCGGCAGGCTGGCCTCCAACTGCCAGTACCCCCACAGCCCAACCAGTCCGGCCACTACGGCGAGCACCGCAGCCGTGGCGGTACCGAGGCGAAACCATCGCTTCATCGTTGTCTTGGCTGATCTGTCATCGCAAGGGTGGACAGGATAACAATCCGGCCCGTTGCTGCGCAGACTCGGCAGCACCAACACCAACAAAATTCACTGTCGAATGAGCAAAAAAAAACCGCACCGTGTTGCCGGTGCGGTTTGCTCGCCCAAGGAGAGCGCCGATGGCGCAGTTCAGGTCGGCGTAGCGATAGTGCCATTGCAAATGGGTTGGAATGCCACCAGGGCATCGCGGGCCGCCGCGCTGCCAAGGCCATGGGTCGGAAACAGCGTCTCAAACCGGCCGAGCTCGTTATGCAGCGCCAGATAATTCAGCGCCACGGTTTCGACCAGCAGGTTGACGTTGTTGGCCGCCGGGCTGGACGAGGTTTCAACGTCGCCGCTGTCACGGTAATGACCGATCTGTTGGCTCATCGCCTGCGCGTCCGGCGTCGCTCCAATAGGTTGCGGCCGGCCATTCGGGTTATAGACCAGGAAGAACGACGCCGCCGTCGACTGGTTGTCGCCGGTCCACTGGCCTTTGCCACGGCCTTCCACCGACATGTCGAGTGCGCCATTGGACGACAGCGAGCCATCGCTGAACACGTACAGCATCAGCGGCACACCAACCCGGTGCGCGTATTCCAGACAGGCGCCCATGCAGACGCCAGCGCGGAAATCGCGGCGCTCGCCGGTTGCCCGCTCACCGGTGTGGTAATCGAAACCGCCCATGGTGATGGTGCCGGCACCGGCAAAGCCATTGACCACGAGTTTCATGATCGCGGCGGTCTTGCGCAGCTCGCCATCGTTGGCAAACGCGGTCGTATCAAAAATGCCGCCATTGATGACCGTATCCTGCACCGGGTCGAGCGTCGCCGGGTTACCGAAGCGCTCGGCCAAATCAGCACTCTTCAGGTAGCCGCAACGCACCAGATCCTTGACCACCGCATCGGTCATTTCGGCGCCGGTTCCCGGCATGCCGGTATTGACCTGGCCCATCTTGCGGGCACTGATGCGATAGATGGACTCCATCACGGCCACCGCATCTTCCTGGCCAAGCAAGCTCGTCAAATCACCAACATCGACCAGGCTGGTGACATCGCTGGGGCGGTCCACCTTGGTCGGCCGCTTGGACGGATCGATCATCGCGAACGGGGCCATCGAGTTACCGCCCGACTCCGAGCTCTGCGAGCCGATCAAGGTCAGCAAGGAACCGTCGGCACCGATCTTGTTGATCGCGTACATCGGGTTGTGCGGGTTGTTACCGGTATCGTTCTCCGAGCGAGCGGCAATGACCGCACCATTGGTGAGCGCCATGGCTTCCGCGCTCATTGTGGTCAACATGCCGCGCAAGAACGCACTGTCGGTGTGGAACAACAGGCCCAACCGATCATCGATGTGATCCGCATTGGTTGTTGGATCAACCACCGGCGGGATCATGTCGCCGGGCAAGCCCAGTTTGCTGTAGCCGGCCGTGGACAGAAAATCACGCTGACCGCCCTGCTTGCCAACCAAGACATTCGAGCCCGCGATGTTGGCACCACCGGCCAGATCAAAGCAGATAAATGGCACTTTGCCGGCGCCTTGGGTCGCAATGCCACACTCATCGAGCAATGGCACCAAATCCGGCGACAACGCATACGCGGCTCGCGGATTGGCAAACAGGCTGAACAACGTCGTACCCATCACAGCGGCACCGCCGGTCAGCAAGCCCTGACGAATGAAATCACGACGTGTTTTCGGCAACGGATGATCCGGGAACAACAACGGAGCATCCGGATGCAGATTGCGATTCTGCTTCAGATTACGAATACGTTTGGTCATGGTGGCGCTCCCGTTACTGCACCAGCATCGCCGCGTTACCAATCGCGGCAGCGCAGACGGCTTTGACTATGGTTTGGGTACGCGTTGCCGTCGTACCACCACTGCTCACCAAGGTGGTGATCAGACTATCCAACTCAGCACGGACATCGGCATTGCTGGGCTGGGTGCTGAGACCACTGGCCAGAATGCGGTTGAGCAGCGGGTCCAGGATCTGCGCCCGACCGCCGACGGTAAACGCCGATGCCGGTGCAGCCGAGAAATTGAAACCCGGGAAATAACTGGCCCGGCGGCTGCCATCTTCGACCAACGCATTGCAGTATTCGATCGACAGCTGGGTGATCGCCATCTGCTGCGCCGAATTGAACGCCGTAATCGTTTCCACACTCGGCATCGCCTGACGGATCTCGGTAAACAGCGCCGCTACGTCAGCATTGGTAGCCGGAATGGTGGTGATCTCGGACAAGCTCGCATTGATCTCGTCAAAGGTACGGACACCGATCACCGGCTCCGGCTCACCATCGGCCGGCGTGGACGGCGGCGGCGGATCGGCCTCGACATAGGACTTGCTGCGGGCACCAATTTGCTCGAATGCCAGGAAGAACTCGTCGTTGCTCGGGCCCTTTTCCAAACCAATCACGGTACCGAGCGGCGACAGGTTTTGCCGTTCGCCGGCCAGCGTCGTGTCGAGTTTGGCATAGCTTTGGCCCACGTCCGCTTCCCGGCCGTTGATGCCGATACGAATGCCACGCAGCGGAATACCACTGATGTTTGCCGCACTGTTAAGGCTGACAAAGAACGGGTCCTTGAACAGATAACCGTAGCTGTCGTAACGCGCGACTTCGTAGGCGATGTAACACTGTTGGGTCGTGCCGATGAAGCAGTCCGGGTTATCGAGCAGATGCGAAATACCAAACAGCAGGTAGTAGCGCTCGCCGACCCCGACACTGAAGTTCTGGGCGATTTGTTCCTGATTGAGTGCACGGTCATGCACAGCCACCAATTTGACGATACCGGACCACGGCCGGTCACCTGACACTTCATTGCCAATGACAAAGGCAAAGGTGTCATCCCAGTCGTTCAGGTTGCCAACCTGGGCATTGTCGGCGTCTTCGGTGTATACGCCGTTGACATAGATCCGGCGACCACGCACCGGGTCGAAAGTGACGACCACATGCTGCAAGGCTGCCTGCAGACGTTCGTCGGCATCGGCCGTCGACAGCGCCGGGTTGCCATCTGCACCGGTATTGCTGTGGCGCATCAGGAAATCGTAGTTGTACAGCGTCTGACCCAGCGTAAAGTTGCTGGCTTCGGTACCCCCCGAATAACTGATGATGCGGGCCGGGCCATCCTGAGTCACGTTGGCCGGAATCACCCACGCTTCGATGGAATACTCACCAGAGGACTTGATCCGATCATGGTATTTCTTCGAGCTCAGCGTAGTGGCTTGGGCTTTGCCGCCGGCAAACTGAAGGCCCCAACCACCGACCCACTCGACATTACCAGTCAGCGTCAGGTGCGCTGACGGCTCCACACCGCTGGTGTCAAAGGCAGTGGCGCCCGTTCCGGTTTTGAATTCATACAGGCCAACCACATTGGCTTCATAGCGGCCGCCACTGCTGGCGACCAGACCATCGACCAGGCGCAACGACCGCGAGATGACCAGCGACGGATCCACAGAGGTTGGCGGAATGCCGTTGATAAACGCCTGGATCGCAGCTTCCATTTCGTTGGCGTTGTTGGTGCAGTTATCCCAACAGTTGTGCGATTCCTCGCGCAAGCGGACCACCAGACGCGACAGATCGACATTGTCCAGATTGATCTTGCTCTGCGCCGCCAAATACGCGACATCGACATCGGCACTGGCAAAATACGGCGACTGCGGGTTGGCCGACGTGTCGCTATGACAGCTCGAGCAGTACTCGGTCAGCAGCGGCCAGACCGTCGCCGCAAAACCGGCTGACGATTCCGGGAACGTGCGACTCTCACCCGGCTCACGTTCGACCGGCGCTTCCAATTCGACTTCATTGGCGCCACCGCCACCGGAAATACCGGCCCAACCGGCGATGTAACGGGTCAGAGTCTCCGCACACGCTTCCAACTGGCCTTGTTCGTTGCCGAGCCAGCAGTTGTGGCCACCGGCGACTTTCTCGACCATGCGCGAGGCTTCCGGCTCGGTGAGATTGGCGATGGTGCGGGCGGCATCATAAGCGAGGTTCACGTCATCGCTGCGGACAAAACGCGGCTCTTGCATCGGACCACTGTTGCCGTGGCAGGCACCACAACGATCGGCACCGACAAGGTTGTCCCAAACGTTTTGCTTGAAGCGTTGAACGTCATCACTGGCCGGCGGCGGACCGTTGTAGTTACCGCCCGGGTTTGGTGGGGTTTCCGGGTTCTCTTCCGTACCGGCACCACCGCCGCTGCAAGCCGCGAGTATCGCCAGCGTTGCCGCTGCAAACGTGGTTTTGAGCCAAGGCATTTGCGACCGGATCATCTGCGTATTCATCATTCCGTCTCCGCTTCCGTCGCTCATTCGCCAGCACAATAGGCGGCGGTTTCAGCGAAGATCTGCTTCATCTGATAACCACTGGCTTTAAAGCTGTCAGTAATGGTGGCCAATTCACTGCGATCGGCCGAATCGACCGGATTGCGCAAGCAGACCGTCTTGAACACTTTCTTGACCTGGCATTGTGCAAACGCTTCGGAGTGGGCCAGCTCCCGGCCCATGGTTTTGGCGCCGTTGCCACCGCTCGGCAGGCTCTCATCCCAGCCAAGCAATTTGTTCGGACCAGCGCGCCAATAGTTGTCCCAACGATCATCCGGGGTGACATAACCCGGCTTAAAGTTGTTCTCGTTGATGTGGTATTTCTTCTTGACGCGAGTACCGGTGAAGGGGTCGGTCATGCCGACATCGTTGTAGACCAGCGAGCCATTGCTGCCTTCCGGATCTGCTGCGGTGTCGTATTGGAAATCGTAGTAGGCGAATGCCTGCGCCAGCGGGTCCATGCCGTTGTGGCAACCAATGCAGGTGTTGTTGAACAGGCGGCTGTCGCCACCGGGACTGCGCGTCACATCCTGACGAATACGGTCCGGCACCCGAGTGATGTCTTTCACCTGCTCCAAATCGTTGCACAAGTGATTCATCAAGGTGAACCGGAACATCGCCCGGTTGGTGCCGGCAATAAAGAACGATTTGGCAGCTGCACGGGTGGTCATCAACCCGGCCGTTGCTTCGGCACGCAAACCGGTCACCGCCGATTGCTGCCGACGCACCAACACGTCCTTCAGGTTGGCGTGATTTTGCTCCAGGTATTCGTAGTGGGCGTTGCTGCTGTTCGAATAGCCCGGCGCACTCGTGCCGTTCGCCACATAGATGATGTCGTCATACAACGCAGTACGAAAATCGACATCGTCGCGGACCATGCCAATCACCGTTGCGGTGTAGTCGTTCAGCGGCGCAAACACGTTGGCATCGCGATTGGTCCACGGCGTCACGAAGTTCTTCAAGGTGACGTTGTAGAAAGACGGATGCTCCATGGCCTGCCTGGCCGCCTCGATGCGCCCCTCACGGCCACCGGCATCGGCGTCAATCAGCGCCTGCAGCTCATCGATGGTGGCTTCGTCAGCCGGCACCCCGGCGATACGGTCGAAAATCCTTTTGGCCTGTTCACGGCTACCGGCTTCTGCCAGCGGTGACAACACGACCAGCGCAGCCAGCGCGATGGTATGCCAGAGCAACCCCGGTCGGGATTGCCGGCTCGGCGCGACGACAGTCTTCATGGCGAGCATCCTGTTATAAGCTTATGGTCAGTACCGGACACGAAAGATGTCAAAAAGGCAGTCACAAATAGCCGCCCTACGGTTTGAGCCGAGTCAAATTCTAAGCCTATACCGTCCCGGCTTTCGTGACTGCCTGCGCAGAAACACCTACCGTTGGTCGGGATAATTGTGAGCAATACGGCATTGTCGTTTAGATCGGTGCCTGCGGTATTTCAGGGAAGCCTTCTCCATGATCGTTCGAAACTGGTCAGCGCAGCTTGTGGTGCTCTGTCTTTCCGCAGCAGTCCTTGTTGGCTGTGGTGGTGGTGATGACGAGCAGACGCCGGACCCGGTGGTGCTGGATTTCAAGGTCGCCTACATCAAGCGCAGCCTGCCGCTGGATGACAACGAGCAGCTGATTCCAGGCGATATCCGCGAACCGTTCGAATTTCGTCCGGGCGCCCGACTCATCGTTCGCGACCGGGCCAGTCCGTCAGCCTTGGAAACCGACATCACGACGCCGGTCATCCCGCCTGCTGAAGAGGGCGAAGAGCCGGCGCTGTATGATGTCCGCGATTTGTCCGTCTCGTACGACGGCACCAAGCTGTTGTTTTCAATGCGCTTTCCCGAAATCGAAAACGCCGACGAAGACGAGCAACCGACCTGGAACATCTGGGAGTACGACTCGGTAACCGGCGTTTTACGCCGGGTCATCGCCTCTGACATCACCGCGGAAGCTGGTCAGGACATCAGCCCGCGCTACCTACCGGATGGTCGGATCGTGTTTGCCTCGACCCGCCAGCGTCAGGCACGCGCCATCCTGTTGGATGAAGGCAAACCGCAATTTGCCCATCAGGAAGAAAGTGATCAGGTGGAGGCAGTCAGCCTGCATGTGATGAACGCCGACGGTTCCGACCTGCATCAGATCAGCTTCAACCAAAGCCATGACCTGGACCCATCGGTGCTGCCGGATGGTCGCATCGTGTTCAGCCGCTGGGACAACAGCGGCCAGGACCGTGGCATGCACCTTTACACCATTCGCCCGGACGGCGCCGATCTGAACCTGCTTTACGGCCGGCACAGCCACGCCACCGGCACCGAAAACGCCATTGTGCAATTCGTCAAACCGCAACCGCTGCCGGATGGCCGGGTGCTGACGATTCTGCGGCCGTTTGAAAGCGTTTACGAAGGTGGCGATCTCATCGCCATCAACACCACCGATTACATCGACAACAACCAGCCAACCTTCGCGGCCAGCGGTCTGCTCGGCCCGGCCCAACAATCGGTTGCGCCGGCCGGTGTGCGGACCGACGATGTGCCGTCGCCTGCTGGCCGCTACCGCAATGCCTTCCCGCTCTTCGATGGCACCGGACGTTACCTCGTCAGCTGGAGTCAGTGCCGGGTGTTGGAAGAGCCGGATACCCCGGACGAGCGCATTGTGCCGTGCACGCCGGAACGCCTCGCCGATCCGGCGGTTGTCGAAGCCGATCCGCTGTTCAGTCTGTATGTTTACGACCCGGGCAGCCGGACCCAGATCCCGATGTTCACGCCGGAAGAAGGTAGCTACTACACCGATCCGGTCGCCTTGGTACCGAGTCCGGCGCCGGCCGTCATTGTCGATGGCGTTGCCGGTGTCGATTTGGACAGCAATCTGGTGGCCGCCGGCGTCGGCGTGCTCGATATCCGTAGCGTGTACGACATCGATGGCGTCGATACCGCGCCGGGTGGCATTGCCACGGTACGGGATCCGGGCCAAACCATGGCCGCCGAGCGGCCGGCCCGCTACATCCGCCTTGAGAAAGCCGTGTCGCAAGCCGATGACGACATCATCGACATCGATAACAGTGCGTTCGGTTTCACCACCTTCTTCGGCATGCGGGAAATTCTCGGCTATGTCCCGGTCGAGCCGGACGGCTCGGCCATGTTCAAGGTACCGGCGAACGTTGCTTTCAGCTTTAGCATCCTTGACGGCAACGGTCGTCGTATCAGCCCTCGTCACAACAACTGGCTGCAGCTCAAACCGGGTGAAGTGCGTCAGTGCAATGGCTGTCACACGGCCGATAGCGAATTGCCACACGGCCGCCGCGATGCCGAGGCCCCGTCCGCCAATCCGGGCGCACCGGCCACCGGCGCTCCGTTCCCGAACACCGAACCAAGCCTGAGCTTGGTCGACATCGGCGACACCATGGCTCAGGTCTGGGCCCGTAGCCAGGACCCGATGACCAGCAGCGCCCGCGGCCCGCGTACACCGACAATCGATCTGGTCTTCAATGACGAATGGACCGATCCGGCCGTCCGCCCGTTGGATGCACCGTTCAACTCCGACATCGCTACCGATCTGCTGACCGAGCGACCGGTCAGCGACGCCTGCATCGCCAGCTGGAACAACCTCTGCCGTATCACCATCCACTATCAGGCCCACATCCAGCCGCTGTGGGAGCTGCCGCGCCCGGGTCCGGATGGCGTGCTGATCAGCGACGACCCGATGAGCAGCGATGACCAGACCTGCACCAATTGCCACAACATCACCGACACCAACAACGTGGCGCGGGTACCGGCCGCCCAGCTCGATCTGCGTGCCGAAACCTCGCCCGACAACGCAGATTTTACGGTCAGCTATGTTGAGCTGTTCCGGCAGGACACCGCCCAATCGGTCAATGGCGGTGGCATGATTGTCGATGACGTTATCGTCACTACCGAACCGGCCGTTGAAGATCCGGTCGGTTCAGGCATATTTGTCTGCGCCCAAGGCGTACTGATTGCGGGGCCACCAGCGATCTGTGAAATCACCACGCCCGTCAACGCACCAAGCCCGGTCATGCGTGCCGGTGATGCCCGCAACAGTCGCTTTTTTGAAGCATTCGCTGCCGGCGGCACTCATGCCGGCTGGCTCAACGATGCCGAGTTGAAGCTGCTGGCCGAGTGGCTCGATATCGGCGCCCAGTACTTCAACGACCCGTTTGCGCCAGGCGTGCCGGTGAACTGACAGCTCACCGGCACTGACGTAGAATCCCGCACACTTTCAGCCAAGGAATGCCTGTCGCATGACGCTCCGGTTGTGGCCTCTTTTATTGCCGTTGCTACTGCCCGGCTGGACCCATGCCAGCGAACCGGTTGATCCGGAATCGCAACCGGCATCCGTTGCCGCAGTAGCAGCGCCGGCCTCGTCCAGTACCGAAAACAGCGGAACCGTCGCCGAGGCCAACCTCGACGCAGCCGCCAGCACCGCCCCCTTGTCCGACGCTGCCCCTGCTGCGGCCGAGGCGTCAGGTACGGACAACGCGGTTGTTGCTGCCAGCGAAGACGCCGAGCAGCTGATGGTGCGGGTTGCCGATCCCTACATCGATTTGAACACTGGCCCCGGCCGTGGCTACCCGAAATTCCAGATCGTTGAGCGTGGCGGCCTCATCACCCTGTTGGAGCGCCGGACCGAATGGTTCCTGGTGCGCAGTCCGCGCGGTCACGAAGGCTGGGTACATCGCGAGCAACTGCAGCGCACCTTGACCGTCGATGGCGAGCAGGTGGATGTCAGCGAAGCCACCCAAGATGACTTTGCCAAGCGCGAATGGGAAACCGGCGTCATGGCCGGCATGTTCGAGAATGCGGATGTCATCAGCATTTACGGCGCCTGGGGATTTACCGAAAACCTGTCACTGGAGCTCACGCTGGGCCATGTCATGGGTGACTTTTCCAACGCCAAATACGGCACCCTGCACCTGACCCATCAACCGTTTCCGGAGTGGTGGATTTCGCCTTACTTTCAACTGGGGACCGGGTATATTCGCACCGATCCGGCCGCCACCATCATCCAGACCGAAGATCGCAGCGAGCAGCTGACCCATGTGGGCGTCGGCGCCCGCACCTACCTGACCCGTCGTTTCGTACTGCGCGTGGAGTACAACAACTACGTGGTGCTGACCGACCGTAACGACAACGAGAAAGTGGAAGAATGGAAAGCCGGATTCAGTCTGTTTTTCTGAGTGCTGTCGCCGCGCTCACCTGTGCCGCCTGTCTGCTGCTGACAGCGCCCGTGTATGCCGCCGAACCGGAAACCGGCGATGCCCCGGTCTATGACCCGGAAGTGGAGCGCCGCACGATTGATGAAGACCTCATCGACGTCAACGATCTGGAGCTCGGCTTGAGCTTTGGCGTGCTCAACATCGAGGACTTCGGCAGCAGCTCGGTCGTTGGCGCCAAGCTCACCTACCACATCAGCGAACACTATTTCTTTACCGCCGCCGTCGGTCAAAGCAAGGCCGGTGAAACCAGTTACGAACGGCTCGCCGGCGGCGCCGAGCTGTTGACCGACTCGCAGCGCGAGTTGCGCTACTACGGCCTGAATCTCGGTTACAACCTGTTCCCGGGCGAAGCTTTCCTCGGCGACGGCCGCGCCATCAACACCAGCCTCTATCTGCTGGCGGGTGTCGGCAGCACCTCCTTTGCCGATGACGATTACTTCACCTGGCATATCGGCGCCGGCTACCGGTTCGTCCCGCTCGACTGGCTGGCCGTCAGCATCGACTTCCAGGACCATGTGTTCGAGCATGAAATCCTCGGTGAAAGCCTGCAAACCCATAACCTTGAGCTTTCCACCAGCATCACAGTATTTTTCTGATCCGGCGCTATGCTGTGGCATAGCCTGCAGTCATTCATTTTGGAGCGGTTTGTCATGAGTCAACGTCGTGCATTGCTTGCCACCGGCCTGTTGTTGCTGCTGTTCATCAGCGGTGTTGTCGTCAGCAGCGTGCAAGCGGAAGAGCGCAAAGGCCCGGCCCCGGACTTCACCCTGAAAAACCGCGCGGGCGGCAATGTCCGCCTGGCCGATCTGCGCGGCGAAGTGGTCATGATCAACTTCTGGGCGTCCTGGTGCGGTCCCTGCCGGCAGGAAATGCCGTTGATTGAAGACATCTACCAGCGCTACAAGGATCTCGGCTTCACCGTGTTGGGCGTCAACGTCGACAACGACCCCAAGCTCGCCGACAAACTCCTGAAGGACGTACCGGTCTCGTTCCCGGTGCTGCTCGATACCGAGAACAAGCTCAGCGAGATCTATCAGGTCGATGCCATGCCGAGCACGATCATGGTCGATCGCAACGGCAACATGCGTTACCTGCACCGTGGCTACAAGCCGGGCTACGAATTGAAATACGAAGAGCAAATCAAAACCCTGGTGCGCGAATAATGACTTCATTCTCCCCCCGCAACCGCACTCGTCTGTTGCTGCTGACCAGTACGCTGGCCTTGGCAGGTTGCAGCGTTGAGCCGTGGCTCAAGCCATACGAACGCCAGAACCTCGCGGATCCGGTCATGGCATTCGAACGCGATGCCGTGCAAACGGCGTACATGCACCACGTTTTCCAGGCGCGTGAAGGTGCCCGTGGCGCGGAAGGTGGCGGTGGTGGTGGCTGTGGCTGTAACTAATCAAAGCGCACGCACGCTACTGGCATTGTTGGCGGGACTCGTGCTGCTGCACGGGCGCGCCGTCGCCGGCGTGCTGCCGGAAGAGCGCAGCGATGTCATGTACCACTCCTATCAGGGTGGCGGCATGGACATCACCGGCCCAAGTGTGCTGGTGCGAAAAAACTTTCTCGAAAAAGTCTCGGTCAGCGCCAACTACTACGTCGATAACGTCAGCGCCGCCTCGGTCGACGTGGAATCCTACGCCAGCCCATACACGGAAGAGCGCAAGGAAGCCTCGGTCGGCGTGGATTATCTCCATAACAAGACCACGATGAGTCTTGGCCACACCACCAGCGAAGAAAGTGACTACGACGCCAAGACCACCTTCTTTGGCATCAGCCAGGACTTTTTCGGCGATCTGACCACCATTTCGCTCGGCTACGCCTTGGGAGATGATGAAGTCCGCCGCAACAACTACCAACAGGGCAGCCTGCTCAGTTCGGATCCGGTCGGCACGGTTGATCGACAGAATTACCGGCTGAGCCTGAGTCAGGTGCTGACCAAGAACCTGATCGCCAGTCTGGGTTTTGAAACCATTACCGACGAAGGTTTTTTGAATAATCCGTATCGGCAGGTGCGCTACCTGTCGGATTCGGGTGTCGGCACCCAATCTGAGGTTTACCCGAATACCCGCACCTCCGACGCAGCGGCCCTGCGCGCCATGTATTACCTGCCGTGGCGTGCCTCTTTGCGTGGCGAGTTCCGCAGCTTTGCCGACACCTGGGGCATCGAAGCGCGCAGCATGGAGCTGCGCTACGTGCATCCGTGGAATGACAAATTGTCCTTGGAATTCAAACTGCGCCAGTACGAACAAACGGCCGCTGATTTTTACAGCGACTTGTTCCCGCGTCAGGATGCGCAGAACTTTCTCGCCCGCGACAAGGAACTGGCAACGTTCAGCAACTGGACCGCCGGCGTCGGCGGCAGTTACACCTGGTCCTATCCCGGCAGTGCGGTGGAACAGCTGAAGCTCAGCCTGTTTGTCGATCACATGGAATTTGATTACGACGATTTTCGTGACATTCCGAGCGGTCGCGAACTCGGCACCGGCGATGGCAACGAGCCGTTTTACAGCTTCAGTGCCGATGTCTTCCGGCTGTTCCTGACCATCACGTACTAAGTTACAAAGCCATACACGGGTCTGCTTTCTGAACGCCCGCGCAGCCGCTATGCTGCGCGGGCGTTTTTGCTGTTGGCGCTGGCACCACCAGCGCCGTGCCCAGGGAGTGGTTGTCCGTGAGTCTGTTGTCCGTAACCGGCGTACATAAACAATACGCCACCACCCACGCCGTCAATGATGTCAATTTTGACGTCAAGGCCGGCGAGATCTTCGCCCTGCTCGGCCCCAATGGCGCCGGTAAGACCAGCACCGTGCGGATGCTGATCGGATTGACCGAGCCGGATCGTGGCGAGATCCGTTACCAGTCAGCCGATGGGGAACGTGATCGCATCAGCGCGACCGAGCTCGGCTATCTGCCGGAAGAGCGCGGCCTCTATCAGGACCAGAAAATTCTCGACGTGCTGATCTACCTCGCCCAGCTGCGTGGCGTTCGCCGCCGCGATGCACGCGCCGCAGCGCTGCCGTGGTTGGAGCGTTTTGGTCTTGCCGATCGCCAGAAAGAAAAAGTCTCGGCGCTGTCAAAAGGCAATCAGCAAAAAATCCAATTGATTGCCGCCTTGCAACATCGGCCGCGCATTGTCGTGCTGGACGAGCCGTTCTCTGGCCTCGACCCGGTCAATCAGGAAATGGTGTTGGAACTGCTGCGCGAACTGCGCAGCCAAGGCACGACGATTCTGCTGTCGGCCCATCAAATGGCCTTGGTCGAACGGCTGGCCGATCGCATCCTGTTGATGAATCGCGGCCGTCGAGTGTTATTCGGTAGCATGGCCGAATTGCGCGCCAGCTCGGGGCTGAGCCTCAGCTTGCGGCTCGAATACGCCGGCACCGCACCCGCCCTCGACGCTCTGCGGCAACCTGGCGTCGCCGATGTGATTGCCGACGGTGCGTTCCATCGGCAACTGATTCTGCGCCACGACGCCGAGCTCAACGCCCTGCTGCGCGATCTCGGTAACGGTGCGCAGCTGCGCAGCATTCACAGTGAAGCGATCGGCCTGCACGAAATTTATCTGCGCGCCGTCGGAAACCCGTATCAGGAGACGCCGTGATGCCACAACAACCTGCCACCGGCAGCCACGCCGTCAGTCTCTGGACGGTTGCCCGGTTTGAATTCCTGCGCTATTTCAAATGGAAGCATGAGCTGATCAACCTCGGCATCCTGGTGCTATTGACCCTGCTGATTCAGGGCGGTGGCGCGATGATGCAGTGGGCCAAATCGCGCGAAAGCTACGAGATTGCGGTGATCGATGCCCGCCAGCTGCCGCTGGAATACGGCGGCGATGGTCGGTTGACCCTGCTGCGCGCCGACAGCCGTGAACGCGACGCGCGCGCGGCCGATGTCGATGCCGGCCGGCTCGCCGGATTGCTCGAAATCAGCGCCGACAACAGCGCCACGCTGCTGGTCAATCGTGAACCGACCTGGCGCAACGAGCTCGACAACCAACTGAAAACCGCGCGCCTGCAACAGGAGCTGACCAGTCGCGGTATCGCCAAGGACGATTTCGAGCAATGGCAAAAATCGCTCGACATCAAACAAGAGTACAGTCCGAACGCACGGAAACCGGCCAGCGGCGGCAGCCGCGCCATCGCGACCGCACTGACCATTTTCTCCTTGATGGGCGTGATGACCTGCTTCGCCTATTTCTTTGTCAGCATCACCTCGGAGAAGCAGCAGCGGGTCAGCGAACTGGTGGTCTCTGCCATTCCGTACCAAACTTGGATTGACGGCAAGCTGCTCGGCCTCACCGGCCACGGTCTCAAAACCATGCTGACCTGGTGCCTGTACGGCTGGCTTGGCCTGCTCGCGCTCGCGCGCTTCGGCGATGGCAGCAACGACATGCTGGCGGCGGTGTCATGGTCGGTCGTCATTGTCGCCTTGCTGTTTGCACTCGGCGGCATGCTGTTCTGGAACACGGTGATGGCCGCCATTGCCGCCTCCATCGACGATCCCAACAGCTCGACCCGCGGCTCACTGATGTTCCTGCCGATGCTGTTTTTCATGATCGTGTTCCCCGGTCTCGACTCACCGGAAAACGTCGTCATGCAAGTGCTGTCGTGGCTGCCAGTGTCGTCGATGGCCGCCATGCCGGCACGGCTTGCCCACGGCATTGTGCCGTGGTGGCAGGTACTCGGCTCGTTCCTGATTCTGATCGCCAGCATCCTGCTGCTGCGCCGCTATGCCAGTCGCATTTTCCGCGCCGGCATGCTGTTCTACGGCAAGGAAGCCAGCTGGAAAGAGATCTGGCAGTGGGCCCGTCAGGCCGACTGAGCCCCACCCGTCAAACCACCGGCATGCCGTTCAATCTGCATGCCGGCTGTCAGGCAAACGCTGCGCTGGCATAATCGGCGACATTGTTCCGCTACCGGATAAGCTTGATGGCCAGCCCGATGCTGATTGCCCGCAGTGGCAATAAAGATTGCGCACTGTTACCCGCCCTGACCAACCGTCACGGTCTCATTACCGGCGCCACCGGCACCGGCAAGACCGTCACCCTGCAAGTCATCACCGAACAGCTGGCCGCGGCCGGCGTGCCGGTGTTTCTCGCCGACGTCAAAGGCGATCTGTCCGGACTCGGCGCAGTCGGCAGTCGCTCGGAAAAATTCGACAAGCGCCTCGCCATGCTCGGCGTCAGCGACTGGCAGCCGGCGGCCTTCAGTCTGCAGTTTTGGGATGTGTTCGGCGAACAAGGCCATCCGCTGCGCGCCACCATCTCCGATCTCGGCCCGCTGCTCTTGGCGCGGCTGCTCAATCTCAACGACACCCAGGAAGGCGTGTTGCAACTGGTGTTCAAAATCGCCGACGACAGCGGCTTGCTGCTGCTCGACTTGAAGGATCTGCGTGCGATGGTGCAGTTCGTCGGCGAGAACGCCCGCGATTACACCACCGAGTACGGCAACATTTCGGCAGCGTCGATCGGCGCCATTCAGCGCGGCTTGCTGACGCTGGAAGAACAAGGCGGCGACAAATTTTTCGGTGAGCCAATGCTCAACATTGCCGATCTGATGCAGACCGATGCCCAGGGCCGTGGTGTCGTCAATATTCTGGCTGCCGACAAGCTGTTCAACTCGCCGCGCCTGTATGCCACCGCTCTGCTGTGGCTGCTGGCTGAATTGTTCGAGAATTTGCCGGAGGTTGGCGATCGCGACAAACCGAAACTGGTGTTTTTCTTTGATGAAGCGCATTTGCTGTTCAAGGACGCACCGGACGCCTTGCTGGACAAAATCGAACAGGTCGTGCGCCTGATCCGCTCGAAAGGGGTGGGCGTGTATTTTGTCAGCCAGAATCCGCTCGATTTGCCGGACACCGTTCTTGGCCAGCTCGGCAACCGGGTCCAGCACGCGTTGCGTGCGTTCACGCCGCGCGATCAGAAAGCGGTGAAAGCCGCCGCCGAAACCTTGCCGCAAAATCCGGCAGTCGACACCGAAACCGCTATCACCGAGCTGGGTGTCGGTGAAGCGCTGGTCACCTTTCTTGACGAGAAAGGCCGGCCGACGCCGGTCGAACGCGCCTTCATTTTGCCGCCGACATCGCGGATCGGACCACTGCAAGCCAACGAACGCCATGCCGCGATCACCGGTTCGCTGGTCTACGGACAATACGAGCAGGCGTTGGATCGCCAGTCGGCTTATGAGCATCTGAAGCAACGCGCTGCCGACACCAATGCACCGACCGCCGGCAATCGCCGCCCAGCCAATACCGCCGATAGCGATACCGAGGTTGATGCTCGCATTCCGCCACCGCGCGTACCGACGCGGCGCCAACCGGAAGCCGACGAGCCGGCCGCAAAACCGACGCGCACACGTGAGACGGCGGCCGAAGCCTTTGCCAAAAGCGCCGCCCGCGCCATCGGCTCCGAACTCGGCCGGCGCGTGCTGCGCGGTCTGCTCGGCTCCATGCTGGGTGGCAAGAAGGGCTTGTTCTGAGCAATTTCCGCCGCTTACCCAAGCTGTGAAAAACGCTGCCACGACCGGCAGCGTTTTTATTTCTGACTCGCGGGCCGCCCCCGCGATTTACCCAGCGCTTGGCGGTAGTAACGCACAGCGTGTGCGCCGAATCGCACAAACCGCGGCGGCGCTGACAGACAAACGGAAGCGGTCATCCGATCTCGTGGCGCGGCGTACCCCACCCTACACTGCGCTCGCTCATGGAC